>CADANQ010000034.1 GCA_902789365.1 uncultured Eubacteriales bacterium
AAGGAACTTTTCCCGGTCCTCGTCGTCTTCGAAGATCCTTTGCCGGTTGATCCCACGAAGCATCACATGATAGATCCCGCTGTCTCCCACTGCTCTTGCTGTTCTCGCCATATTCATCACCCGGTACATTATAGGTCTTTCTTTGCTTTTCTGTCAATACAGAGAACCGTCCCCTGTTTCTTCATTCGCTTTTCATCATGGTGTATCCCAAATTTCAGGATGGTGATCGGAATAATCGATAAAGCGCTGGTTGATGTCCGTTTCCTCCCAAATCCTCATGTATGCATCATCGAAAGTGTCATAGTCGTACCATTCATAAGATTCAACAAATCCCGGAGCGCGTTCTCTGAAAGATGCAATGATATCAAGCGTGATGGCGTTATCACGGAGGAAGCTTTCGTAAAGGTCTGCGACGTCCGATAAGCCTGTGGATCTTAATGCGTCTGGCAGCAGTTTGGCATAGCTTTCTCCGCAATTCCAGAAAAATTGAGCCAGTCCGCCATTCTGTATCTCCATGTCGAAGATGAGAACAACAAACAATGCTCTGCCCGCTGCAGGATACAAGAAGAAGGCTGCGTTCTCCGGGTCAGGATATCGCTCGATCATTTTGAAATAGAGTTCCTCATATTGCTCATAATGGAAGTCTTTCATCACAGCATCTCCCTTCACATTCACAGGAACAAGGCACAGTATCATAACACAAACCAGCATCAGGCGTTTCACCGTCATTCCTCCTCCCACACCACAGCCCCGCTGTGCTCAATGTACATCAGCTTTCCGTCCTTTTCCACTAAAGCCAGGCCGTCCCTGAAAGCTGAAGCGTCGTCATACTGCGGCGGAATAATCCATGCTGCGGTTTCGTCGATGTATCCCCAAAGGCCGTTCTGCCGAGCGGGGCTGGTTCCTTCAGAGAACCAATGTTCTTTTGCAAAATCCAAACCGTCGCCTTTGAAATAGCCGCCGAAATGACTTTCAAAAACAGCATCCGTCAGGTATTCGACCGTGTCGCCCGTGATCCGCATCAGGCCGTACATATCGTCTTTACGGTACCACAACAGCCCGTTCGGCATCACATTCCCCAGCGACATCCATTCATTTTCGGGAAAGGTGTAGGAAAAAATCTCATGACCGCCGGAATTCAATATGATCATTCGATAAGCTGACGATTCATCTGTTTCAGACAGACCAGGATCGAAATCTTCAATGACCGCGTATCCATTCAGGTACATGATCTGAGGCGCTGTTGTTTCTTCGGCAAAGTGATATATGGGCTTGACGATTACATGACCCTCGGAATCCATCAGACCGTGCCTTTCATCCTGATATATATCGAAAAGTCCTTCCCCCGCATACTGCAAATAATCATACTGCGGTTCCACGACTACGGTGCCGTCCGGTGTGCCGAGCCCATACAGGAATCCCCATCCCCACGGATGCAGGGCTGCTTCCTCCTCGCCCAGCTTCCGGGCGATTCGCAGCGCGCCGCTGCTGACACAGCTGTCCGGCTTAATGCCGTCATCAAATACCGTTTCATGTTCTTCCAGGTCATAGAGATGATAATCCGGTCCCCATACCGAACCGTCTCCCTGATATCCGCGTTCAAATGCGGCAAGAGCATACCCTTCGGAAAAGCCCGCGTCATCATACGGCCCGTCAAAAACGAACGGAAACACGACTTCACCCGTGCTGCGGCAGATAAAACCGTAACGATCTTCGCCATCCTCGGTAGTATTCACCGCGATCAGCAGATCCTGTCCGTCGTAATCATAGATCCGATCATAGCAAGGCGGCAGCAGGCATCCGCTTACAGGATCATAAAAGCCCTGCGGACCGACCGGTTTCTCCTCAACCGGGTCCCATTTCCAATAGCTTAATCCGCCGCCCATGGTTTCCGCAAAGCAGTATTCCGGTTTCAGCAGCATTTCACCGTTCTTAAGGATCAGGCCTTCTCCGCTTTCCGTTTCCACAATGGCAGCGTCACCGCAAAACGGGTGCGCCTCGATCCACCGCGGGGCGATCACCGCTTCTCCTTGCCGGTTCATATAGCCCCAGAGACCGTTTTCACGGATAGGATAAAGGGCGGGGATCTCTTCCTCCGCGTAACCGGGGAAGAAGGGAAGGAAAAGGAGCAGGGCAAGGACCAGTGTAAAAATGCGCTTCATAAACAGCTCACCTCTTTGAAGATCATTTTCAGGGATCCTTTGCCCGGATAGACGATCGTTGACGGATCAAAATCAAACAGCCTCATCAGATCGACGTTTTCGTCGACCGCGTAATCAAAGATACGTTTATATTATATATCATCCTTTACAGAAGTTGAGTCGTTTTTTTGCATTTTACATATTTTCAGCTTCTTTGGGGCTGTGTTACACAGATTTCTCCCACTGAATAGATAATTTGGCGCAAAAAGAAACCCTCGGAAGCTTTTCAGCCTCCGAGGGTGGGTGGTGGAGCATAGCGGATTCGAACCGCTGACCTCTACAATGCGAATGTAGCGCGCTACCAACTGTGCTAATGCCCCGAATACCGTGCCGGAACGCTTCGGGCGTTTCTCATCGGCAACAGATGTATATTATCACGACTCAACGCAAAAATCAATAGGATTTCTTAAAAAAAGAAAGGATTACCGCCGATTTTTGGCCCGCGGGGAGGGTTTTTGCGGGGAAAGGCAATTGCTAAATCCAGCGTTTCATGGTAACATATTCTTTGTTACTTTTTCAGGTAAAGGGGGATTTGTTATGGACATGCGCGCCGCGGTCGCAGCTCTTGTGGAGAAAGGGATCCGCGCGGCTTTCCCGGACGCCGAAGTGCCGGCGGATATCGGGGGAATGCTCGAAGTGCCGCCGGAGAGGACCATGGGGGATTTTGCCTTCCCGTGCTTCCGGCTCAGCCGCGCCCTCAGGATGGCGCCGCCGATGATTGCCTCCAGGCTGTGCCAGAATATCAACGACCCCGATACCGCCAGGGTGGAATGCGTCGGCGGATACCTGAACTTTTTCTTTAACCGCGGGAATTTTGCCAGGGGCACCCTCGAAGCCATCCTGGCGTCCCCCGGCAAATGGGGCAGCAGCAGCGAAGGGGCCGGGAAGACCGTCTGCATGGACTATTCCTCCATCAATATCGCCAAGCGCTTCCACATCGGGCATCTGTCCACCACGGTCATCGGCAATTCGCTGATGCGCATCTACAAATTCCTCGGCTGGAACACCGTGGGCATCAATCACCTGGGGGACTGGGGCACCCAGTTCGGCAAGATGATTGCGGCCTACAAGCGCTGGGGCGATAAAAAAACGGTGGAGGAAGGCGGCGTTGACGAGATGACCCGTCTTTACCAGCGCTTCAGCGCCGAGGCGAAGGAAAACCCCGCCCTGGAGGACGAAGGCCGTGCCTGGTTCAAAAAGATCGAGGACGGCGACAGCGAAGCCCTGGAGATCTTCCGCTGGTTCAAGGACGTGACGCTGAAGGACGCGATGCGGGTCTACGATATCCTGGGCGTCCGTTTCGACAGCTATGCCGGCGAAAGCTTTTATGCCGACAAGACCGGCGCGGTGGTGAAGGAACTGGAGGATAAAGGCCTCCTGAAGGATTCCGACGGAGCCAAGGTGGTGGACCTGGAGGAATTCGGCATGCCGCCCTGCATCATATTAAAAAGCGACGGGGCCACGCTGTACCACACCCGGGACCTGGCCGCCGCCCTGTACCGCAAAAAGACCTATGATTTCAGCAAGTGCCTTTATATCGTCGCCTACCAGCAGGACCTGCATTTCCGCCAGCTGTTCAAGGTGCTGGAGCTGATGGGGTATCCATGGGCTGTTGATCAGATGAAGCACGTGGCCTTCGGCATGGTCAGCTACGAAGGTCAGGCCCTTTCCACCAGGGACGGTGTGATGATTTACCTGGACGATCTCCTCACACGGGCGCAGGAAAAAGCGCTGGCAATCATCAACGAAAAATCGCCGAACCTGGAAAACAAACAGGAAGTGGCCAGGCAGGTGGGCGTCGGCGCGGTGGTTTACTCCACGCTGCAGAACAACCGGATTAAGGACATTGATTTCCGGTGGGACCGCGCCCTCAACTTCGACGGCGAGACCGGCCCCTATGTGCAGTATACTTACGCCCGGTGCTCCAGCGTCCTGCGCAAGGCTCCCGCGTCCCTCGGGGATCCGGACTGGAACGCGCTGACGGATGACGACAGCCAGTACCTGCTGCGGCTGATGAGCCGCTTTCCCGAGGCGGTGGCCGACGCCTGCGACAAGGACGAGCCCAGCATTGTCACCCGGGCCGTAACGGAGATTGCCAAGGCATACAACAAGTTCTATTATGAAAACCGCGTCCTGGATGACGATCCCGGCGTGGCCGCCGCCAGGGTCGCCCTGACCAGGGCCTGCGCCGACGTTGTCAGGACGGGGCTGTACCTGATCGGTCTGGAAGCACCGGAGAGGATGTAATATGCACTTTACGAAAATGCACGGAATCGGAAACGATTATATCTATGTCAACTGCTTTGAGGAAAGCGTCTCCGACCCGGGCCGCCTCAGCTTGGTCATGTCCCGTCCCCATTTCGGCGTGGGCAGCGACGGACTGGTGCTCATCGAGCCCAGCGACACCGCCGACTTCGGCATGCGCATCTTCAACAGCGACGGGTCCGAGGCGGAGATGTGCGGGAACGCCCTCAGATGCATCGGCAAATACGTTTATGAAAAGGGCATGACCGACAAAACGGAGCTTCTGATTTCCACCCGTTCCGGCCTGAGGGGCGTCAAACTCAATGTGGAGGCCGGCGTCGTAACCCGGGCGACGGTGGACATGGGTACGCCCGAGCTGGATCCCCGCCTGATTCCCGTGGACCTCCCCGGAGAGATTGTGCTGCGGCACCGCCTGCAGATCATGGGCCAGACCCATTTCATCACCTGCGTCAGCATGGGCAACCCCCACGCGGTGCTTTTCGTGCGGGACCCCGAGGTGATGGAACTCGGCGTCATCGGCCCGATGATCGAGCATCACCCCCTCTTTCCCCGCCGTACCAACGTGGAATTCGTCCGGGTCATCTCCCGGGATATCCTGCAGATGCGGGTATGGGAACGCGGCGCCGGGGAGACCCTCGCCTGCGGCAGCGGCGCCTGCGCCGCCCTGGTGGCGTCGGTGCTGTGCGGGCTGAGCAACCGCACCGTCAGCATGAAGCTGGCCGGCGGCAACCTGACCCTTCGCTGGGACGCGGAGGACAATCACGTGTACCAGTCCGGCCCCGCCGAATACGTGTTTGAAGGCGACTGGACGGACTGAACGGCGATTTGTACACAAGAAAAACACCGGTCTCCCCCCTTTCGCGGCTATAATGGGATTCAGCGGCCCTGACCGATGTGAAATGGAGGACGAACGATGAAACTGAACGCACATGTCGCTTCCCTGCCCGCCGGATACCTTTTTGCCGAGATCGGCAAGCGCGTCAAAGCCTACCAGACCGCGCACCCGGGCGCGGACCTGATCCGGCTCGGGATCGGGGACGTCACCCGCCCCATCGCGCCGTCCGTCGCCCGTGTATTTGCCGACGCGGCGCTGAAGATGGGCACCCCGGAAGGATTCCACGGGTACGCGCCCGACTACGGATACGATTTCCTGATCGACGCCATCATCCGGGCGGACTACGCTCCCCGGGGCGTCAGCCTGAAGCCCGAGGAGGTTTTTATCAGCGACGGCGCCAAGCCTGACGTGGGCAACCTGCAGGAGCTTTTCGGCGCGGACGCCCGCATCGCAGTAACCGATCCGGTATACCCGGTCTATGTGGATTCCAACGCCATGGCCGGACGCCTCGGAACCTTTGACGGCGGACGCTGGAGCGGGCTTTGCTACCTGCCCTGCACCGCCGAAAACGGCTTTGTGCCCCCGCTTCCCCCGGAGCATGTCGACGTCATCTACCTGTGCTATCCCAACAACCCCACCGGCACGGTGCTTACAAAGGACCAGCTGAAGGTGTTCGTCGACTGGGCCCTGAAGGAGGACGCGCTGATCGTATACGACGCGGCGTACAAGGCGTTCATCACCGAAAAGGATATCCCGCAGAGCATTTACGAGGTCCCCGGCGCCGAAAAATGCTGCATCGAATGCTGCAGCTTTTCCAAGACCGCCGGCTTTACCGGCGTCCGGTGCGGCTATATGATCATCCCGACGGGCGTAACCGGCACCGTCGGGAACGAGCGGGTATCCCTGAACCGGCTGTGGCAGCGCAGGATGAGCACCAAGTCCAACGGCGTCAGCTATCCTGTGCAGCGTGCCGCGGCCCAGGTATTCGCGCCGGACGGGCACCGCGAGGTGATGGAGAGCATCGCCGTTTATCTGAACAACGCTTCCGTAATCCGCACCGGGCTCGAGAAGGCCGGCTGCCGGTGCTTCGGCGGGGTCAACAGCCCCTATGTGTGGATGCAGACCCCGGACGGAATGAAGAGCTGGGATTTCTTCGACCTGCTGCTGGACAAGGCGCACGTGGTCGGGACCCCGGGCGAGGGCTTCGGGCCCAGCGGTGAGGGGTATTTCCGTCTGACCGCCTTCAACACGCCGGAAAAAACAAAGAAAGCCGTGGAGCGCGTCACGGGCGTCCTCTGATCCGCTCCCCGAAGGTCCGCGCCTGTCCCGTCGCGGCCCGCGCTTTTCCGGCTTAACCGACTTTCGCATATCATGAGATGCCCGGATGAACAAACCCGGCTCTCTTTTTTAGGAGGATTACCATGGTCAATGCCATTGTGGGCGCCAACTGGGGCGACGAAGGCAAGGGGAAAATCACCGATATGCTCGCCCAGGAGAGCGACATCGTCATCCGTTTCCAGGGCGGCGCCAACGCGGGCCACACCATCATCAACGAATACGGCAAGTTTGCCCTGCATCTTCTGCCCAGCGGCGTGTTCAATCCCCGCGTCGCCAACCTCATCGGCCCGGGCGTCGCCCTGGACATCGAGGAGATGCTTTCCGAGCTGGCCACGCTCAGGGACAGGGGTGTTCCCGAGCCCACCATCCTCATCAGCGACCGCGCCCAGGTGATGATGAGCTATCACGTGCTGTTTGACTGCCTGGAGGAAAAGCGCCTGGGCAAAAACAGCTTCGGCTCCACCAAATCCGGCATTGCCCCCTTCTACGGCGACAAGTATATGAAAATCGGCCTGCAGGTAAACCAGCTGTACGACCGGGAGGTGCTCACGGAGCGCTTAAGGCGGGCCGCGGTCATCAAGGACGCCATGCTTGAAAACCTGTACGGCGAAAAGCCCCTGGATGTGGAAGCCCTGGCGGACAAATACTACGATCTGGCCCAGAAGATCCGCCCGATGGTGTGCGACACCACCCAGTACCTGCGCCGCGCCCTGAAGGAAAACAAAAAAATCCTGCTGGAGGGCCAGCTGGGCACGCTGAGGGATCCCGACCACGGCATCTTCCCCTTCACCACGTCCTCCTCCCCCCTGGCCGGCTACGGCACGGTGGGCGCGGGACTCCCCCCCACCGCCTTTGAAAAGATCATCGCCGTCACCAAGGCCTATTCCTCCTGCGTGGGCGCCGGCCCCTTCGTCACCGAGCTGGAGGGCGACGAGGCCGAGGAACTGCGCAGGCGCGGCGGGGACAGCGGCGAATACGGCGCCAAAACCGGACGTCCCCGCAGGGTCGGCTGGTTCGACTGCGTCGCCACCCGCTACGGCTGCCTGGTTCAGGGCGCGACGGAATGCGTGATGACCAACCTGGACGTACTGGGCTACCTTGACGAAATCAGGATCTGCACCGGCTACGAGGTCGACGGGCAGGTGCTCACCGATTTCCCCGTCACCCGGCTGGTGGAAAAGGCGAAGCCCGTCTATACCACGCTGCCCGGATGGAAATGTGACGTCCGTCATATCACGTCCTACGCGGACCTGCCGGAAAACTGCCGCGCGTACATCGAGACGATCGAAAAAGAGATCGAATGCCCCATCCGCATGATCTCCAACGGACCGCGGCGCGAAGAGATCATCATGCGGTGACCCAAAGAGCATCTCTTATCTCTGGAGGAACTGATGCGCAAAGCCTTATTCCCGTGTATTTTGGCCTGTGTTCTGTTTTTTGCTCTGTCCATGGCGGCGGCCGAGGTGACCGTCGTCATGGATACGCCCTCCGTTTCCCTTGGGGAAACGGTCCTTTTTCACGTTGAAGGCGCGGGCGGCGAGGTGCGTTACGACGTATACCGGAGCGGGGAGCTGCTGTTCCGCACCGGCTTTGTGAGCGTCTCGTCCGGGGCCTATATTCCCGCCGCCGCCGGCAATTATTTCCTGAGGGTGACCGACCGCGGCAGCGGGACCAGCGCCCAGAGCGATTTCACCGTCACGGGCGACCTGAAGGTGACCCTGCGCGCCGCCGACAGGGCCCTGGCCCTGGGGCAGGCGGCGGAATACGCCGCGTCCGCCGAAGGCGGCAGTCCCCCGTTTACCTATACTTTCTCCGTCCGGTCCGGCGGCGAACGCATCTTTGGCCGGAGCGGCGGCGATTCTTCCTTTTCGTATACCACCTCCGAGGTGGGCGCCTTCACCGTGACCTGCACCGTCACGGATTCCCAGAACGCCTCCGCCTCGGCCTCCGCCGAGCTCCTTGTGGAGGACGGACCGGGCATCAGCGCGGAAAGCGATGACTCCGGGCCCTTCCGCCTCTGGGGCGGCGTCCGGCGCTATACCGTCCGTTCCCCGGGAATCTGGACCGCCGAGTCCGACGCGGATTTCCTGGAGCTGTCCACCAACTGCGGCGGGGACGGCACCGAGCTGTTCGTCACGGTCCTGCCGGGCCGCGAGCCCCGGCGCGGGACAATCACCCTGTATTCCGGCGCTTCGAAATGCGTGATCGGCGTGACAAGGCTTTCCGACGACGGCGTCGAGCAGGAGGTCAGCCTGAACGCGTCGTCCGCCGGCAGCGTTTCGGTGGACGGGGAAAACATGGCCGTATGGACCGGCGCTGAAGGCGAAAGAGAATTCGCCGTTTCATCCGACAGCGACTGGATCGCCGTACCCTCGGACGATTGGATCCGCGCCGAATACACCGAAAACAGCCTGAAGGTTTCCGTGGACGAATGCGCCGAGCCTGCCAGGGCCGGCTATGTCCGCGTAGAGAACGACCGGGGCGCCGCCGCCTACCTGAGCGTCTGCCAGAGCGCGGACAGCGCCGCACCCGATGTGACCTCGGTCAGCCTGTCCAGCACCATGGGCATCAGCTATGAGGACAGCATCACCGCCTTCGTCCGGGTGGAGGGCGACGCGGACCTGATCACCGTATACCGGATTTCCGGAAGCGAGCCCGTGGCCTCATCCGATGCTTCCGGGCGCCGGAGCGACGGCTCCTGGGCCGTCACCTTCCCCCTGGAGGGCAGCGGCGAGGAAAGCTACCTTTTCGCGGCCTCCCGCGGAGGCATCTCCGGCCGGATGATGATCGCCAGGATCAGCGCCTTCGGCGAACAGGCCTCCTTCAACGATCTTTTCGCCGACGCCGAAACGGACGGGGATGTGTGCACCGTCACCGTTCAGATGACCTCCAGCGTCGCCTCCGTGCTGATGCTGGACGAAAACGGCCGCGAAATGGGCATGATCAGCGCCGGGGACGCGGACATCGACCGCTATATCGACGAAAACAACCGGGGACGGTTTTCCCAGTGGACCTTCACCGTGCCCTCGGACCGGGTGCCCGCCGCCCTCAGGATCGGCACGCAGACCCTGGAGGTGGTGACGCGCGAAAAGGAATACCCCAACCTGGTCTTCAGCCAGTTTGACGGCTCCTGGGACCGGGTCAGATACCGCCACAGCAATCTTCAGGAATCCGGCTGCGCCATCTTTACCCTGGCCAGCGCCCTGAGGAAGCTGGGGTTCGTCTCCGACGACGCCGCTCCCGCCGCCCTTGCCGAAAAATATTCCTTCTGCCTGGTGGACGGCGGCACGCTGAATTCCACCCTTGTGGGCAACGCGGCCAGGGACTTCGGTTTCCGCACCCGGTACGACCTGTACAACGACAGGGAATCGGTGGAGTCCCTGTTTTCGAAAGGCGCGGTCTTCTCCTTCAGCATCGTCAAGGGGCACATCGCCCTGGCCGACGAAATCAGCGAGGACGGTTCCATGATCCACATCGTGGACAGCGCCATGTCCGCCACCTTTTCCCGCCTGAACAGCGCCAAAGCGTATATCCGCCTGTCGGACGGGTCCTTCGAGGCCGTATCCGATCCCTCACAGATTCCCGGCGCCCTGTATTACATCGAGACCGAGTCCTGGTCCGGCGGCGAGTACTGGCTGGAGAGCTCCTACGTGCTCCGCCGGGGCGTCCGCCTGCTTATGAACAAGGAGTAATGTACAAATCACTATAAGGCGCGAAGCCCCCGGCATTCCCGGGGGCTTCGCTTATTTGCGCCTCTCAAGGGTCCGCCGCGCGGACGTAATCATGAAAGTTCCTCTCCAAGACACCAGCGCATGCATTTTCGAATCATATCCCGATAGGCGGGGATATCGAAGATCCCGCCGGTATGCCCCGGGCACAGGTACGCCACCCTGCCCTTGCCGTACGTTCTGCGCCAGCCCGCGGGAAAGGTCTCCCCTCCCTGGCAATAGGTGAGGATTATCTTCCCCGGCTCCTTCAGGGCAAATCGGTAGGGCTCCTCCTTCACCGTAAAGGGGCGGCAGTCCTCAAGGAATCCGCCGGGCGTGAAGGTGATCTCCTCCTGGGCCGGATGGTTCAGGAACCGGCCGCCGATCATCTCCTCGACCCCGGGATCGGACTGAATGCTGATCCCGTTGTGCACAATCAGCAGCCCGCCTCCCTCCGCGACAAAGCGGGTCAGGGACGACGCCCTTTCCGGCCGGAGCTTTTCCTTCCACTCGTCCAGGTACGAAAGCACCCCCGCCCGGCCCCGAAGGTCCGACAGGGCGGCAGGGCCGCCGGCGCATTCAATATCGCAGACATCCCGCAGGATGTCCGTAAAGCGCTTTTCCGCGTTTTCGAAGGGATGATACGGGGCGTTCGCCCCGGCGGTCCCCAGAGCCAGTACGCGTTCCGCCATTACCATGCCATCTCCTTTCCGTCCAGGTCGATAAACAGGGGATGTTCGTCCACGGCCTTCAGGTCCGGCGAAAACAGCGTGCGCAGAATTCTTTCCGCCGCTTCCGCGGGCGTGAAACGGGCCGTCTCGTCCAGGTGTCCCCGCATATAGGTCGCCATGTGGCCCGGATGCATCTGGATTACCCGGCCGCCGAGGGGTCTGAGGGCGTTGTGGGCGATGGCGCCCTGCATATTGTTGGCCGCCTTGCTCATGCAGTAACCCCACCAGCCCCGCCTCCAGCATGTGCCGACACTGCCCGCCTCGGAAGAGATATTCAGCACCACCGGCGCCGCGGAACGGATCAAAAGCGGCGTCATGGCGTTGGTGACCCGCAATGTCCCCAGGGCGTTGACGTTGAACACCCGCAGGATCTCCTGCGTGTCGATATCCTCCCCCAGGGTCTTTTCCATGTCCCCGAGGATCCCGGCGTTGTTGACCAGCAGGTCCAGCCTGGGGATCAGGCGGGATATCTCCTCCGCCGCCGCGCGGACGCTGTCGTCCCGGGAAATGTCCATCCGCAGCGCGGCGCGCCCGCCATCCGGCTCCGCCGCTTTTTCCGCGCCTTCCAAGGCGCACCTGACGACGCGCCATCCGAGGGCTTCCAGCCCGTCCGCCAGGGCCGGACCCAGACCGCGGTCGCAGCCCGTGACCAGCGCGATTTTTTCCTCCGCCATATTCATTCCTCCCTGTCCCGTGGGCCGCCGGATCCTTTGGGATCTTCGCCGCCCCTCCACCGGATTATAGCATTCTTTTTCCCATCCCACAACACGCGTTTCCGTTCCGGGCGTCCGATTCCCGTGAAGACGCGAAAACGGCAAAAACGAGCATGCGAAAATCGCCTTTCTCCCGGCCCGCGGCAGTTGGTGGAACAGGGAAAACCTGCTATAATGGACGGGTATCTTCCCGATGCGGACGCCGGGCAGCTGATGCCGTCGGACGCCGCGCGCGAGACTCTTTCCGGAGGAATCCATGAAGCAGGAGCTCATACTTGCCTGGCGTTATGTCCGGGGGCATATTCCGCAGTATGCCGCGGGCATCATTTCCCTGACCGTTGTGGACGCCGTCAACACCCACATTCCCAGGCTGACGGGCCAGGTGACGGACCGCCTTGTCGCGGGTACGGCCGACGCGGCCATGGCGCTGCGCGTCGCCCTCACCGTCCTTCTTCTCGGCGCGGTCATTGTCCTGGGACGTTTCGGGTGGCGATACTTCCTGCTCGGCGCCTCGCGCTCCATCGAAAAAGAAATGCGCAACGATCTGTTCGCCCATCTGGAAACCCTCAGCGCCTGTTATTTCAACACCCACAAGACCGGCGATCTGATGGCGCACTTTACCAACGACCTCCAGAGCGTCCGGCAGCTTCTGGGCATGACCGTCATCACCACCTTCGACGCATCCGTCATGCTGGCGCTGGTCCTGTATTCCATGCTGCGATACGTCAGCGTGAGGCTTACGCTGATCGCGGTGCTGCCGATGATCCTGATCATCTTCGGCGATATCATCTTCGGCAAGGTCATGCACCGCCGCTTCCTTTTAAAGCAGGAGGCCTTCGGCGAACTGACGGACCAGACCCGGGAGGCGGTCACCGGCATCCGGGTCGTCAAGGCCTTCGATTACCATGATCGTATGGCCGATGATTGCCGTCGGCGAATGCATTTCCTCCTTTTCCCAGGGCATGGCCGGGCTTAAAAGGATCCGGGCCATCCTTTCAGAAAAACCCGAGATCACCGACGGCCCCGAATGCGATGAAAGCATCGACGCCCTGCGGGGAGAAATTGACCTGAACGGCCTCACCTTCGCCTATCCCGAGGGCGGCGGGAATGCGGTTCTCCGGGACGTCAGCGTCCATGCGGACGCCGGCTCCGTCCTTGCGATCATCGGGCGGACCGGCTGCGGCAAAAGCACCGTGTTCGGCCTGCTGGAGAGGCTTTACGATACCGACCGCGCGGACATGGTGTGCCTTGACAGGCGCCCCGTGAGGAATATTCCGCTGAAGGTGCTGCACCAGGACATCGCCTGCGTCCCCCAGGATTCCTTCCTGTTTTCGGACACCGTGGAAAGCAACATCGCCTTCGGAGCGGACGGCGCGGACCGGAAAGCCGTCGAGGACGCGGCTAAGGCAGCCTGCATCCACGACAGCATCATGGAATTCCCCGATGGCTATTCCACCCGCCTCGGCGAGCGCGGGGTCACCGTTTCCGGCGGGCAGAAGCAGCGCATCGCCATCGCCCGCGCGCTTCTCAGGGACGCGCCGATCCTTCTGCTGGACGATTGCCTTTCGGCTGTGGATACCGACACCGAAAAACAGATCCTCGAAAACCTGCGGCGGCTGAGAAAAGGCCGGACCACCCTGATCATCGCCCACCGCCTGTCCTCGGTCCAGGGGGCGGACCGCATCCTGGTTCTGGACGACGGACGCGCGGCGGAATACGGCACCCACGCCGAGCTGATGGCGCTGGGCGGGCTGTACCGGTCCCTGTGGGACAAACAGCAGCTTGAAAAGCAGCTGAACGAGGAAGGAGACGACAGCAATGCCTGAAAAAAAGCGTTCATCCCTCCCGCCTGAAGAGGACGGCACGCAGGACGTCCGTTTTTCCGGCTCCGCGGTCAAGCGGCTCTTCGCCATGATGCTGCCCCACAAAAAAGCCCTTCTCCTGTGCGCCTTGCTGCTTATGGTCATCACCGTATTGGACCTGTACCGCCCCATCCTGATCGGCGACGCCATCGACCGCTACATCACCGGGCCGTACGGGCCGGGCGAAGAGGCGGAAGCGCGTTTCCTCGGCGTGGCGCGGGCCGGCGCCGTCTACATCGCGATCCTCGTCGCTCTGTTCTTCATTACCCGCATCCAGCGCCTGACGCTCCAGAAAACCGGGCAGCGGATCATCTATGACCTCCGCAACCTGGTGCTTGACGAGGCCACCTCCAACATCGATACCGAAACCGAGCTATGGATCCGCGAGGCCCTCGAACGCCTGATGCGGGGGCGCACCACCATCATGGTGGCCCACCGCCTGTCCACCGTCCAGAACGCGGACCGGATCATCGTGATCCATCACGGGCAGATCCGCGAAAGCAGCACCCATCAGGAGCTGCTTGAAAAGAACGGGATTTATAAAAAGCTGTATCTTCTGCAGGCGTCGGCGGAATAAAAAACAAACCCCAAACGTGGAAGGCTTACGGGGTCTTCCTTGCCGGTTGGACGGAGAAGAAAGAAAAGGTCCTGAAATCCTGTTCATAAGCTGCATTTCAGCGTACGCGGCAGCTGCGGCGGCATCGCCTTCCCCTCGGGGGAAGGTGGATCCGAGCGTCAGCGGGGAGACGGATGAGGTTCCCCGTCGTGCCCGTTCCTTGTTATCTCACTCTTCCTTGGGAGTCCGCTCCTCGTTTCCCGCCGGGTTCTCTCAAATCGCATATCAAAAGGGCGCCGCTGATTCCTGTTTTCTTCAGCGGCGCCTTTAATTGGTTTTTAATTCCCGCCCGTCAGGCCTGGGCCTGTTCGTTATAGGCCCTGTCCACAAAGATTCGGGCGTTCTCAGCGTTCTCCGGAACGGTGTTCTCAAGGGTCATCTGGATGCCCGGCTTGACGCGGGCGGCGAAGCGCAGGATGGCGGAGAAATCCATTTCGCCGGTCCCCGCGGCGACGCTGTCCATTTTGCCGTCCTCCCGGAGGATGTAGTCCTTGATATGGATGATATCGATTTCCTTCCCCAGGAGCTCGATCGCCTCGGCGATCACCTCGTCCCTGCGGCTGAGGTTGTCGGGATGCAGCAGGTTGACCGGATCGAAAATGATCCGAAGATTCGGCGACGCCACCGCGTCCAGTACGCGTCTTGCCCGTTTCGGGGTGGAAACGATGTGGGTATACACCGGTTCGATGGCAAGGAGCGCGCCCAGTTTTTCGGCGGCTTTGACCACCGGCTCCACCCTGCGGATGAACATTTCCAGCGCCTCGTCGGTGTGGCTGTGCTCCGGGTCGTAGCGGTAGGCGGTGTTGGGATTACCGGTCTCGGTCCCCACCACGCCCGCGGAAATCTGCGGCGCCAGGCGCAGGTGGGCGACGTATTTTTCAACGGTGCGGGCATATTCGCTTTCGTCGGGGGTGCACAGGTTCAGGTAGCATC
Source organism: uncultured Eubacteriales bacterium (assembly GCA_902789365.1). GTDB lineage: Bacteria > Bacillota > Clostridia > Christensenellales > Aristaeellaceae > RUG756. The sequence continues at coordinate 15,202 of CADANQ010000034.1, forward strand.
CGAGCACCGCGATGTCCAGGCCGTTCATGGACGAGCGCACGTGGGCCGCGAGACCGGGAGTGAACACCATGGGGTCCATAAAACCGGAGCCCAGCACCTTGCTCAGCGCCAGGTGCACGCACCTAAAGCCCTGAGACGCGGCGGATAAGGAACGTTCCGACAGCGTACCCGGCTTGCTGTCATGAAGCCGCAGGCCGATATTTGCCTTGATCATGGCCGTTCATCCTCAGGAGGGCTGCTTGCCGATATAGGCAAGGATGCCGCCGTCCACATACAGGATGTGGCCGTTGACGAAATTGGAGGCGTCGCTGGCCAGGAACACCGCGGGGCCCTGCAGGTCCTCGGGATTGCCCCAGCGGGCCGCGGGAGTCTTGGAAACGATGAACTGATCGAAGGGATGGCGGCTGCCGTCCGGCTGGCGCTCGCGCAGCGGGGCGGTCTGGGGGGTGGCGATATAGCCGGGGCCGATGCCGTTGCACTGGATATTGGCCCCGCCGTATTCGGAGCAGATGTTCCTGGTCAGCATCTTCAGTCCGCCCTTGGCCGCCGCGTAGGCGCTGACGGTCTCACGGCCCAGTTCGCTCATCATGGAGCAGATGTTGATAATCTTGCCGTGGCCCTTTTTGATCATGCCGGGAAGCACCGCCTTGGAAACGATGAACGGCGCGTTCAGGTCCACGTCGATGACCTTGCGGAAATCGGCCGCGCTCATTTCCAGCATCGGGATGCGGCGGATGATGCCGGCGTTGTTGACAAGGATATCGATGACGCCCACGTCCGCGTTGATCTTTTTGACGGTCTCGATGACCGCGTCCTCGTTGGTCACGTCGCAGACATATCCGTGGGCCTTGATGCCCTTTTCCTCATAGGCCTTCAGGCCGCGGTCCACCAGTTCCTGGTTGATGTCGTTGAAGACGATGGTTGCACCTGCCGCATGGTATGCTTCGGCGATCGCAAAGCCGATGCCATAGCTGGCGCCGGTGATCCACGCGATCTTGCCCTCGAGGCTGAAATCCTTCATGTTCATAGATGATCGCTCCCTTCGTAATTTGGTCGTATTTGCCATGCGCCGAAGCCGTTTTCAGCGCAGCTGGGTGGTCGGGATGTTGTCCATGTCGTCAAAGGCCTGGTTTTCACCGCCCATGGCCCAGATAAAGGTGTAATTGCTGGTGCCGGCGCCGGCGTGGATGGACCAGGAGGGCGAAATGACCGCCTGCTCGTTCTGCATCACGATGTGGCGCGTTTCCTGCCCCTCGCCCATCATATGGAACACCACGTTGTCTTTGGGGATATCGAAATAGAAATAAATCTCCATCCGTCTTTCGTGGGTATGGGCCGGCATGGTGTTCCAGACGCTTCCGGTGTCCAGCACCGTCATGCCCATGGAAAGCTGGCAGGTTTTGAGCACGTCGGGATGGATGAACTGGTTGATGGTCCTTTTGTTGCTGGTCTCCGCCGCGCCGCAGGGCCTCTTGGCCGCGTCGGCGATGCGGATCAGCCGGGTCTCGTAGCTGGTGTGGGCCGGGGCCGATACGATATAATACTTGGCGGGATTCCCGCCGCAGTCCGAGGAGAAGGTCACTTCCCGGGCGCCGCGGGTAATGTACAGGCAATCCTTGGTCCCCAGGGCATATTCGGTGCCGTCCACATTCACTTTGCCGGGCCCGCCCACGTTGAACATGCCCAGCTCCCGGCGTTCAAGGAAATACTCCGTACCGAAATTGTGCCAGATATCGATGCCCTTGTCCAGGGGGACGCACTCGTCCACCGGCATGATTCCCAGGGTCACCATCCTGTCCACATGGCTGTAGACCGCGGTCACCTCGTCCTTGATAAACAGATTCTCGATCAGGAATTCCTTCCTGGTCTCTTCGGTGGTGTAGCGCTTGAAATCCTTTTGGTTGCAGGAATACCTTATATCCATCACGGTACCTCCATCGGCATGGTTTATATGTCTATTTTAATCCCTTTCGCTCAATGTGTCAACGGATAGAGAAGTTTGATCGTCCGCCTGCGCTTGCGTGTTCTCAGGGCCCTTGAGGTCTTTCCATGACAGGGAAGGTTTTCCAAGGTCCCTGCTCCTTCGGCTGCACCAGCCGCACATCAGGAAAAAGAAGCAGCCGGTCATATAGCCGTTGCCGATCAGGCGGCCTTCCGGCAGGTTGCCAATGACCAGGCTCAGGATCAGGATGATGATAAACCTTTCCTGAAGCGTCACTCTGCCGCGCTCCGCCAGCAAGATCCTGGCACCGCGTATCCCAAGAACAACAGAAAAAGCAATGTATCCCATCAGCGCCGGTATGCCCATGGCTGCGCCGATCTCCAGGTACTGGTTATGTGTATACATCTGCCCCCCGCAAATGGCTCCAATCACGGAGGGTACTCCCGCAAAGGTATACCCGAACAAAGCATTCCTGAAGGTGCTCCTGGTTCCGTTGTACCCGAAGATCGCCCTGACAGCCGCCTTCCATATCCCGATCCGGCCCGAAAGGTCGTCATTGCCGCTCATATCCCTCAAGGTATCGGCAGCGGAACCGGTTAATACCTGGTAAAACCGAAATATCCATGTTCTGGACATCCAGAGAATAATCAGAACCGCGGCACCGCAAAGCGACGCAATCAGAATTTTGCGCCGGAATGCGCCTTTTTTTCTGCGATCCATCAGAAAAACAGTGAACATCAATCCGCCTGACAACGCCCCCACCAGTAGGCCGGTGGTGGACTGAGTCAGGCACTGGATCACCCAATGGATAAGAAAGGCGATGATATACAGGGGCTTTGCCCATTTACGGGTGCCCGATAACATCATTACGGGGCAGAGGAACGCCGTAAAGGCAGCATAGGCTGCCACCGTGTTTCTGTTGCAGCTGATCTCAAGCTCATCATTATTGCGCATAAACACAAGGCCGTCGGGCAAACGTATCACCTTTGAGCGGAAGACATTCCAAATGACGACAGCCATAAGGACGGTTATCACCGTCATCATAATATTCAGGCAGACACGCAGGACCTTCAGGGATTCCTCATCATCAAAAAGCAGCGGCATCGGGAAAAAAACCAGGACGGACACTGCCATATCCTCCATGGCATACCGGTTTGCCTCCACCCAATTCCCCTTGTAGGCAGTGCCCATCGATACGCAGGAGACGATCCCCCACACAAAGATCCCCAGCAGGATACAATACTCAGCACGGAAGGTATTCTTAAAAAGACTGCCCAGCCGCGATACCGCACTGTCTTTTCCGGAAAGCATTTTCAGCACCGCATAAGCAGCCATACCGCCGGCCCATAGTATAACCATTGCATATTCGATCTGTCTCGTGTTGGCGAGGAGCGCGCTGTCGCAGAAAAACAGATAATCCATCACCACACGTATAATGAAAACCGACAGTGCGACCAGGCGTAACATCATTTTCATGAATGATACTGTTTTTTTAAACTGCAAACCTGACGTATCGTCTGGCAGTGCAGACGTCATTTCTGTTTGTATGCCATTCAGCGGCTTTTTCACCCTGTCACCCCCTCAGACTTTCCGGTTCATAAAGTACGTGTAACATTATACCCTTAATCAGGAAGGGAATCAAGCGTCTGGGGGGTACCTTTGCCTGCAGCACGCCGGCTGTTCCGTACTGTCCGGCATCCGCGGCGCGTTTTTTATGTCATGTCCCCGGAAAATACCGTTTTTATGAGCCCCCGGTCTCAGAGTTGTTGACGCCGGTCAAAATTTAGCGTAAAATGGACATTGTGAATAAAACCGGCTGAATATGGAGGTGCTCCATGAACGATCTCATCCGTATCCGCGAATCCGATATGGTGGCCGTGGCCCTGCGGCCCATTCAGGCAGGGGAAAGCGTTCCCGTCGGCGGCGCCGATTTTTCCCTGACGGTTTCCGAGGACATCCCGATGGGACATAAGGCCGCGCTGCGCGACATCGCGAAGGGCGAAAAGGTCATCAAATACGGCTTCCCCATCGGCGAAGCGACCGAAGACATCCCAAAGGGCAGCCATGTGCACACGAACAACCTCCGCACCCTGCTCTCCGGCGCCAAATCCTATGCCTACACCCCGACCAACCCGGTGACGCCCCCCCTCGGGGACGTGACCTTCCCGGGCTTCCTCCGCGGGGACGGAAGGGTCGGCATCCGCAACGAACTGTGGATCATCCCCACTGTCGGCTGCGTCAACGACGTGGCGCAGAAGCTGGCAGACAGCGCCCGGGGCTTCATTTCCGACCGTATCACCAACGTGCACGCCTTCACCCATCCCTACGGCTGCAGCCAGATGGGCGACGACCAGGAGCACACCCGCCAGATTCTGGCGGACCTGTGCGTCCATCCCAACGCCGGCGGCGTGCTGCTTCTGGGCCTCGGCTGCGAAAACAGCGGCATCGCCGAAATCGACAAGCGCATGGGTCCCCACGATGACAGCCGCATCCGCCGGCTGATCTGCCAGGACGTGCCCGACGAGATTGCCGCCGGCACCGCCCTGATGAAGGAGCTGCGGGACCTGATGGAAGGCGACGAGCGCACGCCCTGCCCCGTCTCCACCCTGACCGTCGGCCTCAAATGCGGCGGCAGCGACGGGCTATCCGGCATCACGGCGAACCCCACCATCGGCGGCTTTTCCGATCTGCTGATCGCCCGGGGCGGCTCCACCATCCTGACGGAGGTGCCCGAGATGTTCGGCGCCGAAACCATCCTGATGGACCGCTGCGAAAACGAAGAGGTCTTCAAACGCACCGTGCGCCTGATCAACGATTTCAAGGCCTACTTTGAATCCTGCGGGCAGCCCGTGTATGAAAACCCCTCCCCCGGGAACAAGGCCGGCGGCATCACCACCCTGGAGGACAAGGCCCTGGGCTGCACCCAGAAGAGCGGCTCAGCCAAGGTATCGGATGTGCTCACCTACGGCGAGAGGGTCCGCACCCGCGGGCTGAACCTTCTTTCCGCCCCCGGGAACGACCTGGTGGCCTCCACCGCCCTGGCGGCGGCCGGCGCGCAGCTGGTGCTGTTCTCCACAGGCCGGGGCACGCCCTTCGGCTGCCCGGTGCCCACGGTGAAGATCTCCAGCAACACCCCCCTGGCCCAGCGCAAGCAAAACTGGATCGATTTCAACGCCGGCACCCTCGTCGAGGGCGGCACCCTCGGCGAAAAGGCCGAAGCGCTGTTCGACTTTGTCCTGGGCGTCGCCGGCGGCGACAAAACCCGCAACGAAATCAACGGCTTCCAGGGGCTGGCCATCTTCAAGACCGGCGCGACCCTGTAAACCATACACACAAAACAATCTGACGACGGAGGATGCTGGCATGAAAGCTTTTTTGGACAAGGATTTCCTTCTGAACACCGAAACCGCCCGCGTGCTTTATCATGAAGCCGCCGAGGACTGCCCCATCATCGACTACCACTGCCATATCAGCCCCAAAGAGATCTGGGAGAACATCCATTACGACACCATCACCCAGGTATGGCTGGGCGGCGACCATTACAAATGGCGCCTGATGCGCTGCGCCGGCGTGGACGAAAAATACATCACCGGCGACGCCAGCGACCACGACAAGTTCATGGCCTGGGCAAAGGTGCTCGGCAAGGCCATCGGAAACCCGCTGTACCACTGGAGCCACCTGGAGCTCCGCCGTTTCTTCGGTTATGAGGGCATCCTGAACGAATCGACCGCCGAAGAGGTCTACAAACTGTGCAACGAACAGCTCCACCGCCCGGATTTCGGCGTCCGCGATCTGGTGACCCGCTCAAACGTGGAAACCATCTGCACCACCGACGATCCCGTCGATTCCCTGGAATACCACGAGAAGCTGGCCGAGGACAGGTCCTTCGCCACCACCGTGCTCCCCGCCTGGCGTCCGGATAAGGCGATGAACATCGAAAAGGCCGCGTGGATTGATTATATCGCCAAACTGGCCGAGGTTTCCGGTGTCGCCGTCCGCACCTTCGCCGATTTGAAGGAAGCCCTGAGCGTGCGCATGGATTTCTTTGCCGACCATCGCTGCAGCCTGAGCGACCACGCTCTTGACTACGTGATGTACGCCCCCGCGTCGGAACAGGAGATCGAAAAGATCTTCGCCGACCGCCTCGCGGGAATCATTCCCGACGATGCCGCCCAGGCCAAATTCAAGACCGCCTTCATGCAGTTCGCCGCCGCCGAATACACCCGCCGCGGCTGGGTGATGCAATTGCACTACGGCTGCCGCCGGGACAACAACCCCCCGATGTTCGACCGCCTCGGCCCGGATACCGGCTTTGACTGCGTCAACAACACCGCCCCCAGCACCCAGACCGCCGCTTTCCTCGGCGCGCTCAAGAGCGCCGGTATCCTGCCCAAAACCATCCTCTACAGCCTGAATACCAACGACAACGCCGCCATCGACACCATCTGCGGCTGCTTCCAGGATTCCTCCGCGGTCTGCAAAATCCAGCACGGCAGCGCCTGGTGGTTCAACGATCATTTCGACGGCATGATCGACCAGCTCCGTTCCTTCGCCAGCCTGGGCTACCTGGCCGGATTCGTCGGCATGCTCACCGACAGCCGCTCCTTCCTGAGCTATCCCCGCCACGAATACTTCCGCCGCATCCTGTGCCGCGTCATCGGCGAATGGGTGGAGCAGGGCATGTATCCCGAGGATATCGACACCCTGAAGGAGATTGTCCGGGACATCAGCTGCCGCAATGCCCGCAATTATTTCCGCTTCGCCTCCAACATCTGACGTAAAAAACAGCCCGGCAGCCGCGCGGCTGCCGGGCTGTTGCCGTTATTACGAAAGGAGTTCTTCTGTCATGGACGCGATGATCCTTCATGCCGCGGACGCCGTCAAAAAGGACCTGGGCGGCGGGACCGCCCGGGAAGTGCTGGCCTACACCGAACAGATGATGATCGTGCGGGTCTCGTTCCTGCCCGGCGCTGTCGGCAGCATCCATACCCATCCGCACTGCCAGTCCACCTATGTCCTCAGCGGGCGTTTCCGCTTCACCGTGGACGGCCGGGACGTCGATGTCGGCCCCGGCGACACCCTTTCCTTCCCCTCCGGCATGCCCCACGGCACGCTGTGCCTCGAAGAGGGACAGCTGCTCGACATCTTCACTCCCCGGCGGGACGATTTTCTGTGATCCCTTCGCCCGGATAGATGCCAAGCTCCTTCATTTTTTCCACCACCGCCCGGAGGTCGCTCCAGGCGTCTTTCTTTTTTTCGGGATCCCTGAGCAGCGCCGCCGGATGATAGGTGGGCATGAACCAGAAACCCTTGCGTTCCACCCAGCGGCCCCTGTCCCGGGTGACCTGGATATGGCCCCCGATCACGGCGCGGCACGCCGTCGCCCCAAGCAGCACCACCACCCGGGGATGAACCAGGAGAAACTGGCTCCTGAGATGGGGCATGCAGGCCTCCATCTCCTCCGGCAGGGGGGTCCTGTTCTGCGGCGGGCGGCATTTGACCACGTTGCAGATATATACCCGGTCCCGCGTTAGCCCCATGGCGGCGATCATCCGGGTGAGCAGCTGCCCGGCCTTGCCGACAAAGGCCTCCCCACGGGCGTCCTCGTCCGCCCCGGGGCCCTCACCGATGAACATCAGGCCGGCGTGGATATCCCCCTGGCCCGGAACCTTATGGGTGATTCCCCCGCACAGGGAACAGTCCCGGCAATCCTCGATCCCCTTCAGGACCTCCTCCCAGGAAAGCAGCATTCCTTTTTCCTCCCGCTTTTACCTGAAGCTGTCGATCAGCACCGAAAAAATCGACCGCATATCCTGCCGGAGCCACTTGATCAGGCTGAAGAGCAGCGCAGACAAAAGCAGGATGACCGCCAGGGCCACCATGACGCCGATCAGGTTGCCGATGCCGGAGACCATGCGGTCGCGGTTCTGCCGCTCCACTTCCTCCATTTTGCGCATCAGATCTTTTTTGCTCTCATCCGAATACATTCCGATCCCTCCCGGTATCATCGCTCAAAGGCGAAAAATCGGATTGCCTCAGGGCCTCGTAGAGGACCACGGCGGCCGCGACCGCCAGGTTCAGCGACCGGCAGCCCTCGTTCATAGGAATCCGTACGCATCTGTCCCAATGCTTCCGTATCAGTTCTTCATCCAGTCCCCGGCTTTCGCAGCCGAAAATCAGATATTCGTCCTCCGCGTATCCGACACGGTCGTACCGGATCCGGGCCTTTTTCGTGGCCAGACGGAAATGCCGGACGCCGCGCTCGGAAAACAGCGTATCCAGATCGGGAAAGACCTTGATATCCACTCCACGCAGATAATCCATGCCCGCCCGGCGAAGGTATTTGTCCTCCAGCGAAAACCCGATCTTCCCGCACAGGATCAATTCCGTTCCCGTCGACGCGCAGGTCCTGGCGATGTTTCCCGTGTTCTGCGGAATCTCCGGATTGACCAGAACGATGTGCATCACAGTCCCGACGCCTCCCGGGCCCTTTTCCCGTTCAGGATCATCGCTTCCCTGACCCCGAGCATCTGCAGGTCCCTGAGATGCTCCGCCACCGTCTCCTCCAGGCCCGGAATGTCACGCAGGTCCCTTCCCCAGATCTCCACGTCGGCCAGGGCCGCGTATGCCAGGCTTTCGCAGCTCATGTCGCAGGCCAGGCATGAAAATGCGCTCAGCACATCCTCGCCGAGATCCGTACGGAAGGGGCCTTCCTCTCGGACGAGCTCATAATAATCACACGCTTCCCCCTGCCCGTCCTTCTCCTCCCCGGAAGGCCTGTGTCTGCGCGCGCCGCTGAGGGTCATAATCAGCGACGCGAAGCCGAAGGTGAGCCCCCAGGGCAGGAAGCCGTTATCCTCAAGGTAACGAGACATGATTTCCAGCGTGTCGTCCAGGGAGGAAAGGGCCATGGAAAACGACGCGTTCATGTCCAGCCCGCCGCCCGCGTTTTCCAGCGCGCCGCAGACCCCGCCGGCCGTCGTTTCCGCCGCGCTTTTTTCCGCGTGGGACGCGGGCATGATCTCGTACAGCAGGGTATTGCCCAGGAACAGACGGATGTCGTCGTCCTTCATGCACTCCCTGGTGGTATTCTTCCCCATCAGGAACCCGGGCGCCGCAAAGGCCAGGAGCAGAGCGCCCCTGAAGACCCTGGCCAGCTTCCCCATATCGGTCCGGTTCCGTTCTTCGTATATCATCCGCAAGACCCCGTTCCCCATCGGGAAGGCCAAAGACCGGTCCTCCCGTCACGCCCGCGGCTCCGGGCCCGGCTGAAAGCCCTTTCCGCCGCGTTATTTCACACAAATTCGTTATGATCCCTGACAATGACGCGGAATTTCATTACGTCCCCCGTCCGTTCCGCGATCCCGAGGAACGCTCCGTCCACCCGCATCAGGCAGAGCGTGCCCGCCTCCGCGCCCTGAAAAAGGCGGGCCGGCAGGGCCACGCCGTTGACGGCTGCTTTTTTATACCCGGCAGGCACGTCCAGGCAGGGGAAATCGGACAGGGGGTACTCGCAGGGCAGCAGGTGTTCCTCCAGGCGCTTTTCCGCGCCGCAAAGGTGCATTTCCTCCAGGGTAACGGTGTTTTCGATCCCGAAGGAGCCCACGCGCGTCCTGAGCAGGAACCGCATATGCGCCGGGCGTCCCAGCGCCAGGCCGATATCGTGGCAGAGGGTCCGGATATAGGTTCCGCCGCCGCAGGATACCCGGATCAGGTATCCGTCCCCGGTCCTTCGCAAAAGGCGGATGGAATCGATGCGCGCCGGCCTCGGCCGGGTGACCACCGTCTGCCCCGCGCGGGCCAGCTTATACAGGGGGACGCCGTCCTGCTTCAGGGCCGAATACGCCGGCGGCTGCTGAAGGATGTCCCCCGTAAAGTGCGGAAGCGCTTGCGCGAGCTCATCCTCCCTGGGTACGCCCCGTCCCTCCAGGATCAGTCTTCCCTGGGCGTCCTGGGTATCCGTGGCGCCGGTAAAGGCGATCTCGGCGATGTATTCCTTCCCGCTCCCCGAAAAATAATCCAGCAGCCTGGTCGCCCTGCCCACCATGATGGGCAGCACGCCGGCGGCCTCCGGGTCCAGGGTGCCCGCGTGGCCGCACCTTTCACCCGTCAGGTATTTGATCTCGTTCACCATCGCCCCGCTGGACATTCCCGGCGGCTTCAGGAGATTAAAAAAACCGTCCATATCCTGCGATTATTCCATTCCGTCCGTCATTTCCCGGACTTGCGCTTCCATGGCTTCCCGGGCCCGGCAGAGGATCTCCCGGGGGTCGCCCCCGGTCCTGCATCCGGCCGCCAGCGTGTGCCCGCCCCCGCCGAAGAGCGCCGCGATGTCGTTCACATGGCAGGGCTCCACGGCGCGAAAGCTGATCCGGAGGGCATCCGGATCGCTGATATCCGCAAAACAGGCCATCTTCACGCCCGGGATGTTCAGGGCGTAGTTGATGATGCCGTCGGCATGCTCCCTTGACGCGCCGGAGGCGGCGTAATCCTCCGCCCCGATTACCATGGAGGCGCAGCGGCCTCCGGCAAAAAAACTCAGCGAGTCAAGGCTTCTGCCCAGCAGCTTCAGGTGCGGGGCTTCCTTTAACAGATGGATCTCCCTGGCGCACCTGTTGATGTCGATCCCGGCCGCGGCGACGCTGGCCGCGCAACGGAACGTTTCCTCGTCGGTGCAGGAAAAACAGAACCTGCCGGTATCCGTGGATATGGCGCTGTAAAGGCATTCCGCGATTTCCCTGTCAGGCTCCATATGATATTCGCCCATTAGGCGCCATATCATGCACCCGGCGCAGGACGCTTTTCCGTCCACCTCGTTGACGCCGGCATAGCGGGGATTGGTGGCATGATGATCGATCTGCGCCGTCGCCGGGCAAAGGCGGAACAGGCGCGCGGCCTTCCCCATCCTTCCCTCGTCGGCGCAGTCCACCGCCACGCCCAGGTCGAAGCGCTCCCCCTCCAGCTGTCCCGGCGGCAGGATGCTCTCCGCCCCGGGAAGGAAGCGCAGATTACCCGGAACCGGGTCCTGCAGACAAAGGAAGACGGTCTTCCCCCGTTTCTTCAGGACCGCTCCCAGCGCAAGCATACTGCCCACGCAGTCGCCGTCCGGGGAGATATGCCCCAGGATCAGGACGTTTTCCGCGCTGTCCAGCGCCCGGAGAAGCCCCGGTTCACCGATCCCCTTCAGCTGTCTCATCTTCCGTCCCCGCCCCGACATTTTTCAGTATTTCGCTGATGTGCACACCGTATGCGATGTTGTCGTCCCGGTAGAACAAAAGCTCCGGCGTATAGCGCAGCTGCACCCTTGAACCCAGCTCATGCCGGATAAAGCCGGCCGCTTTTTTCAGCGCCTTGATCATTTCGTCCGCCTTGTCCGTTTCCAGGACGCTGATATACACCTTGGCATACCTCAGGTCCCGGGTGACGTCGGCCCGGGTGACCGAATATGTCCCCGTGATCCGCGGATCGTTCATTTCCCGGATAATCTTATCCAGCGCGTGCCGGACCTCCTCGGAGATCCTGTCCAAACGAAAACCTGCCATATGATTCCTTTCATCGGACGAAAACGTCCCTTGCTTTGGTCAAAACAGCAAAGCGCATTCCGTCAAAGAAGGACGAAATGCGCTTTGCGGCCCGGGGCATCAGTCGTCGGTGACTTCCTCCATGATGAAGCACTCGATGATGTCGCCTTCCTTGATATCGTTGTAATTCTCCAGGCCGATGCCGCACTCGTAGCCCTGGTTGGCTTCCTTCACGTCGTCCTTGAAGCGGCGCAGGGAGGAGAGCTTGCCCTCGAACACCACCACATTGTCCCGAAGCAGGCGTACGGAGGCGTTGCGCTGCATCTTTCCGTCGGTGACATAGCATCCGGCGATGGTGCCCACGCCGGTAATCCTGAAGGTGTTCCTGACCTCGGCGTGACCGAGAACCGTCTCCTTCAGAACCGGCTCAAGCATACCCTTCATGGCCTTTTCGATATCCTCGATGGCCTGATAAATGATCCTGTAAAGCCGGATCTCCACTTCCTGCTTCTCCGCGGCGTCCCTGGCCTGGCTGTCGGGCCGGATATTGAAGCCGATGATGGTGGCGCCGAAGGTGGCGGCCAGATTCACGTCGTCCTGGGTGATTGCGCCGGCGGCGCTGTGCAGGATCTTGATCTTCACCTGATCGTTGCTCAGCTTTTCCATGGCCTGCTTGACGGCTTCCACGCTGCCCGTCACGTCGGCCTTGATGATCAGGTTCAGGGTCTGGGACTTGCCCTCGTTGATGTTGGCGAACAGGTTGTCCAGGCTTACCTTGCTGGTGGCGGTGCGGGAGGCCTTCAGTTTCTCGCGGCGTTCGTCCACCACCTGGCGGGTCAGCTTGTCGTCCTCCACGGCCATCATTTCGTCGCCGGCCACCGGCACCTCGTCAAAGCCGCTGATCTCCACCGGCATGCTGGGCCCGGCGCTGGTCACGCGCTCGCCCCTGTCGTTGGTCATCGCCCGGACGCGGCCGCCCGCGAGGCCCGCGATAATGCTGTCGCCCACATGCAGCGTGCCGTTCTTGAGCAGCACGGTGGCAAGGGGACCCTTCGCCTTGTCGAGCTTCGCCTCGATGATGACGCCGGTGGCCATCCTGTCGGGATTGGCGCGCAGCTGCAGCATGTCCGCCTGCAGGAGGATGAGCTCCAGCAGCTCGTCCACGCCCTGGCCGGTCACGGCGCTGACAGGGGCCATGATGGTCTCGCCGCCCCATTCCTCGGCGACCAGATCGTACTTCGTCAGTTCCTGCTTCACCTGGTCGGGATTGGCGCCGGGCTTGTCCATCTTGTTGATGGCGACCACAATGGGGACCCCGGCCGCCTTGGCATGGTTGATGGCTTCCACGGTCTGGGGCATCACGCCGTCGTCGGCGGCGACCACCAGCACCGCGATATCCGTGGCCTGAGCGCCGCGCATGCGCATGGCGGTAAAGGCCTCGTGGCCGGGGGTATCCAGGAAGGTGATGACCCTGCCGTCCAGTTCCACCGTATACGCGCCGATGTGCTGGGTGATTCCGCCCGCTTCGCCGGCAGTGACGTGGGACTTGCGGATATAGTCGAGCAGGCTGGTTTTGCCGTGGTCGACGTGGCCCATGATGGTGATGACGGGAGGCCTGGGCTTCAGGTCCTCTTCCCTGTCCTCGACGATGGTCTCGGTCAGGGCGTCCTCCGCCGTCTTGTCCAGCTTCTTTTCCAGGGTGACGCCGAATTCGGAGCAGACAAGAGAGGCGGTGTCGAAATCCAGTTCGCTGTTGATGTTGGAAATGATGCCCAGCATCAAAAGCTTCTTGAGGATCTCGCCGGCGGGTTTGCCGATGCGCTCGGTCAGGTCCTTGACGGTGATGGTTTCGGCGGTCATATATGCGGTCTCGATCTTGATGGGCGCCATCAGCTGCTGGGCGGAGGGCTTCTTCTTGCCCCTCTTGCCGCCGCGCACATTGTCGTCATCGTAATCGATAAAGTTTTCCCTCTCCAGCTGCTTGCGGTTTTTCCCGCCTCTTTCGGGGTCGTGCTGCCGGATGTAGTTTTTCTTGTTGGGATCGTAATTGCTGACGCGTTCCTTTTCCACGGGCGGCGCCAGATCGGGGCCTTTGCTCCTGGAGCCGAAGCCCTGGCCCGGCCTGCCGGCGCCGGGACGTCCGCCTGCGGAGCCCTGGGGCCGTCCGAATCCGCCGGGGCCGCCCTGACCCGGCGCACGGTTGTATCCGCCCGGGCCGCCCTGGCCCGGCGCGCGGTTGTATCCGCCCGGGCCGCCCTGGCCCGGCGTGCGGTTGTATCCGCCCGGGCCGCCCTGGCCCGGCGTGCGGTTGTATCCGCCCGGGCCGCCCTGGCCCAGCGCACGGTTGTATCCTCCCGGGCCGCCCTGACCCGGCGCGCGGCTGTAGACGCCGGTACCGCCCTGACCCGGCGCGCGGCCCGCTCCGCTCGGGCCGCCCTGGCCCGGCG
>CADANQ010000035.1:0-16482 GCA_902789365.1 uncultured Eubacteriales bacterium
TCAAGCTATTACGCCGTTTTCTCCTCGTTTTGCTCCTATATTATTCCATTTTCCTTGCGCTTACTTCTGCAAACTTGCACTTACTTTTGCAAGTAACCAAAACGTAACAGAACCGTAACAGACCGCAAGGCGGGATTTGCCGATTTTAATTTGCTGTGAAGCAATGAGGGCGCGGGAAAACCGACGAGAGCCGGAGCGGGTCATGGATGCCTCCGTCGAAGCGGCAACGCATGAGACTGACGGGTGGCAGCCCGTGCGGGATGCTCCAAAGCAGAAGCATGATCAGGAACGGCAATGAAAAACTCCCCGGCCGGGTTTTGAGAGACCCGCCGGGGAGTACGTCAAACCGGAATTTGCAAATCTCTTAAACAGAATATCCCAAATTAATATCAAAAGGTGCTATCAGCAGTTTTTGCAAATCTTTATTGTAATTATCAAAATAGATTTTTATGGCTTTGCCATAGTTCTCTTTTGTGTCAAACTCCCAGTATGAGTAGTATTTAACGCACTTTACAATCTTGGTTAACTCTCTTGGCGGCTCACCAAGTTCGATTCCGTCTATGGTGTAAAACCTCTTGAAATACTTTAGAGATATGCAGCCTTCGCATTTACGCTGATTTGCTGACATTTCCTCAATCTTTGCTTCAAATTGCTCGAGTCTGTCGGGCTTTACCTGAAAGAGTTTCATCTCAATAAAGGTCTTTTTCATTATGCTTACCCCCAAAGGTTTCTTCGCTTCTCTGCAAACTCCGTTTTGCTGCGACGGATTCTGTCCTCCGCGCGGACAAAGCCCCGCGCTTTCACGCGGGCCGCCTCCGTCAGGCGGGACAGCATGAGGTCATAATTCTCCCTGAGGGGCAGCGATCGCATATCCGCGATCTGAATGATCATGGCGTTTCCCTTTCCGGGATGACATGGCATCCCTTCATGAAAGCCTGTAAATATCCGGTCCGTCCCCCGTCCCGGACAGGACGAACCCGTGCCGGAGGGCGATGCGCTTTGTGATCTCCTGCCCCGGGTCGCATTCGATCACAACCGATTTTCCCTCGGACCGGGCCTGATTGATCATTCGCTTCGTCAGCGCCGAGGCATAGCCCATTCCCCAATATTCACGGGCAAGGACCCAGCCGATTTCCACGCTGTCTTCGTCGAACGCGTGGTAAATGACGTATCCGATGAAGGCGCCGTCCAGGTCGAGAGCATATCTCATGCCGCACGGCCGGTTTCCCGGGAAGGAACGGATAAAAAAAGAGAGCCCGCAGGCTCTCGTCGGGGGAGGGGAAGGATTACTTCGCCTCCAGCCACTCCTTGGCCTTGTCGGCGCTCATGCGTTTGATGGTCTCTTCCGTGTAGGGGCTCTCGCTGCCGCCCGCGCAGTACAGGAAGAACTTGCCGCCCGCGGTCTTGTACAGGGACTCTTCGTATCCGGTCGGATCGCCGAAGGCACCCACAGTACGCTTCTCGACCAGTTCGGAAGCTTCGGTGTCGTAATCCACCTTGCAGATCGTCTTCTTCATCGCTCAGGGTTCCTTTCCTTGTCCGTCCGGTCAAGGTTACAACCTTTCCCGGGGAATCAAATATTTTAACAAGGCTGTGCACCTTGCCCGCCAGTATCTTAACATACATCCGAAAAAAAAACAACAATACAGCGGTGTTTCCGCCCCCAAAAAGCGCCGTAAAAACGCGAAAATACGTGAAAAAACGCGATATTTCCGCCCCGGGACGCCAAAGGACGCGGGGAGGACCGCCCGCGGGAGAGGTATAAGGAAAATTCAGTCCTTTTCGTCCCCGGGGATGATCATGGTTTTGAAGCGGTCGGCGACGGCCCGGATGACCGGCCCCAGGCCGAAGGCGATGGCCACGGTAACCACGCCCACGTCGGCCCCGACCAGGAGGCCCAGAAGGATAAAGGACACGTCCCACAGCATGCGGGTGACCATGAAAGAGGGCTTTTTGAAGGTGTCGTGGATGAGCAGCGGCATGGAGTCATAAGGCGCCGTGCCCAGGTCCACCACCATGTAAAAGGCAGCGGCCACCAGGAACAGGGCGATGGCCGGGACGAAGACGGCGATCTTCCCGGCGGTCTCCAGGGCCTCGGGATGCAGGCCCAGGGCATCCATCAGGAAGGAAAACAGGTCCGCGGAGTAGCCCACCAGGAACATGTTGGCCAGCGTCCCGACGCCGATAAGGCGGGGGGAGCGCCAGAGGACGAAGGCGAGCATCACGGCGTTCAGGATCATCTGCCAGGTGCCGAAGCTCATCCCGATGCGGCGGCTGACGCCGAGGTTGAAGGTGGAATACATGTCCGCGCCCCAGCCGACCCGGTCCAGCACCGCCACGGCAAGGCCCATCATCACGACGCCGGCGATGAGGACAAACATCCGGCGCTTCAGGTTTTTCGCTGTGCGGAACCTTTCCGCGAAACCCAGGAGAAATGCTTTCATTGTCTGTCTTCCTTCCGCCGCTTGTCCGGCGGCAGACCATCTTACCACTTTTCGGCCCGCGTGAAAAGTGTTTTGCGCGAAAAACGCGGGGCAGTCGCTTACGAAGCCGGGGGAAACCGCTCTTTGTGACCAAAGAGCGGTTTCCCCCGGACCCCCTTCCGAGAAAGTCAATCCAATAATATGAAACTGGTCTTGAGATCGTTTTCAACAGTTTATCAGCTTGTCTGTTAGTTATTTTCGGGAGGTTTTTTTGTAAGCGATTGCTCCGGTGAAAAACGAAGGGCCCGGTGAATTGACAGGACCTCCTGCCGATGATACATTATCTGATAAGAGCCGAGGCGTACTCACAGGATGTCTGAGCGCCGGTGAAGGAAAGAGAAATTTCGGGGCAGGCGCGGCGCGGACACCGGAAGCGATACGCGGACGTTAAGTATAATCAGACTGCCCGCCGCCGGCGGGAGCGGGGAAGCGGAAAAGGAGAGGAACATGGGCCAGATCAGGATCATCAAATGCCCGAAGTGCGGGGCGGAGATCCGGCGGGAAGAGATGGGACGCGCGCTTTTCCGATACGGCTCCCCCTTCAGAAACTGTATGAAGTGCGGGACGGAATACTATGACGACAGCTTCCATGAAATGGCGCTGGAGCAGGAGCCGCCCCCTTCCGCAAATGAAAACGGACGGGACAAAAAATGGTACAGGGTTCTGCATCACGCGGAGATCAGAGACGCGGAGGAATACCGGAGATCCCGCGACAGACTGAGGAACCGGGATTATCTGAACAGGCTGTGCGGCAAATTGTCCGATAACGATGCCCGGCGTATGGGGAATAGGATCGACCGGCTGATCAAAGACAATCTGTCGGAATATTTCGACCTGCTGGCGGAAAAGATCGGTCCGCCGGCGGCGGAGTTCAGGCTGAAGTTCTCAGACGAGCTTTTTTCCCAATTGAGCTATGAGGCGAAAAAGCCGGCGGCCGTCGAATATGTGGTGCGGCGGATCTTGTCCCACTATGGCGTGAAAGGCAATATCACCGTTCAGACAGAATATCAGCAAAAAAACCTCAAAAACGAAAAAGGAACGCTGGGCTCCTTTGGATCTATATGGGCGGCGGGGCATACTTTCAGCGGGGATGCTACGCCTACAGCTCCTTCCGGATCGGATATTTGTACAGGATGGAATGCGAATGGATCCGCAGGGAGACAGGCTTGAGGCGCGTCAGCATCGAAGCGGCGGAAAAACAGCTGCGGCGGGAGATCGGCGGGGAAAGGCAGCGCCGGATCCGGGATATAACCGGCAGACTGGAAAAACTGAACGCCGGAATGAAGGAAATCCGCCCCGGCCGCGTGATCCGGGAAAAGGGGATCGCCATGAAGGCGTTTGCCGAATTCGCCGTGTGGAACGAACAGGGAGAGGACATCGCCGCCCGGATCAGGCGGCTTGAGGGCAGGGAAGGGTCCGCGGACGAAATGAAAAAGGATATCCTGTGGCTCGCGGAAACGGAGCACAGGATATCCGCGTGGGAAAAGCTTGCGGACGAATGGGCAAGGGCGGAAGCGCATCAGGCGGGACTGCCTCCCGAAAAGGCGGAAAACCTGAAGGGAATGATCCCGCTGGCGGAAGGGGGAAATGTTTTCGCCAGGCTGGAATTTGTCCGTTTCTGGTCCTCGTGCGACGCGACGAAGGAGGACGCCTGGGTCTATATCCGCGGTTTTATGGAAGGGGAAGATCCCGATTCGCTTTGCGCGGTCGGCATTTGCCTGACGGAAGGACTGGGCGGCGAAAAAAACGAGGCTCAGGGAAGAGCCTTCCTCTGCCGGGCGGCCGCCCTCGGGTCAAGGGACGCGGCCGGGATCCTCGGGGCGTAAAGCCTGTCCCCGGATCGGGACGGAGGGCGGCATATGCGCGTAAAATATCCGTTTTGGCGAAAAGGAAAGGATCCGTTCCCAGTCGCGCTTAAGAGCGGGGTTGTTTTCATACGCCGCAAGGTATTCGTAAGGCTCAAGGTCGCCGACAAAACAGTCCCCGTCGTCAAGGATCAGGGAAACGCTGTCCGCGCTGTGGCTGGGGGTATGGACGATCTCGCCGGCGATGCCGAGGCCGGCAAGAAAAGCCCTGCTTTCCCCGCAGGAAATGACCGCCGCTTTTTCTTCGCTGACGGGGGTAAACGGAAGCCGGTCCCTTTCGAAGATCCGGTCCGAAAAATGAACCGCGTCTTTCTGGACGTCCGCCAGCAGCAGCCCCGCGCCCATTTCCGTCAGGCTGCCGACAAGGCCCATATGATCGGGATGGTAATGCGTGGCCATAACGCAGCGTATGTCTTTCAGGCTGAGCCCGTTCGTTTTAAGCGCCCTGTAAAAGGCGTTCAGCGTCCCGGCCCAGTCCGTGTCCAGCAAAAGTCCGCCGGAACGCCCGGGGATATAAAAAGTGTTGGTGTTTCCGTACCTGAGCATGATCATGGTTTCCGTCCCTCCGCAGGATGCGATCCGTCGGGTCTTCCGCCCCTGTGCATCATACCCTGTCTGCGGACCGGATACAAGGAGTGCGGCGGCCTTTTTTTATTTCCGTAAGAGGGGACCGGCGGTTTTCCCGGCAGGCTTGCGGGATATGCCGCGCCGGCTGTTACAGACGGCACAGATCCTTCACCACTTCGCCGGCGATGATCAGCCCGGCGACGGAAGGCACGAAGGCCGTGGAGCCGGGAATATCCCTGCGGACCGTGCATTTCCTGGTTCCGGGCGGGCAGACGCAGTGGGACCGGCAGCTGATGGCCGCGTCTTCCCGCGGGCGCGTGGGCGGTTCGGCGGAATAGACCACCTTCAGGCGCCGGATGCCCCTTTTCCGGCATTCGGCGCGCATCACCCGGGCCAGCGGATAGACGGAGGTATCGTAGATGTCGGCCACCCGGAAAGCGGTGGGGTCCAGCTTGTTTCCGGCGCCCATGGAGCTGATGATGGGCGTCGCGGACGCCTGCGCCTGTTCCGCCAGGGCCAGCTTGCCTTTCACCGTGTCAATGGCGTCCACCACGTAGTCATATTGCGAAAAGTCGAACTCCGCCCGGGTTTCGGGCATGAAGAAGGTTTTGCGCGTGGTCACCCGGCAGTCCGGGTTGATCTCGCGGATCCTCTCCTCCGCGGCGTCGACCTTGTATTTTCCGACGGTCTTCCGGGTAGCGTGCAGCTGCCGGTTCAGGTTGGTCAGGCACACCCGGTCGTCGTCGATCAGGTCCAGCGCGCCGATCCCGGATCTGGCGAGCGCCTCGACGGCATAACCGCCGACGCCCCCGATCCCGAAAACGGCCACGCGGCAGCGGGAAAGGCGTTCCATCGCCTCCGCGCCCAGGAGCAGCTGCGTTCTTGAAAACTGGTCCGGCATCATCAGATCCTCATCCCGCCGCGGCAGAGACCCCGGTGGCCTTCCTGGGTTGGGATATGGGAGACGGCGCGAAAAAGCGGACTCACGGGGAGCACCGCCTTCGGCGCCGCCGGGGAAAAACTTCGGCCGCTTAGCGGTCGCGGAGCGAAGAAAGAAAATCCCGGGCGCGCCGCGATCGCGGACACTCGAAAAATTCTTTCGGCGTGTTCTCTTCCACGATGGCGCCCTCGTCCATAAAAACGATCCGGTCGGCCACCCTGCGGGCAAAATTCATTTCATGGGTGACGATGAGCATGGTCATTCCGTCCGCGGCCAGCTCGGTCATGACGGTAAGCACTTCCCCGATCATTTCCGGGTCCAGGGCGCTGGTGGGTTCGTCAAACAGCATGGCCTTCGGGCGCATGGCCAGGGCCCGGGCGATGGCGGCCCGCTGCTGCTGCCCGCCGGACAACTGGGCGGGCACCTTGTCCTTCTGGTCGGCCACGCCGACCCTTTCCAGCAGCCGCAGGGCTTCCTCCCGGGCTTCTTTTTTGTTCCGCCTCAGGACGCTCCGGGGCGCGGCGACAACGTTTTCGAGGATCGTCATATGCGCGAACAGGTTGAAGGACTGGAACACCATGCCGATCCGGGACCGCATGGCGGCCAGCTTCTTTCCTTCCGGCGGGATGGGGACCCCTTCGATGAGGATCTCGCCGGAATCAATGGTTTCCAGCCGGTTGATGGTCCGGCATAGGGTGGATTTCCCGGAACCGGAAGGCCCGATGATCACCACCACCTCGCCCCGGTTTACCGACAGGGAGATGTCCCTGAGCACGTGCAGCTTTCCGAAATGCTTGTCCGCGTGCCTGACGTCGATCACCGGCACATTGTTATCCGTCATGCCGCACCCCTTTCCGCCGCCCGGTCCATGCGCCGGGCCAGGTATTCCGACAGTTTGTTCAGCAGGCAGTTGATGAGTATATAAATCGCGGCCACCACCAGATAGACCGACAGCATGGCGTCGTAGTTGGAAATGAGCACCTTGGCGTTCTGCATCAGGTCGGCGTATGAAACCACGGAGGCGAAGGTGGTGTCCTTGAGCACGATGACCAGTTCGGCGATGAGGGACGGGATCACAAAGCGGAAGGCCTGGGGGAAAATGATCTTATAGAACAGGCGGATTTCGCCGAACCCCAGCGAAAGGGCCGCTTCCCTCTGGCCTTTGGGCACCGCGTTTACGCCGCTCCGCAGCGCTTCCGCCACCACGCCGCAGGCGGAAACGGCGCAGGGGAGGGTGATCTTCCAGAACGAGCTCAGCGCCCAGCCCATCCGCGGGACCGCCAGGAAAAAGAAATAGATGAAGAGCAGGGTGGGTACGCCCCGGGTGAATTCGATGACCGCCGCGCTGAGAAAGCGGATCACCGGAAACCGGTTCAGCCTTCCCCGCATCAGAACAAAGCCCGCGGCAAAGGAGATCAGGGCTCCGGTGACCGCCGCCTCCACGGTGGACAAAAGGCCTTCCCCAAGGAACCGCCAGGTGGTCCCGCGGCCGAAGAAAGCCCAGTACCTCGCGTTCAGCTGGCCGGTTTCGGCGAATTGCCGGATGATTAAAAAGACCAGGCCCGCGATCAGGAGCAGCGCGGCGGCCGTCGTTATCCTGATGCGTCTTTGCGCCTTTGGGCCGGGCGGTTCATAGAGGATATCGCGGATGGAGGGTTTTTTCATCGCAGTATCCTCACTTTCCTGTCGATCCAACCGCCAAGCCGGCCCAGGGCCAGGCCGGTAAAGCAGTAAAGCGCCGCCGAAATTGCAAAGGCCGCGACGCCGCCCACGTCCCGCGTATTGATATAGGATACGATGCCTGTCAGGTCCCGGGGACGCAGGGGCACCTGGGAGGCCAGGGAGGTGGTGAGCATGGTGGCCACCAGGAGGTTGGTCAGCGGCAGGACGGCGGAACGCAGCGCCTGGGGAATCACAATGCGTAAAATCATCTGAAAAAAAGTAAAGCCCAGTGCCCGCGCCGCCTCGATCTGTCCGGGAGAAATGGTGTTCATGCCGCTCATCAGGTGTTCTGAACAGAAAGCGGAAGGAATCATGACGGTGGCGATCAGCACGCAGGTTTCATAGGGAAAGTTCAGCTTCAGGTAAGGAAGCGCGTACACCAGCAGGATCAGCATCGCCGCACCGGGGATATTGCGGAAAATCTGTACGTAAAAATCCCCCAGATGCCGCAAAGGCCGTATGGGGCAAACCCGGATCACCGTGACGATAAGCCCGATCAGCATCGCCCCGGCGAAGGAAATAACAGTTAACCTCCAGGTGGTCAGCATCGCCTGGAGGTAAAGAGAACCGTATTTGTCCAAAAGAGCGGAAATACTCATCGGTTCCTCCCGGCACAGAAGGCCCCGGGGCGCGGGGCCCTGAGGCCTTCTGTGGGATCTTCGGTTTATTCGGGGATGGCCGGGGCCGCGGGAGCGGCTTCGATGCCGGTGCGGTCGCCCAGGCTCACCTGCCACAGGTCGGCCCACAGCCCGCTGTCAATGAGGAGTCGGAGGAAATCGTTCACAAAAGCCACGCCGTCGGAATCCTTGGGCAGGCCGATGCCGTAGGGATCCACGGGGCCGAACACGTCGCCGGCGACGGCGTAGAGGCCGGGGTTCTTGACGATGGAGTTAAGGATCAGGGTGTAATCGGTCACATAGGCGTCGGCGCGGCCCAGCTCCACGGCGGTGCGGGCCTGGATGTCGTCTTCAAATTCCTGTACGTCGGCGTCCGGGGCATATTCGGCCAGGATGGAGGGACCGGTGGAACCGGCCTGGGTGGCGACGATTTTGTCAGCCAGGTCTTCCAGACCCTTGATCTCCGTGCTGCCGTACTTTACCAGGATGGCCTGCTGGGAGGTGTAATAGGGGCCGGCGAAGGAGATTACTTCCTGCCGGGAAGGCGTAATGGAATAGGTGGCGAACACCGCGTCCACCTGACCGCCGGTCAGCACCGATTCGCGGGTGGAGGAGGTGACCTGGGTCAGTTCGAATTTGGTTTCGTCCCCGAGGATGTAACGGGCGAGCAGCTGGTAAAGACCCGCGTCAAAGCCGCGGATGCCGCCGTCGGTTTCGTCCAGCTGGCTGAAGAGGAAAGAGGTGCGGGTGCCGCCCACACGGAGAACGCCGGCGTTTTTGACCGCCGTGGCCCAGGCGCTGGCGGCGATCGCTTCATCCGTGGCCACGGGGCCGGAGGCGATCAGCTTATCGAAGGCTTCCTTGTCGATCGCGGCGGGAGCGCTTTCCTCCGCCAGGGCCGAACCGAACAGGGAAACGGAGAAGACCAAAAGGGACAGCACCGCCAGGATTTTCTGATAACGCTTCATTATTATTGCTTCCTTTCTTTTGTTCATGGTTATTTATCCGTTCGCGCTTTTTATCGAAAAATTATTTGATTCCGCGGGACCCGTCAGGGACGCCGCCAATCAACAGGGAATTCGCGGGATCTGGCTTATCCCCCGACATCGCATCCAACGGCGATCACACATCGCCCATACCTCCTTCCGGTGGAACTGTTCTAAATCCTATCACTTTAGTAGGTTTTTGTCCAATAGGGATGCTTAATGGATAAGTATAGGTTTCATCTATTGATACTCCGATCTTATAGCGTCAGCCTGCCACTATCACCCGCTTTATCACCCAACCGCTTCCTCGGAGGCGGTTTTTTATAACAGGAGCCGTACCATTTCATTCAGCACCTGTAACTGTTCAGTCGTGTGTGAAGGAGAACGAACGTATGGCAGCAGCGGGGAGGTATCGGAGGGAGCTCCCTCCGATTATAATCCGCTTCAGCGGCGTGTAACGGCTGATCGGGTACACGGTCCCGATGCCGCTCCGGCGAGGAGTGAGGCTCAGGACTCGGGGAAGGGGTTTCCCTTCCCCGGACTCCGTTCTTCGCCCGGGGGGCTCGCGGGGGGTACGGGTACCCCCCCGCGGTATCTAAACTGTCCGCAGGACTGAACAGATACGATGAAAAAACCCGCCGCGGCGTCAGCCGCGGCGGGCGTGTTTACAGCGCGATTACTTGACGAAGGGGTTTTCGGTGGGGTAGGGCAGGCCCGCGGGCTGGTTGTAGGCGATGTCCTTGACGCCCAGGAAGCGGAACACCTCGAAGAGGTACTTGCCCACATGGCTGAAGGCCACGGCGCCGTGATGGGGATAGCGCTTTTCGATCAGCACATGGCGGTAGAAGCGGCCCATCTCCGGGATGGCGAACACGCCGATGCCGCCGAAGGAGCGGGTCTTGACGTCCAGGATCTCGCCCTCGGCGATGTAGGAGCGGAGCACGCCCTCGCTGTCGCACTGCAGGCGGTAGAAGGTGATGTCGCTGGCGGCCAGGTCGCCTTCCAGGGTGCCGCGGGTGAAGTCGGGATCGCTGCCGGCCGGCTCCAGCAGGCGGTGCTGGATCAGCTGGTACTTGACCGCGCGGTCGCTGCACAGCTTGCACTCGGGGGTGTTGCCGCAGTGGAAGCCCATGAAGGTGTCGGTCAGGCGGTAGTTGTACTTGCCCTTGATGTCCTCGTCGTAGATGTATTTGGGAACGCTGTTGTTGATGTCGAGCAGCGTCACGGGGTCGGCGGAAACGCACAGGCCGATGTATTCGGACAGGGCGCCGTAGATGTCCACCTCGCAGCTGACGGGGATGCCGCGGCTGACCAGGCGGCTGTTGACGTAGCAGGGCTCAAACCCGAACTGGCTGGGGAAGGCGGGCCAGCACTTGTCGGCGAAGGCCACATACTGGCGGCTGCCCTTGTGGTTCTCGGCCCAGTCCAGCAGGGTCAGTTC
Organism: uncultured Eubacteriales bacterium; assembly: GCA_902789365.1. GTDB lineage: Bacteria > Bacillota > Clostridia > Christensenellales > Aristaeellaceae > RUG756. The sequence continues at coordinate 10,622 of CADANQ010000035.1, forward strand.
GAACTGCGCCATGCGCACGCTCATATCGGGATAATAGGCGCCTTCGCCCATTTCCTTGGCCATTTCCTCGCACACGCCGGGGATGCGGGGATCGTTCTCGTGCTCTTTGTAGCTGACCAGCAGGTCCAGCTCGCTGTTTTCCTCGATTTCCACGCCGATTTCATACAGGCCTTTGATGGGGGCGTTGCAGGCGAAGAAGTCCTGGGGACGGGGGCCGAAGGTGATGATCTTCAGGTTCTTCACGCCGATGACCGCGCGGGCGACGGGCACGAAGTCCGCGATCATGTCCGCGATTTCGTCGGCGGTGCCGACGGGATAGGCGGGAATGTAGCCCTTCAGGTGGCGCATGCCCAGGTTGTAGGAGCAGTTCAGCATGCCGCAGTAGGCGTCGCCGCGGCCGTTGATCATGTCGCCGTCGCCCTCGGCCGCCGCCACGAACATGCAGGGGCCGTCAAAGTTCTTCGCGATCAGGGTTTCGGGGGTCTCGGGGCCGAAGTTGCCCAGGAAAACCACCAGGGCGTTGCAGCCGGCTTTTTTGACGTCGCAGACAGCCTCGAGCATGTCCTTTTCGTTTTCGACGGTCACCGGGCATTCGTACAGGTCGCCCTTATAGGCCTTCATGATGTTGGCGCGGCGGGTCTTGCTCAGCTGAATGGGGAAGCAGTCGCGGCTGACGGCGATGATGCCCAGCTTGACGACGGGGATATTGGTCATCATGGTACATGCACTCCTTTAATATGTTTTTTTATTGGGAACGTTTTTACAGGTCGCCGGCAATGTCGATGTTGACGCCCTTCAGGCGGACCTTGGCGCCCTGGGCCGCCTCGGAGGATTCCGCGTGGGCCAGGAGCCACTTGTTGCGGGCCCAGAGGGTCTCGTCCAGGATGTTGGCGCCGCTTTCCGGACGCCAGTCGGTGTTGGTGTTCGCGGGCAGGGCCACCATCACACGGAAGCCGGCCGCGGGATCGGTGTGGCAGGGGGCGTAATGGAGCGTGGTGGCGTATACCTCCACCAGCGTGCCCGCCGGGACCCGGAACGCCCTGACGCGGGCCGTGTCCAGCATGCCGTTTTCGTCGATTTCATCCTGCTTGGCCAGGAGCAGGATAAAATCCTCGGTGCCCAGGTTGAATTCGCTGTCGCGGTGGTATTCCAGGCAGTTCAGGCGGGTGTTGTGACCGTTGCACCAGCCCAGCTGGAAGGGCATTCCGCCGAACAGGGCTTCGCCGACGGCCTCCGCGTCGGGAGCGGCGTGCAGCGTGTCGTCCCGCGGCACATAGTCGGTGCCCTCGGGCAGGGGCGTCTTTTTCAGCGCGGCAAGCAGTCCGTCCAGGGGATACCCCGCGGCGACGCGTCCGTACCGGCCGAATTCGGCGTCCGTTACGTTCAGGATTTTCATATGCCATCCCTCCAAAGATAGGTATAAAACTGATTATATTATACAGCGGCGCGGAATGCTTTGCAAGGCGCGGGACATATATTTGAAGGATGAAAAAAAGGACAATAAAACGCCGGCGGCCGGCAGAGGCCGCGGGGCGTCACGAAATATACGCCAGCACCTCTTCCGGGGCGGACAGGGCGGCGTAGCCGTCCTTCAGGTCGTCCCGGATGAAGCCCTCGGCGCGCATCTTCTCCATGGCGGCGAGGATCAGGTCCCAGAAGCCGAAGATGTTGTAAAAGATCACCCTGCCCGGGATCATCCCGACGGATTTAAGGGACAGCACCGAAAACATTTCGTCCAGGGTCCCCACGCCGCCGGGCACGGCGATAAAGGCGTCCGAGATGCGGGCCATCTCCGCCTTGCGCTCCGACAGGTCCCGCGTCAGGATCATTTCCTCCATGCCGGGCTGCTTTTCCTGGGTGTTCTCAAACAATTCCGCCGTGACGCCGATGACCCGCGCCCCCGCGCGGAGAAAGCCGTCGGCGGCCGCCTTCATCAGCCCGTCGGCATAGCCGCCGAAGACCAGGGTATGGCCGGCCTTCCCCAGGGCGTACCCCAGGGCCCCGACCGCGTCCAGGTATTTTTTGTCCACGGGGCTGGCCGACGCGAAAACGCAGATGTTCATGCTTCCTCCTTTTATCTGTCCCCGGTGGAGCCGAATCCGCCCCGGTCCGGGTCCGAAAGGGTCTCCCGCTCCTCAAGGATGACGGGAGGCATTTTTTGAAAAATGCGGAACTGGCAGATCCTGTCGCCCTTCAGGATGTCGGTTTCCCGGAGAGCCAGCGCCTGGAAATACCAGACGTCCCCGTCCCCGCAGTAGCTTTCGTCGATGATGCCGATGCTGTTCGCCTGCACAACGCCCCAGCGGCGGAAGGTGGAGGACCGGGGGACCACATGGGCCTCGTACCCGGCGGGCAGCTTCATGGAGATCCCCAGGGAGATCAGCTTCCATTCGCCTTTTTCAAGGTGCGCGTTCTCGGCGGCGTACAGGTCGATCCAGTCCCCGACGTCAATCTTCCCGATTTTCGGGATGTCCGCGTGATAGCGGACGAGGATCTTCAGTTCGTTGTCCGGCATGGCTTCTCCTTTCGTTCTGCCGCCCGGCGTCCCGGGCGTTCTCCGTTTCCGTTTCCGTTTTCCGTTTCCGTTTTCCATGATACCGCGGATCGGGGCGTTTGCAAAGTGAAACTTGCCTGTTTCCTTCCTTTATGATAACATGGAACGGATCCGTACGAAAGGAGAGCGCGGCGAAGCCGCGCGGCCGATCATGCTGACATCTTTGTTTAAAGACCTTCCCGCCGCCGTCCCCGCCATGGGCGGCGCGGTCATCGCCTTTATCCTGACCTTCGCGGCCCTGAAGAGCCGTTTTTCCTTCCTGCCCAAGGACAAGGGCCGCGCCCTGGCCGTGGACGGGGAAAAATCCCGGGGAAAGATCCGCGGGGTGGGGCTGGTGATGGCGGTGTGCTTTGTCGTCTGTTCCCTGCTGTTTGTCGCCGTCAGCGCCGAATACCTGATCCTGTGCGGGGTGTTCCTGCTGGAAATGCTGTCCGGCTACCTGGACGACGCTTCGAAGAAATCCTGGAGCGATTACAGAAAGGGCCTGATCGACCTGTGCCTCGCGGCGGGCTTCATGGTGTCCTACGTCTGCTTCAATCCCACCGAGGCGGCCTTTTTCGACCGCACCTTCACGCTGAACCCCTGGGTGTACGGGGTTCTCGGTACGGCGCTGATCTGGCTTTCGATCAATGTGACCAACTGCTCCGACGGCGTGGACGGCCTGTGCGCCTGCCAGAGCGCGGTGGTCCTTTTGTCCTTCGCGGTGATCTTCGGCGACGCCCTGGGGGATTACAAATGGTACGCCGTGATTCTCTGCGCCGTTGCGCTGGCCTACCTCTGGTTCAATTCCTACCCCTCGTCCATGCTGATGGGCGACGCCGGAAGCCGCATGCTGGGTTTTTTCTTCGCGGTACTGGCGATGAAATCCGGCCATCCCTTCAGCTTCCTGGTCCTGTGCCTGGTCATGATCCTGGACGGGGGCAGCGGGATGGTCAAGATCTTCCTGAAGCGCTTCTTTAAGATATCGGTGCTTAAAAATACCCTTACCCCCCTGCATGACCATCTGCGCCGCCGCCTGGGCTGGAGCGACACCCAGGTGGTCCAGCGCTTCGCGGCGCTGCAGACGCTGCTGGCGATGCTTTTGTACATGCTCGTCAGGTAAGACGGGGGGAAAGCGAAATGGATATTCCCGTTCCCCGGGACGCGGCGCTGAAGGCGGTAAAGGCGCGGCGCGCCCTCCACGCCCTGGCTGAAATAAGCATGCGGGAGGAAAAGACCCGGGCCTATGCCGCGGCGTATCTCAGGGACTTTACCTCCTTCCGCGTCGAGGACAGGGGGCTGTGGCTCTATGCCTTCCGGGGGAGGGACGTAAAGGGGGAGAAGGGGCCCGTCGCCTTTGTGGCCGATCTGGACGCCCTGCCCATCGACGAGACCGTTTCCCTTCCCTGGGCGTCGGTTCATCCCGGCGTATCCCACAAATGCGGGCACGACGGGCACATGGCGGCGCTGCTGGGCCTGGCCCTGGCGCTGGAGGGAAAGCCCCTTTCCCGGGACGTGTACCTGATCCTGGAGCCGGGGGAGGAAATCGGCGCCGGCGGCGAAATGTGCGCGGCGCTGATCGGCGAAAAAAACATATCGGAGGTGTACGCCTTCCACAACCGCCCGGGCTATCCCGAGGGCGCGGTGGTGTGCCGGGACGGTCCGATCCAGTGCGCGTCCATGGGGCTTCGCCTTGTGTTTGAGGGCAAAACGTCCCACGCCGCCGAGAGCGAGGCGGGCAGGAATCCCGCCGCGGCCATGGCCCGCCTGGTCATTGCCATGGAGGACTTCGTCTCATCCCGCGGGGAGGGCGTATGGTGTACCGTGGCGGGGCTGAAGGCCGGGGAGGGCGATTTCGGCATCAGTCCCGGCATGGGCGAGGTCTGCCTGACCCTCCGCGCGGAACGGGAGGAGGACATGGACGATCTGCGCGCCTTCGCCGACCGGACGGCCCGTCATCTGGCGGATAAGGACGGGCTGAAGGTGACCGCGGAGGAGAGGGACGTATTCCCCGAGACGCGCAACGACCGCGCTTCGGCCGAAAAGGTCCTCGCCCGCGCCGAAAAAGCGGGCTTTCCCGTGATCCGCCCGGACAGGCCCTGGCGGGCCAGCGAGGATTTCGGCCGGTATACCCGCAAATGCCCCGGCGCCATGTTCTATATCGGCTGCGGGGAGGAATGGCCGGCGCTGCATACCGCGGGCTACGACTTCAACGACGCCATATTGCCGGAGGCCATAGCGATGTTTTTGTCGCTGATCTGATACCGCGTATAAAACAGTCCCGAAAAACGATCGCTGTTTTTCGGGACTGTTTTTTGATTCTTTTGCCGGTCATTCCGCAGGGAGGGGGTTTTCCCTGAGCCATCCGGTGACGGCTCGGAAGAGGCGGAGGGCCATATCGTCGGCGTACCCATCCTTCAGGACGTTGACGTTGCCGTTCTTCAATGGATTCGGAAGCTCGATCAGAAGGGCGCCGTCGGTCAGAGTGTCCAGCCATGCGCACAGCATGCCGCCGCTCTGCCATTTTTCAAAGGGCATGTCAAGGACGTCTTTGGAGGCGAAATACGCCGCCATGGCCCGGTTCGAGGCGTACTTGACCCGGTTGACGTAGCCGTGCACGTCGGCGGCCCAGCGGGGTGACACGGAAAGCACCAGGTCCCGGAGGGCCCGGGCCTCGCAGGAGGCGAAGGGCGCGCCGCCGGTGCGGTTGGCGGCGGAAGTGCGCCGGACCCATCCCGCGGGGAAATCCCGGTTGATGTCCAGGCCCTCGGCGTTCAGCCGGCCGAAGGACACGTTGGAGACGCCCTCGTACAGCCCGTCGGGATTGGCGCAGGGCACGATGTATACGCTGCAGTTCTCCGGGAAATCCGTTTCGGCGGCCAGCAGGACGATCAGCTTTTCGGCAGTCTCCTTCAAAAGCGCGCCGTCCCGGGCGAACCTGTCCTCGAAGCCGTGGACGGCGAAGACCAGCAGGAAACGGTTTTCCGCGTCCCCGGGGCCGATCCGGACACAGACAAGGTCCCGCCCCAGGGAGCTTTGGCCGAAGACGAAGGTTTCGCAAAGGGGTCCCTCCGCCCGGGCGAGAGCGGGGGATAGCAGACAAAGGAGCAGGACGGCGGTCAGGATCTTTTTCATTCCTTTCTCCCGTGTAACTGTTCAGTCGTGTGTGAAGGAGAACGAACGTATGGCAGCAGTGGGGAGGTATCGGAGGGAGCTCCCTCCGATTATAATCCGCTTCAGCGGCATGTAACGGCTGATCGGGTACACGGTCCCGATGCCGCCCCGGCGAGGGGTGAAGCGGAACGACACCCCGAACCGTTCCCGCAGG
>CADANQ010000035.1:16514-39557 GCA_902789365.1 uncultured Eubacteriales bacterium
GGTTTCCCTTCCCCGGACTCCGTTCTTCGCCCGGGGGGCTCGCGGGGGGTACGGGTACCACCCGCGGTATCTGTTCTGTCCGTAGGACTGAACAGATACTCTCCCGTTAACGGGGCCGTCTCCGCGGAAACGGCCCCGTGATGTCTGTCCGGGTCTTACACCCGCTTAAGGAAAAACTGGCAGGCGCTGTAGTCCCCGCGGGCGGGGGGAACGGGTATGCCGTGGAGCATCATTTCGTCCCCGCCCAGGACGCGCCCGGTGTCCTCGTCCCGGTAATCCGCGTCGGGATCCAGGCCCCTGAGCTTCAAAAGGCCCGGCATCGGGTTGGGGAAGCCGTCCCGGAACACGTGGGTGACCACGGCCCGGTCCCTGTCCGGCGACACGCTCATCCAGGCGCATTCGCCGCCCTCAAAGGGGCTTTTGAGCCGCAGGAAATCGCCGTAGAACATTACGTCCTGCCAGGCACGGACGCGCTCGTTGAAACGGCGGATTTCCGCCTTTTCCTCCTCCGACAGCCGGGTGGGGTCCAGCTCGTACCCGAAGGTGCCGCCCATGGCCACCGCGGCCCTGGCGGAAAGGGGGGATACGCGGCCGGTCTGGTGGTTGGGCACCGCGCTGACATGGGCGCCCATGCAGGAGGGCGGGAAGACGAGGGAGGTGGCGTACTGGATGCCGCAGCGCATCCAGGCGTCGGTGTCGTCGCTGGTCCAGGCCTGGGGCATCAGGCACATCATGCCCAGGTCGAACCGGCCGCCGCCGCCGGCGCAGCTTTCAAACAGCACCCGCGGGAAGCGGGAGGTGATGTCCCGCATTACCTCGTACACGCCCAGGATATAGCGGAAGGAGAATTCCTTCATCCTCTCCGGCGGCAGGGTGCGGGTGCCGATCATGTTGATGTTGCGGTTCATGTCCCACTTGATATAATCGGCCTCCGCGCGCTCGATGGCGTCCCCGATGGCCTGCTTCACATAGGCCCTCACGTCCTCCCTGGTCATGTCCAGGACCAGCTGATGCCGGTTTTCCACCCTGATGCGGTTCCCGGAATGGACGCACCAGTCGGGATGGGCCCGGTACAGGTCGCTGTCCGGGCTGATCATTTCCGGCTCCACCCACAGGCCGAATTTCATCCCCATGGCATGGATTTTCCGCGACAGGCCCCTGAGCCCCTCCGGGAGCTTCCTCAGGTCGTCCGTCCAGTCCCCCAGGGAGCAGTTGTCGCTGTCCCGGCGGCCGAACCAGCCGTCGTCCAGGACGAACAGGTCCACTCCGGCCTCCTTCGCGCAGGAGGCGATGGACAGAAGCTTTTCCTCGTTGAAATTGAAATAGGTGGCTTCCCAGTTGTTGATCAGGATGGGCCGGGAGGCGCGGGCGAAGGCGCCGGAGGTGATGTGTCCGTGCACCAGGCGGTGGAAGGCGCGGCTCATCCCGCCCAGGCCTTCGCCGGAATAGACCAGGTAAGCCTCGGGGCAATGGAAGCTTTCGCCGCTCTTCAGCTCCCAGGAAAAATCGAAGGGCTGGACGCCCATCATCACCCGGGCGGAGGAGAACTGGTCCACATGGACGTTCGCGAAAAAGCTGCCGCTCCAGCACAGGGCGAAGCCCATGCACTCGCCGCTGTCCTCGGTGCAGCCATCCCCGGCCAGGGCCAGGAAGGGGCTGGTCTGCTGGCTGGAGGCTCCGCGGACGGTGCCGGTCCCCTGATCGCCCATCACAAGGCGCCGCCTTGTCCACTGGCGTTCCCTGGCCCAGGCGCCCTGCAGGGTGAGGAGTTCATAATCGCTGCCCTCCAGGTCCAGGCAGAAGGACAGGGCCTTTTCAAGCGTCACCGGCGTTTTGCCGGCGTTGCGGATGATTGCGGAGCGGGCGATCGCGTCGCAGTCGTCCCACAGGGTATACAGAAGATCGACTTCCACCCCGGTGGGCTCGTCCCTGAGCGTCAGCGTCAGGGTGCGGGAGCCTTCGCCCCGGGCCGAGGGCAGCCCCGGAAGGGCGGGCTTTTCATCGCTTATGCCGTGGCCGGCGTATGTGAGGTCCAGCGCTTCGCTGCCGTCCGCGTGACGGACCTGCAGCATGCCCTCCCGCATGTCCCCGCAGCCGAAGACCGGGCATTCCTGGGGCAGGCGGTCCAGGGGCGTTTCGTGCATGGTGAAGTTGTCGTGGGTGCGGTGGTTTGCCCGCCGGTCCAGCAGGTCGTCCCGGACGGTGCGCAGCGCCTTTCCCCAGTAAAGATGCAGGGGATATTTGCCGCCGGCCAGGGAGATGATATAGGATACGCGGCCGTTGGTCAGGTGGAAAAGGCGCGCCGCGGGATCGAACGCAACAGAAGCCATGGCTATGTCCTCCTTGGGATGAATGGATGATACAATAGTAAAAAAACTTTCCGGTTTTGTCAAGAAGCCGCTTTACAATACTTAAAAAATATAGTAAAATTTTAAGTAACAAAAGCAGCGAACACGGACCGGCTGAAGTGCCGCGGGAAGGGGAGGCGCGCATGAAGAAAAAAGTGACCATGAGCGATATCGGCGCGGCCCTGGGCGTCAGCACCGTGACCGTCTCCAAGGCCCTGGGCGGCAGGGAAGGCGTCGGGGACGAAATGCGGGAAAGGATCATACGCGCTGCGCGGGAAATGGGCTACGGCTCCGCCCGGGCGCAGAGCGCCTCCGGCGACCGCGCCGACGCGGCTGCGGTGGGGATCCTGACCTGCGAAAGGTTCTTTGACAAAGCCTCCTTTTACGCCTCCATGTACCGGGAGCTGACCGGGGCCATCCTGGAGGAGGGCATGCTCGGGGCGCTGGAAATCGTGACCGACGGCATGGAAAAGGCCCTGACGATGCCCGCCCTGGTGACGGACGGGCGGGTGAATTCCCTGGTGCTGCTGGGGCAGTTCGGCCCGGAATATATGGAGCTTATATCTTCCTCCGGCCTGAGGACGGTCTGCCTTGATTTTTACAGCGACCGGGGCGGCTGCGCAGTCGTCAGCGACGGAAGAGGCGGCGTCTGGCAGATCACCCGGCATCTGATCGGCCTGGGGCACCGGAAGATCGCCTTTGTCGGCTCTTTGGCGGCCACATCCTCCATTACGGACCGGATGTGCGGGTATTTTCGGGCGATGACGGAGGCCGGCCTCCTGCCTGTGCCCGGGGAGTGGATCCTTGAGGACCGGGACGCCGGGGGGAGGTACCTTTTCCCCCTCAGTCTGCCCCGGGACCTGCCCACGGCCTTTGTATGCAACAACGACGATGCGGCCGTCCGGCTGATCCGCCAGCTGAACGATATGGGCCTTTCCGTGCCCGGGGACGTGTCGGTGACGGGCTTTGACGATTACACCCCCTTCCCATCCCCGGTCAGGCTGACCACCTTCCGGCCGGACCGGGAGCGCATGGCCAGGATGGCCGTGAGCATGCTGAAGGAGCGCCCGGGGCCGGAGGAGCAAAGCATGCTGCGCATGGAGGTGGGCGGACGGATGATTCCGGGCGAATCCTCCGGGCCCGCGAAGAAAATAATTAACTTAAAGTAAATTAAAAAATTAAGTAAAAAGACTTGACAACCGGAATGGGAAAAACTATACTGCATTATAATTACATGCCGCGGCGTACTGCGCGGCGCGGCGGAGGATTTTTAAGGAGGAGACCGTCATGAGCGTCAGGATTCTCAACACCCCCAGCCTTCCCAACATCCCCTGGCAGGACAAGCCCAGGGATCACCGCGCCCAGGCGCCGGTGTGGCGCTACAGCGAAAACCCGCTTTTCCCGCGGGAGCCGATCCCCGGCGTGGCCCGGATTTTCAACAGCGCCGTGATGCCCTGGGAGGGTGGCTACATCGCGGTGCTCCGCGGCGAGCAGACCAACGGCGTGCCCTACATCTACCTGGGCCGTTCCGCCGACGGCATCCACTGGACCGTGGACCGGGACAAGATCCCCTTCAAGGATGAAAACGGCGAGCCCTTCATGCCCTATTACGCCTACGATCCCCGCCTTGTGAAGGTGGACGACACCTATTACGCCATCTGGTGCCAGGATAACTACGGCGCGGCCATCGGCATGGCCAAAACGAAGGATTTCAAAACCTTCACCCGCCTGGAGAACCCCTACATTCCCTTCAACCGCAACGCGGTGCTCTTCCCCCGCAAAATCAACGGGCTGTTCACCCTGTTCTCCCGCCCCTCGGATTCGGGCCATACCCCCTTCGGCGACATCTGGATGAGCCAGAGCCCGGATATGACCTTCTGGGGCAAACACCGCCATGTGATGTCCCCCAGCGGCAACTGGTGGGAGGGCGTCAAGATCGGCGCGGGCGCGGCCCCCATCGAGACCAGCGAAGGATGGCTCCTGTTCTATCACGGCGTGTCCTCCACCTGCAACGGCTTCGTTTATTCCATGGGCGGCGCCATCCTGGACATCGATCAGCCCAGCAAGGTGAAATACCGCTGCGCCAATTACCTTCTGACCCCCACCGAAAGCTATGAGGAGCGGGGCTTCGTGCCCAACGTGGTGTTCCCCTGCGCCGCCCTGGCCGACCCGGATACCGGCAGGATCGCCGTCTACTACGGCGCCGCGGACACCTATGTGGGCCTGGCCTTCACCACGGTCGACGAGGTTGTGGACTACATCAAGGCCAATTCCAGCGTCAGCGCCGGCGATGCCGAGGAAGGCCGCCGCTGAGGAACGAAATTCGGAAAACAGACCTGCGGCAGAGGAAAAACGGAGGCGGTTTGTATGATCTTCCTGGACCCCGCGAAGGACGAAAGAATTATGCGTCTTGGGCGTACGGGCGAAAAGAAGGACCCTTTCCCGATGCACTGGACGGGGAGCGGGGCCGTCATCAGGACGGCCTGCGTTTCCCTGGACGTCAGGCTGAAAGCCGAATACTTATCCCAGGCCCCCTGGGCCGCCGTCCTTGCGGACGGCGCGCCTGTGGGGCGCTTTTGCGTCGCCCGGGGGGAAGAATGGTACCACGCGCTCCTGGGCATGGACCCGTCGGTGACCCATGAGGTAGCCATCCTGCGGGACAGCCAGCCGGTGCCCGGGGACGGGGGGAGCCTTCTGATGACCGGCCTGCGCCTGGAGGGCGAAATATTCCCGGCGGAAAAGCCGAAGCTGAACGTGGGCCTTGTGGGCGACAGCCTGACGGTGGGGGAAGGGTGCCTGGGCCCCGCCGACGCCATGGAATGGAAGACCGTGTGGATGAGCGGCGCCCTCACCTGGGGGGCCGCGCTGCGCCGGGCGCTTTCCTGCCGCACCCGGGCGCTGTGCCTGGGCGGCTGGGGTGTGTATTCCAGCTGGGACGGGCTCCTGTCCGGGGCCATACCGAGGATTTACGAAAGCGTCTGCGCTCCGGAGGGGGAGGAGGAAGCCTTCGATTTTTCCGCCGATCCCCTGGACGCCCTGGTCATCAACCTGGGCACCAACGACATGTCGGCCCTGCGCGCCCTTCCGGAAGAAGAGCGTCCGGCGTTCCGAAGGGCCATGGAGGACGCGGCGGCCGCCTTTATCCTGAAGGCGCACGAAAAGGAGCCCCGGGCGGTCATCCTGTGGGCGTACGGGCTGTGCGGGGACGAAGGCGCGGACATCTTTGAAAGGGCCGCGGAAAGGGCGAAGGCGGCGGGGGCTCCCTGCGGCTTTGTCCGGCTGAGGCCCTTCGGCCCGGGCGAGGCCGGCTCCCGGGGACATCCGGGCCCGTTTGTTCAGGAAGCGGCGGGCAGGAAAATCGCCGAAGAACTGAAAAAAATGCTGAACGGGGCCTGAATGCGCGCGCGGGCGTACAAAATTCGGACGAAAGGGTTGAGCGGCATGAACGGGAAAACGGGTATGCGCCGGGAAATGGAGGAGCACCTGAGAAAGGTGATCCTTCCCTTCTGGGAGGGCCTGGCCGACGAAAAAAACGGCGGGTACACGGGCTATGTGGGTTTTGACCTCAAAAAGGACGAAAACGCCGTGAAGGGCTGCATCCTGCACAGCAGAATTCTGTGGTTTTTTTCCACGGCGATGCGCGTCCTGAAGGACGAAAGCCTCCGCCCCTATGCCGACAGGGCGTACAGGGCGCTCCTTGAAATGAGGGATACGGAGAACGGCGGGGTCTTCTGGTCGATGACGGCGGATATGCGGCCCTTTGACACCACCAAGCACACCTACTGCCAGGCCTTTGCCATCTACGGGCTGTCGGCCTATGCCATGGCCTGCGGCAGCGGGGAAGCGCTGGAGGAGGCCTTTAAGCTGTTTGACGTCATCGAAGGCCGCTGCAGGGACGAAAAGGGGTACCTTGAGGCCTTCAAAAAGGATTTCAGCCCCGAAAGCAACGAAAAGCTTTCCGAAAACGGCGTCAGCGCGTCCCGGACCATGAACACCCTGCTGCACGTCGCCGAGGGCTATACCGAGCTTTACCGGGCCTCGGGGGACGAAAGGGTGCGCAAATGCCTCCTTGAGCAATTGGACATCTGGGAAAGGCACATGTACAACCCGGCGCTTTCCCGGCAGGAGGTTTTCTTCGGAGAGGACTATCAGACGCTGATCGATCTGACCAGCTACGGCCACGACATCGAGACCAGCTGGCTCCTGGACCGTACCCTGGACGTGCTGGGGGACGAAGAGGTGACCGCCCGGGTGAGGCCGAAGCTTCAGAGCCTGGCGGAGGCGGTGGTCGGGGAGGCCCTTGTTCCCGGGAAGGGGACCGCCAACGAAAAGGAACGGGGAAAGGTCGACAAAAAGCGCATATGGTGGGTGCAGGCGGAATCGGTTCTGGGATGCCTCAACGCCTGGAAAAACGGCATGGGCGATAAATACCTGGAGGCCGCCCGCGATCAGTGGCGTTTTATCCTCTCCCGGGTGTGGGACCGCCGGGAAGGCGGGGAATGGTTCTGGTATGTCACCGAGGACGGCGAGCCGGCCGCGGAAAAACCCATCGTTGAGCCCTGGAAGTGCCCCTATCACAACGGCAGGATGACCCTTGAGGTTATCGGCGGGAGGGAATATGAAAACATATAAAGCGCTTGAGGAAAGATATGAATCGCTGATCACCCGGGAAAACCGGGTGAACGACCGCTTTTACAACGGGATTTTCGAACGCTACGTTTATCCGGTCCTGACGAGGGAGCACATCCCGCCCTTCTGGATGTACGATCCCGACCCAAAGACCAACCCCCATATGATGCAGCGCCTGGGGATCAACGCGGTGCTCAATTCCGGGGCCATATATCTTGACGGCAAATTCATCCTGGTGTGCCGGGTGGAGGGTATGGACCGCAAGAGCTTTTTCGCCGTGGCCGAGTCGGATACGGGGGTGGACCATTTCCGTTTCTGGGATCATCCCGTCGTGCTTCCGGATACCGAAAAGGACGAGACCAACGTCTATGACATGCGGCTTACGCGGCATGAGGACGGGTGGATCTACGGCGTGTTCTGCTCCGAGAGCCATGACAGCTCCTCGGGCGATTTGTCCGCCGCCGTGGCGAAGGCCGGCATCGTGCGCACCCGGGACCTGAAGACCTGGGAGCGCCTGCCGGACCTGAAGACCCTCCGCTCCCCCCAGCAGCGCAACGTGGTGCTGCATCCCGAGTTCGTGAACGGGAAATACGCCTTCTATACCCGCCCGATGGACGATTTCATCGAGACCGGCTCCGGCGGCGGCATCGGCTTCGGGCTGTGCGACGACATCACGCGCGCCGTGATCGACGAGGAAAAAATGACCTCGATCCGGCGCTACCACACCATCACGGAAGCCAAGAACGGGGCGGGCTGCGTGCCCTTCAAAACAAAGCGCGGATGGATCCACATCGCCCACGGCGTCAGGAACACCGCCGCCGGCCTCAGGTATGTGATCTACGCCTTCGCGACGGCCCTGGACGACCCCTCGAGGGTGATCGCCGAGCCCGGCGGCTACCTGATCGCCCCCCTGGGGAGCGAAAGGGTGGGGGACGTGAGCAACGTGGTGTTCACCAACGGCTGCAGCGTGGCCCCGGACGGCAGGGTGTTCATCTATTACGCGTCCTCCGACACCCGCATGCACGTGGCCGTCAGCGACCTTGAGCGCCTGGAGGACTATGTGTTCAACACCCCCGCCGATCCCCTGCGCAGCGCGGACTGCGTGCGGCAGAGGGACGATTTCATCACGAAGAACCTCAAATACCTCGGGAAATGAAAAAAAGCGGCGGGTCGGAGCGGCCCGCCGCCGTTTTATTTCGCCGCGCGTTTTTCGCCGCGGGACGGATATTCCGCTCATTTCGCGAATCGGAGGGGCCCCGGCGGTTTTGCGCCAACGGCGGCGGGCTTCTTGCATTTTGCCGCGCGCAAATGTATAATATATATAAATGAACGAACGCGTCCCCGCGGTACCTGACAGAAAAGGAGATACGCCATGCGCAAGACAAAGATCGTTTGCACCATCGGCCCGGCCAGCAGGAACGAAAACACCATCAGGAGAATGATCGAGGCCGGCATGAACGTGGCCAGGCTCAATTTTTCCCACGGCACCCATGAATACCACAAGGAGACCATCGACCTTCTCAAGGCCGTCAGGGAGGATATGGGCGTGCCGCTGGCCATCATGCTGGATACCAAGGGCCCCGAGATCCGCCTGAGAAACTTCAAAAACCATACGGCGGAACTGAAGGACGGGCAGCCCTTTACCCTGACGGTGAAGGACGTTGAGGGCGACGAAACGCGGGCCTCGGTTACCTACGCGGGCCTTCCCCGGTGCCTGAAGAAGGGCAACATGATCCTGATCAACGACGGAAAGATCTCCCTCCGGGTCGAAAGTGCCGACGAGGAGGAGATCCTGTGCACCGTGCTCCACGGCGGCCCGGTCAGCGACCACAAGGGCGTCAACGTGCCCGACGTGCACGTGGACATGCCCCACATGAGCGAGCAGGACAAAAAGGACCTGTATTTCGGCGTGCAGGAGGGCGTGGACTACGTGGCGGCCTCCTTCATCCGCTGCGCGAAGGACGTAACCGACATCCGCAAGTTCCTCAATTACCACGGCGGGCACGACATCCGCATCATCAGCAAGATCGAGAACCGCGAGGGCATCGACAATTTTGACGAGATCCTCGCAAAGTCCGACGGTATCATGGTGGCCCGGGGCGACATGGGCGTGGAGGTGGAGTACAACCGGCTGCCGGGCATCCAGAAGCGCCTGATCTCCAGGTGCTACCTGGCGGGCAAGATGGTCATCACCGCCACCCAGATGCTGGATTCCATGATGTCCAACCCGATGCCCACCCGCGCCGAAATCACCGACGTGGCCAACGCGGTCTTCGACGGCACCAGCGCGGTGATGCTGTCGGGCGAGAGCGCGGCGGGCCAGTTCCCGGTGGAATCGGTGGCGACCATGGCCAACATCGCCGCCCAGGCCGAAAAGGACGCGGCCGAAATCTACGGCCAGCGCATCCACAATTACGACATTCCCGACAAGGACATCACCAACGCGGTGTGCGACGCGGCCTGCAGGGCCGCCAACGACGTCAGGGCCCGGGTCATCATCTCGGTAACCAAATCCGGCGGCACGGCCAGGAACCTTTCCAAGTTCCGCCCCGCCCAGCCGATCATCGCGGCCACGCCCGAGGAAAAGACCTTCAACCAGCTTTCCCTCTCCTGGGGCGTGTATCCGGTCAAATCCCTGTACCAGCAGGATTACGACCACCTTCTGACCCACGCGGTGGACTGCGCCCGGCAGATCGACATGATCGACCCCGGGGACACCGTCATCATCATCGCAGGCATCCCCCTGGGGCAGACCGGCTCCACCAACGTAATCAAAGTGGAAACGGTGTGACGCGTTTTTTCGCCCCGCGTCTTTTATATCCGTCCGGTACTGGTCAAACGGAGATATTTCGGTTATAATATGGTATACCCAATCATCGAAAGGGGAGGACATCCAGCCATGATACGAGTCATTCACGGCAAAAAAGGCTCCGGCAAGACGAAAAAGATCCTGGATATGGCCAACGCGGCAGTGGATCAGTACAAAGGCGACATCATTTTTGTGGACGACGACAACCGCTACATGTTTGACCTGAAGCACGAGGTGCGGTTCGTGAACGCGGGCGAATACGGCAGCGACAGCCCCGAGATGTTCTTTGGCTTCCTGTGCGGAATGCTTTCCCAGAATTTTGACATCAATGTGATTCTGATCGACGCTTTCCTGAAGCTGGTCAAGTGCCCCATTGAGGCTACCGAAGCGTTTTTTGCCAGGCTTGAAAAAGTGGCCGGGGAACACAATGTGGAGATTATCATCTCCTGCTCCGTGGACGACGCGGCGGCCCCCGAATTCATCAAAAAGTACTTCATCTGATCCGCGGAGGCGGACAGCGCTTTTCGGAAACCCGGAAGGAAACGGCGCGGCGCGCTTCGCCGCGCCGCTTTTCACCACCGACGTACGGAGGAACAAAGCATGCGTTATATTTCCACCCGGGGCGGGGGCGAGGTGACCTCCGCCCGCGCCATCGTCAGGGGCATCGCCCCCGACGGCGGGCTGTATGTGCCCGAAAGCCTGCCCGCGCTCTCCCGCGGCGAGGTCCGGGCCCTGGCGGACATGGATTATCCGTCCCGCGCGGCCCTGATCCTTGAAAAGCTGCTTCCCGATTTTACGGGCGCGGAGCTGCTGGAAATGTCGCGGAAGGCCTACGCCCGCTTCGAGGGGGATTTTCCCTGCCCGGCGAGGGAGCTTGAAAACACGGGTGTCCGGGTGCTGGAACTGTTCCACGGGCCCACCATGGCCTTCAAGGACATGGCCCTGCAGATGCTTCCGCACCTTCTGCGCTCCGCGGCGCTCAAAACCGGGGAAAAACGGGAGATCGCCATCCTGACCGCCACCTCCGGGGACACCGGCAAGGCGGCGCTGGAGGGTTTCATGGACTGCGAGGGTACCTCGGTGACGGTGTTTTATCCCAAGGGCGGCGTCAGCCGCGTCCAGGAAACGCAGATGGTCACCTCCCGGGGGAAAAACACCCATGTGATCGCCGTACGGGGCAATTTCGACGACGCGCAGACCGGCGTCAAGCGCCTGTTCACCGACGATGAATTCATCGCCCGCATGAACGAAAAGGGCAGGGTGCTGTCCAGCGCCAATTCCATCAATCTGGGCAGGCTTGCCCCCCAGGTGGCCTATTATTTCTCCGCGTGCGCGGACATGCTGAAGGAAGGACGGGCCGACTGGGATCATCCCGCGGACGTGTGCGTGCCCACCGGCAATTTCGGCAATATTCTTGCCTGCTGGTACGCAAAGCGCATGGGCGCCCCCGTCGGGCGGCTCATCTGCGCCAGCAACGCCAACCGCGTGCTGACGGATTTCATCCAAACCGGCGTTTACGACCGCCGCAGGGAATTTTTCAGGACCGCGTCGCCCAGCATGGATATCCTGATCTCCTCCAACCTGGAAAGGTTTTTGTGGGAGATCGGCGGAGCGGAGAAGGTAAAGGGCTGGATGGCGTCCCTTTCCCGTGAAGGCGTGTTCAGCCTGGACGAAAAGGAAAGGCGGATCCTTTCCTCCGATTTCCTTTGCGGCAGCGCCGACGACCGGGAAACCCTGGCGGAAATCAAAAAGGTGTACGAGGCGGACGGGTACGTCCTGGACCCGCATACGGCGGTGGCATCCGCGGTTTTGAGGAACCTTCCGAAGGATCCCGGGCGGACGCGCCTCCTGGTGTCCACGGCGTCGCCCTTCAAATTCGGGCCCGACGTATGCCGGGCTCTGGGGATTCCCCTTTCCGATCCCGGGGACGCCTTCGAGGCGGCCGAACGCCTGAAGGATACCTGCGGCCTTTGCGCGCCTCTTCCCTTTGAGGAGCTGAAGACGCTTCCCGTAAGGCATCGGGCGGAATGCGGCCGGGAGGACATGGGCGAGGCGGTCCTCGCCGCCCTTGAGGGACGGGCTCCGTGAAACGGAACACTTCCCGAAGGGCCCGGGACAATTCCTTTCTGAGGACGCCCTGCTGTTTCCTTTCGGCGGCGCTGCTTGTCTTCTCCCTGGCGGAGACGGCCCTCCGATGGGACGCCATGGCGCCGCCCTTCAGGGTCGTATTCCGGCTGATCGGCACCGGAAAGCTGACCGCGGGAGAGATTTTTGACGCCGTCCGGCCGGAGATCATAAGCGGCGCCTTGACCTATCCCCTGTGCGTCCTCCTCGGCGCGCTGTGCGGCCTGTGGGGCCTGGGGACGATCCTATTGCGCCGGCGGGGCTTTGCGGCGGCCGCGATGTATGTATGCGCCGCGGTCCTGACGGCCTTTTGCGGAGGGGGGACCGCCCTGCGGGCGATTCACGCCCTCAGGTGTATCCTGACGGCCGGGGCGGGATGCCTGTACGCCGTACGCGCCTTCCTGGCCCCCGGGGACAGCCGGGAGCGTCATGACGGGGAACGGAGCGCGGAAGGCGCACGGCCCGTGAGGACGAACGGACAACGGGGCGGCGCCGCTGACGGAAAGGGCGGACGCCTGTTTAATACCGTGCGGCGGCCGCTGTTCAAAGACAGGGAGGAACGTGTCCCCCTTTTCGGCCGCGGGGACGACCGGAAGCGGCACGGATGATTCCCGGTTTTAAAGGCGCGGCATCTGTTTCCCCGGACGGTCCGTATATAATAGAGGATACTTTTCCGCGCGCGACAAAAAAAGGACGGTGGAGCCCATGGGGCGGATCGTGTTCCGGGTGGATTGCCTGGATTATGAAAAGGGCTGCTGGCGCGTGGTCCGGGTCGGGGACGGGCTGGACCTTCTGCGCCTTTCCTTCGCGGTTCTGTCGTCCTTCGCCGCGGACGGGAGCCACATGATGGAGATGCGTTCGTCAGGAGCGCGCTACGTCATGTTCGGCGAGGACCTGGAGGAAGGCGGCGGCGGCCTTGTGATCGGCAGGGGCCTGCCGGAGGAGGGCTTTGACGTTTTCCTCCTGGAGGAAACGACGGTCGCCGAGGCCGCGGAGAACGGGGATGAAATGAAGCTCCTGTATGACTTTGCCGCGGGGCACGAATTCCTGTTTACGGTTCTTTCCCGGGAGGAGGAAGGCGGCGGGGAGGATTTTCAGGTGCTGGACGGTGAGGGCCGGGGCATCCTGGAGGAGACCGGACGCGATGAGGAGCGCAGGGCCATGGCGGCCCGTCTTTCGGGGGAAGGCTGCATACTTGAAGACGCCCTGGGCGGCAAGTGGGATCCGCTGGACGCGAAAGACGGTCTGGATACGGCGGCGGTGCTCTCCCGCGCTCGGAAAATGACAGCCGAATTCTACGAAGATGACTAAAAAATACGGCGAAACATGTACGGTTTTCACAAAAAGTGAATAAATTGTGAAAGAAAGACTTGCTATGCTGACCGTTTAGTGTTATATTATCAATGCATCAATTATTCGGCTCTGCCGAAAATGGGAGGAGAAACCATGAAAAAGTTTGTTGCTCTGCTTCTGGCTCTGACTCTGGTGGTTGTCGGCGTCGTTTCCGCGATGGCCAGCCCCGATAAGTGGGTGGATGTCGACCTGGAAGGCTACAAGGTCGTCTACCTGTTCAACTACAACGAGTCCGTCGCCGTCAACACCGACGGCAAGACCGTGACCTGGGGCGTCAATCCCGATTACAAAGCGCCCAGCTCCACCAAGGACAGCAACCAGCAGTACTCTGTGGCCGGCGAAGCCACCATGTGGGCCTCTGATTTCGTCGCCATGGAAGAAACCTTCCCGCACAGCAAGAATCCTGACGGCACCCCCGCTCTCGGCAAGGATCCTGCCTGGGATACCCGCTATGTCATCTCCAGCACCTTCGTGGCCGGCTTCGAAGCCAACGAAGTTGTCGGCAACGGCAGCACCCTGAACGTGGTCCCCGTTGACATCGCCGATTGCGAAGAGAACACCGCTTATGTGTATCCCGTCGCCACCAAGTCCCACGTTGTCATCGGCCTGCTCTTTGCCAAGGTCAACGTTGAGGAAGGCTACATCCAGGTTGAAGTCCAGTACAAGGACGAGCTCTACAAGGATTGGGGCACCACCCTGACCGTGTACACCACCAAGGCTCAGCTGATCGACGGTTCCGCTGCCAACTTCGAACTGGCTGCCCCCATCAGCATTGAAGAAGAACTGGGCGGCGCTCCCGCGGTCCTGATCTCCATCGCCGGCAAGGTCACCTATCCCACCCTGTTTGGTCCCATGTGGAGCACCAAGAAGAAGGATGACGGCACCACCGAAAAGGTTCCCGGCAAGTTCTACGCCTATCAGGATTACTTCCGCTTCGAAAAGTGGGTCAAGACCTATCGCACCAACATGACCGCTGCTCTGGCCCTGGTCGCCGACTGATCTGATCGCTGAAAAGCATATCGCGGGCGCCTCTTCGGAGGCGCCTGTTTTTTGTCATCAACAACTTTGAGAAAGGGTTGAAGAAACACACGCTTTGTGGTAAAGTATTCAAGGGATTATTCCAGTGAATCAGGGAGGTTCAAGAAATGAAGAAATTATCCGCTTTTATTCTGGCCCTTGCGCTGGTGTCGGTATGCGCTTTTCCTGTAACGGCGGCCCCGCAGCAGTGGGTGGATATCGACCTGGAAGGCTACAAGGTCGTTTATCTTTTCAATTATAATCAGGCAATTGACATCGATATCAACGGCAATACCGCCGGCGAAGCCGTCGGCTTCTCCGACGACGGGATCGCCGTCGAGGAAACCTGGCCCTCCTGCGAGGGCGCCGAACCGAAGGATCCCTTCAAGGACGCGCGCTATGTGATTTCCAGCATCTATGTGGCGGGTTATGAAGCCAATGAAATCATTTCCACCGCGAAGAGCGGCGTGAACGTGGTTCCCGTGGACCTGACCGTGGCGGAAAACACCGCTTTTGTGTATCCCATCGTCACCAGGACCAACATCGTCATCGGCCTTCTGTATGCCAAGGTCAACGCGGACGAGGGTTACCTGCAGGTGGAAGGCCAGCTGAGGGACGGAATCTACAGCAAAACGATCAATACCCTGACCGTTTATACCACAAGGCGCCAGGTGCTTGACGGCGCCAACGATGACTTCCCCTTCGCCGAGCCCATCAGCATCAGAAACGAATTGGGCGACGCCGACGCGGTGCTGCTTTCAATCACCGGCAAGGTGACTTATCCCACGCTGTTCGGCAACACGAAGAGCGGCAAGACCATATCCTACCAGGATTATTACAGGAACGAAGCCTGGGTGTGCGCCTACCGCGATAACATGGACTCCATGCGCGCCAAGGTCGCTTTCCGCTGATCTGAAGGAAGCCGTTTCGCGGACGTCTTTTATGAAGACGTCCGTTTTTTTCACAACCGCAAAATACAAACCGGAAGCGTCGCGGCGGTTTTCATTGCCGCCGCTTCGATGCGCGTCCCCGGGCCGGAATGTCCCATGAATGATCCGCTAAGGAAACGATATTAAGATGAGTATTAAAACAGGCTCAGACCTGCATGGAATCAGGGTCGGAGCCTGTTTTGCAAATGCGCAATGCGGACTGAGAGAAGACGGTATGTGCTGAAAACATGCCAATTTTACCGCTTTTGCTTGATAATGTATGTTTTTTGTGGTAGATTGAATTTGTATAGCTTTAACCATTTCCAAAGGGGGGAAATGCGTATGAAGAAGCTTTCGGTCCTGCTGCTGGCTGCCCTTCTGGCCGTGACCTGTGCGGCACCTGCCGGTGCCGACGTAGGGCAGTGGGCCAGTACGGACATGACGGGCTATGCGGAAGTATGGTACGTCGATTACAATAAAACGGTCCTGAACAACGTCAACGGCTCCACGGCGCAGGCGTCGGTCTCTTCCGGAACGGATGGCAAATGGATTGTCGACCGCTGTTTCGTGGCGGGCTATGAGGCGGGCCGGTTCCTGGATAACGACGATGAGACCAACGTGGTTCCGGTGGACCTGAGCATCGGCGAAAATACGGTCTATATCTACGCCATCGTTACCAGGCGGGTCGTGATCGGCCTGCTGTTTGTCAAGGTCAACGCGGACGACGGTACCATGACTGTGGAGGGAGAGGTCAGGAGCGGCGAGGTGTTTTTTAAGGGACAGCCCACGTTGACGGTGTACACCTCCATATCCGCCCTTTCGGGAGAGGGCATTCCCTGCGAGGCGGGGGAGCCCATTTCCATCAGCGAAACCCTTGGCAACGCCCGGGCGGTGCTGATCGCCCTGAACGGATACGTCGCTTATTCCCCCATTGTTTCGACTGATTACAGGGACGGGAACATCCGCTATTTTGCGCTGCAGGACTACTGGAAGAACGAGGAGGCCTGGAAAAACTACCGCACAAGGATGCTGGACGCCCTTGAGTTGGTTGCCCCGTAAGGTTTTTCCTGCATTCACCGGCGCCCGGACATCATAAGAGCTGCGCTTTTATCAAACTCGAATCTCTTATCGGTGAAAAGGGGCGGCGGGTTTTCGCGCGCAGGACCGCGTGCCGTGAATATGTTTTTCCGAATACCGACATTTTTAGGAGGAAGGAACCATGTTTGGTTACAGGCCGGACGGACGCAGGACGCCCAATATCGAGCCGATCGTGAAAATTACGCCCTATCTGATGCCCACCCGTGTGGATTCCATGGTTTTTTTGCAGCACGAGGTGGATTTCGAGATGCTGACCAGGTACATCGCGGAGCAGGCGGCCAAGGGCGAAAAGATTACCTACATGCAGATCATCATCGCGTCCTTCGTCCGGGCTGTCAGCCAGCATCCGGAGATTAACCGGTATATCATGAACAAACAGTATTATTCGCGGAACAACTGCACCGTGTCCTTCACGATGCTCAAGGATCCCCGGGACGCGGACAAGGGTGAAACGGTGGTGAAAATCAAGTTCGACCCCACCGATACCATCTACGACGTGCGGGACCGGATGATAGAAATCATTGAAAACAACCGCGGCGAGGAGAAAAAGAATTTCGCTGACAAGCTGGCCTCCGCCGTTTTGCTGGCGCCCGGGATTCCGACCCTGCTTGTCGCCCTTGTGAAGCTGCTGGACCGCTACGGGCTGATGCCCGGCGCGTTCCTTGACAGCCTGCCCTTCCATACCAGCCTGTTCATCACCAACAACGCTTCCATCGGGCTGCACCATGTGAACCACCATATCTACAACTTCGGCTCCACCAGCCTGTTCTTCGGCATGGGCACCGTAGAGAAAAAAGCGGTGGTGGAAAAGGGCCAGGCCCGGATGAAGCGTTTCCTGCCCATCGGCATCACCGCGGACGAGAGGGTGTCAAGCGGCGCGCATTTCGCCCGTTTCTTTACCACGATCAACCGCTGCCTGAACAATCCGTCCATCCTGGAAACGCCTCCCGAGAGCGTCAGATACGATCCGAGGGTGGAATACCACGTCCCGAAGGTCCGGTAAACAGAAGACCCCCTTGCGGCGGGAGCGCCGCGAGGGGGTTTTGCATGGCTGGCGCCGAAAGGCGCCGGTTTTAAATATGACGCCGAAGGCGCGTATGAGATCGCATGGAGCGTGTGCAGCATGCGGTATCTCAAATTGGCTAAACCAATTTGAGATGAGTATCAGTAATTCTCCGAGCGGATTTCGAAGTAGCTCTGGGGATGGGCGCAGACGGGGCAGACGTCGGGGGCCTTGGTGCCCACCACGATGTGACCGCAGTTGCGGCATTCCCAAACCTTGACCTCGCTCTTTTCAAAAACGGCCCTGGCTTCCACGTTTTTCAGAAGGGCGCGGTAGCGCTCCTCGTGAGCGCGCTCGATGGCGGCGACGCCGCGGAACTGGGCGGCCAGGTCGGTGAAGCCCTCTTCCTCGGCTTCCCTGGCAAAGGTCTCGTACATATCGGTCCATTCGTAGTTTTCGCCGTCGGCGGCCGCCGCCAGGTTGGCTGCGGTGTTCCCGATGCCGCCCAGCGCCTTGAACCACAATTTGGCATGCTCTTTCTCGTTTTCGGCGGTCTTCAGGAAAAGGGCGCTGATCTGTTCATAGCCTTCCTTCTTTGCGACGGAAGCGAAATAGGTGTACTTGTTGCGGGCCTGGGATTCGCCGGCAAAGGCGGTCTGCAGGTTCTTTTCGGTCTTGCTGCCTTTCAGTTCCATGATTTTCCCTCCTGATGGATCGGGTTTTCAGCCCGAACCGAATTATAAAAACATCATAGCACCCGCCGGCGGGTTAGTCAAATGCTATGAGACGGCGGGAATCAAAAAGATCACGCGCGGAGAAAAGCCGTTCCTTACCGGGACAGGGCCTGATGTTCCTTTTTCAGCTCCCTGTGCAGCTCCTCCGGGGTCCAAAGGACATTGACCGGGGTCAGGACAGCCTTGAGGGCCACGGGATCCACCCCGCGCTCCCTCATAAGGTCCAGGAAGGCAAAAACCTTTTCCCTTCCGGAGGCGGCAAAGACCAGCATTTCGTCCGTGAAGGCGGGCTGAGTCAGCGCGTCCGCCGGGGTCGGTCCCGAGATGGCGGAAAAGGGCACGCGGTGTTCGCTGCACGCCGCGATGCGCACTTCGAAGCCGCAGTCCCCGGCGCAGGACGAAAGGGCGGCGGCGCGGGCGGGTGAAAAATTGAAAAGGATCAGTACGGGCGTCATTCCGTCTTCCTCATTTCATGATCGTTCGCATTGTGAACACAGAATGCTGATCCGGATGTCAGTCACAATACGTATGGGGGATGTTATTGTCAATGCAGTATCGTTCAGCATAGGAGTTGGAATGAACGATGATATTCAGGTTTTCAAGGGGCGGGTACCGATATGGATTTCCCTGAATGGAATAATTCCAACCGTCAAATGCGTGTTTCCCGATGCCCGTAACAGACGCCGGAATATACACATCCGTCAACCCCCTGCATCCACAAAATGCCGATTCGCCGATCCAAAGCAGACCATCGGGTAAAGCTGCGGTCGTCAGGTTTTCACAATACAGAAATGCCTGATCCCCGATCGTTGTCACGCCGGAAGGGATCACGACGTCCTCCAAAGCGCTGCAATCGCGGAAGGCTGCATTGCCAATAGCTGACACGCCATTGGGGATCACGACCCGCCTGATCGTTCTGTTCTCGATAAACGCACTATGACCGATGGACGTGATGAAGGAGGGTATCTCGATAATCTCTCGTCCGTCTTTGTACGGAAGCCCGATCAGCGTATTGTTGGTTTTGTCATACAGTATATTGTCAATAACACCGTACACAGGATTATCCTCGGAGACCAGGATCGTCTCCAACTGGTATGCGCATTCTATGACATTACTCATATCCGTAACGCCGGCCGGGATCACAAGATGCTTCAGCCCCGTGCCATAGAACGGGCATGTTCCGAGTTTTTTGACGCTGTCAGGAAGAACGATATCCTTCAGTGCAATGCAATCACGGAAGGGTTCCAATCCGATTTCCTCTACGCCATATTGAATTTCAACATGGGAAAGGCTGGAACACGAATCAAATGTACAGTATCTGATCGTTTTAACACTCCCGGGAATGGTGACGGACGTGAGGTTTCCGCACATATAGAAGGCCTTTTCACCCAAATAGACAACGCTGGAAGGAATGGTCATTTCGATCAGCCCATCGCAAAAACAGAAAGCATTGTCTTCAATTCGGGTCACACTCCAGGGAATTTTGACACTGGTCAGACAGATGCAGCTGCCAAAGGCTGTATTCCCTATGGTATTGACTGTGTTCGGAATTGCGTAGGACGACGATGTTTTCCCTGCCGGATACCGGATCAGAACGGTTGCGTCCCTGCTGAAGAGCACACCGTCGATCGATCTGAAATGTACATTGCCGTCATCTGCATTGATGGCTGACAAAGAATCACAGTCAGAAAACGCGTTTGCCGCGATCGTGGCGACGCTGGCCGGCAGATCAATCGATTTTAAAGCGCTGCATCCGGCAAATACTCCGTCCCGCAGTTCAGTTACGCCCGAAGGGATGACGATCTCCTGCAGATACGCCTGACCTTTGAAGGTTCCTTCGCAAATCATCGTTACGCCATCCGGAACAGAATAGCGCGCGTCTTTTCTGCCGGCCGGGTAGGAAACGATCGCCGTTCCGGCCCGGTCAAACATCACTCCGTCGACGGACCGAAAATTCGGATTCTTTTCGCTGACCATGATGTCGGTCAGGTTTTCACATTCGTAAAACACCGCTTTGCCGAAGTACTTAACATTCTTTGGGATCGTGATGACGCTCAGTAATCTGCAGTATTCAAAAGCCTCATCACCGATCGTGGTCAGTTTCTCCGGCAGATCGATCGATGCGAGACTTGTGCATTGTCTGAATGCCCCGTATTGTATTGATGTCAGATTGTCGGACAGGCGGATCTCAGTCAAATGGGCGCATCCATCGAATGCCCTGCTCCCGATGCCTGTAACAGTATCCGGAATGGTCACCTTTGTCATGTTGCAGTACGAAAATGCGCATTCTGCAATGCCTTTGACCTCATGATTGTCCAAACTGGACGGGACAGAAACTTCTGCGGCCTTTCCATTGTACGAAGAGATGACCGCTTTACCATCATCATGGAGTTCATACTCATAATCACCGGAAGTATGCGTACTGACGACTTTTGTGCTGAAAAGCTCACCGTTGGACTCTTCCTGTCTATTTCGAAAAACACTATCATAGACTATTCCCAGCACCTCTTCCTGTCTATTTCGAACAACACTATCATAGACTATTCCCAGCACCAATACCAATATTATTGCCAGCACCACCGTGAATTCCGGAAGCCACTTCTTTTCTTTCATGTTCAACGCTCCTGTCATGACGGATCTATCCTGATATGCCGTTCGTGTAATCGGAGTCCGCTGCGGATTTCCGCAAGCGTTTTCCGGCGCCGTCCGGGTCATTTGACGGGCCGGAGGTACAGGGCTCGGGTAAAGGGCCCGTCCCAGGGACGGCCAAAGCGGAAGCTGCGCAGGGCGGCGTCGCATTCCGCGGCGCTCTCCACAGTGAAATAAAACGAATGGGATATGCCTTCGGGGATCAGGCCGGCCTTGTCGCCCATGTACAGGGGCCGGGGATTGAGCATGACCGAATACCGCCTTGCGTGGCAGGAAACGGGGAAGGACAGGCCGTACCGGTCCTTTACCTCCCCGCCGCCGGGGCATTTACCGCAGCCGTCCTTTCCCCGCAGGGGACAGGAACGGAAGGTCATCAGCGGCAGACGGCCGTACACGGCGCAGCCGAGAGGGATGAGAGGGGGGATGTCCTTCATTTCGTCCAGAGCGCATTCGAAGGTCAGGTCGCATCCGGAGAGGCCGAGGGCGGCGTACTGCCGGACCGCGCAGCCGTTCATGATCCCCAGGGTGCATTCCCCGTACATTTCAAAGCCCTCTTCCGTTGCCAGGGCGATGCCGGCCGGGGACGAGACGCTGACTTCCTTCAGCCCCAGGGCGCGTTTTTCCCGGAGGAGCTTCCTTTCGTTTTCCTCCTCCGCCCCGAAAAGCACCCGGTCCGCGCGGCCGCGGATTTTCCCGGGCCAACGCCTGATCAGATCCTCATCAATCTGTGAAAGCGGAAGGTAGACAAGGTCGGCGAAGGCCGCCGTTTCGTCGGTCAACTGCTCCCGCGCGGAGAGAAAAATCCGGCGAAGGACGGGGGAGGCATGGCCGTCGGCCCCGGGAATCGCGCAGGGCGTGAAGGGCCATGGCGTTATATGCCCGAGGACTTCCGACATCATGCCGGCGGCTTCCCTGCGCATGGCGCCGACGGCGGAGGCCGAAAGAAAGAGGGAAGGCGCGCAGCGCAGCGTCGATTTTCGGAGATAAAAGGCGCTTCCTCCCAGCTTTTCAAGAACGGCGCGGACGCTTTCCTCGCTCAGCTCCCGGTTTTCCGCTTTTTCGGGGACCGGGCCCAGAACGTCGACGGTCCTGTCCCCGCAGGAGAGGGTCAGCTTCGCTTTTTCCCCGGGGTACGCGGCAAAGACCGCGTCCAGGGGCAGGCGGGGATATTCCCGCCTGTAATTTTCACGGATTCTGCCCAGGACCTCCCGGGACTTTTCCTCGTCCTCCCTGACGCGGATCCCGAACATGGAGGCGTTCCTTTGGGCAGTGTAATAGCCCTGGGTGAAGCCGGACCGGGAAAAGACCTTCCGCAGGGTGTCCATGTCGGGTTTTCCCCCGTCCCTGGCCAGACGGCAGGCGGTGACGGCGGCCGACACGTATTCCGGGCGTTTAAGCCTTCCCTCGATCTTCAGGCTGTCCACCCCCATGGCCTCAAGCTCCGCGATTTTGTCCACGAGGCTCAGGTCCTTCAGGCTGAGGACGTATTCCCTGCCGCCCGACGAAAAATCCAGCCGGCAGGGCTGGGCGCAGCGCCCGCGGTTGCCGCTGCGGCCGCCGAGGACGGAGGACAGGAAGCACTGGCCGGAAAGACTCATGCACAGGGCGCC
Organism: uncultured Eubacteriales bacterium; assembly: GCA_902789365.1. Classification (GTDB taxonomy): domain Bacteria; phylum Bacillota; class Clostridia; order Christensenellales; family Aristaeellaceae; genus RUG756. The sequence goes on from CADANQ010000035.1 coordinate 38,818, forward strand.
GTGAACGAAGACCTCGGTTTCGATGCCCTCGACTTTGGCGGCTTCGCGGATCTCCTCCCGGCTCATCTCCCGGGCGAGGACGCAGCGGGAAAAGCCCATGTCCCGCATCAGCCGGACACCGGCGGCGGAGGTGACCGTCATTTGCGTGGAGGCGTGGAGCGGAAGCGAAGGGCAGCATTCCCTTGCCAGGAATACGGTGCCCATATCCGCGGCCAGGATGGCGTCGGTGCCGCTGTCCGCCACGTTCTTCAGGGCGCGAACGGCGTCCTCCGTTTCGGACTGCTTCCACAGGGTGTTGAAGGTGACGTAGACCCTGACGCCGCGGGCGTGGCAGAAGGAGACCACGGCGGCAAGGTCGTCGAAATTGTCCGCCCCCATCCGGGCGTTGAAGGCCTTCTGGCCGAGATATACGGCGTCCGCGCCGGAGCGCACCGCGGCGGTCAGCTGCTCGGGGCCGCCGGCCGGGGCCAGAATCTCCGCTTTTTTCATCGGTATCCCCCAAGGGCGTACAGTCGGCGGAAAACGGGATTTGCCGCCATGCCCGCTTTTTTCGAAATAATAGTAACTGTTCAGTCGTGTGTGAAGAAGAATGAACGTATGGCAGCAGCGGGGAGGTATCGGAGGGAGCTCCCTCCGATTAAGATCCGCTTCAGCGGCATGTACGGTGAAGCGGAACGACACCCCGAACCGTTCCCGCAGGATCGGTGAGGGGTTCGCACCCGGCCGGCGGTGCCGCTTGG
>CADANQ010000035.1:39628-68007 GCA_902789365.1 uncultured Eubacteriales bacterium
CTTCCCCGGACTCCGTTCTTCGCCCGGGGGGTTCGCGGGGGGTACGGGTACCCCCCGCGGTATCTGTTCTGTCCGCAGGACTGAACAGATACAAATAATGGATCTTACCTCAGCTTGCGGATGTCGTCCAGGGCGTTCTGCTCCCCGAGGAGCACCAGGATGTCGCCTTTTTTGATGGCGTCGTCCCCGCCGGGGGATATCTGCATTTTGCCGCTGCGCTTGATGGCGATGACGTCGGCCTTGTATCTGGAGCGGATCCTCAGGTCGGCCAGGGTCCGGTCCATCCAGAAGGAGGGGGCGGTCACCTCTTCCACCACATAGCCGTCGCTCAGGGCGATATAATCCTTCAGCATCGGGGAAATGAGCTGGTTGGCCAGTTTGTCGGCGATCTCCTGCTCCGGGATAATCACCTGGTCGGCCCCCAGCTTCAGCAGCACGTCCTTGTAGGTATCGTCGTAGGCCTTGCAGATGATGCGTTTTACGCCCATGGACTTCAGGTTCATCAGTCCGATGACGCTGGCGGCCAGATCGCCGCCGAAGGCCAGGATGACGCAGTCGCATTCCGTGACGCCCAGCTCGGTCATCACGTCCTTGTCCTGAATGTTGGCGGTCACGGCGCGGGTCACCTCGTCGGCCACCTCGTCCACGTTTTTCCTGTTGCGGTCAATGGCCAGGACCTCGGCCCCCTGGCGGGCCAGGCTCAGGGCCAGCTGTTTCCCGAAACGGCCCAGGCCCAGCACGGCGTAGCTTTTCATGATGCCATCCTCCTGTGATTAGTTTATATCCGGCATGTCTCCCGGTACGTTTCCCGCGGGGAAAAAGCGGCCGCTATCCGATCAGGATCGTGGTGTCCGCGTAGCGGTACCGGGGTTCGTTTTTATCCTTCAGGAAGCCCAGACTGATGGTCAGCACCCCGACCCGGCCGAAATACATGAACAGGATGATCAGCAGACAGGAGGCGGTCGAGAGGCGGGGGGACACGTTCAGGCTCAGGCCCACGGTGGCGATGGCGCTGACCGATTCGAACATCGCTTCCGTCAGCGTGACGCCGCTGTCGCAGCAGAGGAACACCGTTCCCACGAAGATTATCCCGATCATGATGCCGAAGATGGTCAGGGCGTTGAATACCGCCTGGGAGGGAATGGTGCGCTTATGGACCACGATGGCGGCCTTGCCGCGCATCCGGCTCCACAAAAACAGCAGGATTACAAGGAACGTGACGGTTTTGAGGCCGCCCGCGGTGGATCCGGAGGAGCCGCCGATGAGCATCAGAAAGATCGAAAACGCTTTCCCGGCCTCGGTCATGCTTGCCTGGTCGATTCCCGAAAAACCGGCGGTGCGCAGGGTGACGCTCTGGAAAAAGGCGGCCAGCAGCTTTTCGCCCGCGTTCATTCCGCCGAGAGTCGCAGGGTTGTTCCATTCGCATAGGGCGAAAAAAACCGTCCCGGCCGCGAGGAGCGAAAGGGTGGACAAAAGGACCAGGCGGGTGTACACGCTGAGCTTGCGGAAGGAGCGGACCCGCCATACCTCCTCCCACACCAGGAACCCCAGGCCGCCGAAAACGATCAGGAAGGACAGCGTCAGGAGGACGACGGGGTCGTTGTAAAACGTGGTCAGGCTCTGCCCCGGGGCGATGAAGCCGAAAATGTCGAAACCGGCGTTGCAGAAGGCGCTGACGGAATGAAACACCCCCAGCCGGACAGCCTTCCGGAGGCCGTACCCGGGCAGGAAACGCAGCGAAAGCACCAGGGCGCCGAGCAGCTCCGTCAGGATGCATCCGATCAGCATGAAGCCCTGCATATGGCGGATACGGCTCATGTCCTCCTCGCCCATGGCCTGGGAGATTGCCATGGCGTCCCGCATGCCGAGGCGGCCGCGGAGCATGAACACCAGCAGGCTGGCCATGGACATGAAGCCCAGGCCGCCGATTTCGATCAGGCAAAGGATCACCGTCTGCCCGAAGCCGCTCCACTGGGTCCAGGTATCGAACAGGCTGAGCCCGGTGACGCAGGTGGCGCTGGCGGCGGTGAACATGGCCGGGACCACGCCCGCGCTGCGGCCGTTTCGCGAGGCGAAGGGCAGGCACAGAAGCAGCGTGCCCAGCAGGATCAGGACGATGAAGCCCAGCGCCAGCAGCTTGTTTGCGCCCAGGGGCCTGCGTGCCTTCGGACGTTTCAATGTCATGCGCAACACTTCCTCCGGGGATGATCCAGGCGCGCTTTTCGCCCGGGACATTGTTTACCTGATATTATAAATAATTTGATCCCGCCGCGCAAGGGAGGAAACGGGCCGCGGAAAAAATGACTTGCGCGGCGGGCGGACAAAAAACGCCGGCGCGTCCATCGGACGCTCCGGCGCGGGGTTCGGGGCGTTATGACGCCCCTGCGCTTTTGTTACGCGGCGGGGATTTCGGCGGGAGTAAAGGAAGACTGGTTCCCGATCACCCGCAGGGTGACCTCGAAGTCGATGTATTCGCCGTCGGGATCGATGACGTTCAGGTCCAGGGTGTTGTCCCTGATGGCCTCGTCGGCGCCTTTGGCGCGGTAGACCTTGACGGTGACCACGTCGCCCTCCTTCAGGCCCTGGAGCATGCCGATCAGGGCGGAGGAAGAGGAGGTGGTCTTTCCGTTCACGGCCACGATCACGTCGCCCTTCCGGATGCCGGCTTCCGCCGCGGGGCCGTTTTCATCCACCTCGCGCACAAAGGCGCCCAGGGGCAGCCTGACGGTGGCGCTGGAGGAAAGGGTGGTGACGGTCACGCCCAGGCGGGGCTTGCTGAGCATGGATTCGTTGGTGTCGGCGTTCCCGGCGGCGGGGGAGGCGGAGGCGGCTCCGCCGCCGTTGCCGCGGAGCACTTCCTCGATCAGGGGCTTGGCCACGTTGATCGGGATGCACATGCCGATGTTGTCAACGTCCGCCTCGATGAAGGAATTGCTGGAATACTTGCGGGCGGGGATGCCCATCAGCTGGCCCAGCACGTTGAACATGCCGCCGCCGGAGTTGCCGCTGTTGATGGCAGCGTCCACCTGGATCATGGTGTTGGTGGTGGTGTAGCGGCGGTAATAGCGGTCGTAGCTGGTATCCGTTACCTGGCGGTCTACGGCGCTGATGATGCCGACAGTCACGGTGCGGGCGAATTTTTCACCCAGCGGGTTGCCGATGACGATGGCCCATTCGCCCACCTGCAGGGCGTCGCTGTCGCCCAGCTTCGCGGGTTTGACGTTCAGGCCGTTTACCTGAAGGACGGCGATGTCAAGGGAGGCGTCGTAGCCCAGCATGACGGCCTCGTGCTCCTCGCTGTCGGCGGAGGTGGTCACGGTGATGCGGCTGGCGCCTTCGACCACATGGTAATTGGTCAGCACATGGCCGTAGGAGGTGATCACCACGCCACTGCCGGTGCCGTACAGCCTTTCGGTGGGCTGGCGGCCGTAATCGCCGAAATCATCGCCGAAGCCGAAGCCGAAGCCGTAGCCGTAACCGTAGGACGAGGACTGGGTCTGGTAATTGTTGATGCCGACCACGCTGTCACGCACCTGGTTCACGGCCTCGGTGAAGGGGCTGGAGATCAGGGACGTGTCGGTCTGCGTATTGACAATGGCGCCGATTTCTTCCTCCGAAATGACGGAATTGTCCGCGCCGGCGGAGATCAGGCCGAAAGTCAGACAGCATATTGCGGCAAGGGAGACAAGGGAAATAATAATCTTCTTTTTCATATGTTTTCCTCCTTTGTAGGGTTGGATCCGGGGATTGGTTATTCCCCGGCTCAGGTACATCATAGGAGATAATTGTTACAAAAATTTGAACACAAGGTGAAGAAAATGAGAAAGTTAAAGAAAGTCAAAATTGCGGTGCGAAAGAGGCATCCCCGTTGGGAACCGGGACGAAAGGAGACGCGGCAAACACAAAAAAATACGCAAAAAAATATGCGCATATAATAGAAGAAAAGCTGTCATTTTCCGCCGATCTGTGGTATAATAAATAGGATAGCCCACGGCTGACGGAAGAGCTCGCCGCCCCGGACGCCGGCTGTTTTTCCCCGGGCGCAAGTATCAGTTCGGAGGTTTCTATGACGGAATTCAATTCATCAGAGGATACGCGGATCCAGCAGGGAACGCATTATGACGAAAACCAGATCCAGGTTCTCGAGGGCCTGGAGGCTGTGCGCAAACGGCCCGGCATGTATATCGGCTCCACCGACGCCCGCGGCCTGCATCACTGCGTATATGAAATCGTGGACAATTCGGTGGACGAAGCGCTGGCCGGCTTCTGCACCTCCGTATGGGTAACGCTGCACGGGGACGGAAGCGTTTCCGTCAGGGACGACGGCCGCGGATTCCCGGTGGGCCTGCATCCCAAGATGCACCGTCCCGCCGTGGAGGTGTGCCTGACGGTGCTCCACGCCGGCGGCAAGTTCGGCGGCGAGGGCTACAACATTTCCGGCGGACTCCACGGCGTCGGCGCCAGCGTGGTCAACGCCCTGTCCAGACACCTGAGGGTGGAAGTGCGGCAGAACGGACACATTTACGAGCAGGAATACACCCTGGGCAAGATCGATTATGACCTGCGCGTTATCGGGGATACGGAGGAGACCGGCACCACGGTCCGCTTCTGGCCGGATATCCGCTCCGCGGAGAATCCCGGCGGTGTGTTCGATCCCGGAATCACGTTTTCCTTTGACACCCTCAAGAACCGTCTTCGCGAAATGGCCTTCCTCAACAAGGGCATCCGGATCGAACTGAGGGACGAGCGGGGGGACGAACCCCAGTCGCGGGTGTTCCACTATGAAGGCGGTCTGAAGGAGTTTGTCAGACACCTGAACAAAAACAAGGAAGTCCTCTTCGACGAACCGATCTATGTGGAAGGCGAAAAGAACGGCGTGTTCGTGGAGGTGGCGCTCCAGTACAACGATTCCTACCAGGAAAACATCTACGCCTTCGCCAACAACGTGCTGACCCCCGACGGCGGCACCCACCTGATGGGCTTCAATTCCGCCCTGACCCGGGCCGTGAACGATTACGGCCGCAAATACAGGATCCTGAAGGAGGCCGACGCCAACCTCAAGGGCGAGGATACCCGGGAATCCCTGAGCGCGGTCATCTCCGTCAAGCTGCACGAGCCCCAGTTTGAGGGGCAGACCAAGTCCAAGCTGGGCAACAGCGAGGTGCGTCCCATCGTGGACAGCCTGGTGTACGACAAGCTGGAGCAGTTCCTGGAGGAAAATCCCCAGGTGGCCCGCGCCATCCTGGACCGCTGCCTCGGCGCCGCCAGGGCCCGCGAGGCGGCCCGGAAGGCCCGGGACCTGACCAGGCGCAAGAACGTCCTTGAAAGCGGCGGCCTGCCCGGCAAGCTGGCGGACTGCTCCGAAAAGGACCCGGCGAAGTGCGAAATCTTTATCGTCGAGGGCGACAGCGCCGGCGGCAGCGCCAAGACCGGGCGGGACCGGCATTACCAGGCCATCCTGCCCCTGCGCGGCAAGATCCTCAACGTGGAAAAGACCCGCCTGGACAAGATCCTGGTGAACCAGGAGATCAAGAACATGATCACGGCCTTCGGCTGCGGCATCGGCGAGGAGTTCAGCATCGACAAGCTGCGCTACCACCGCATCGTCTGCATGACCGACGCCGACGTGGACGGCGCCCATATCCGCATCCTGATGCTGACCTTCTTCTACCGCTATATGCCCGAGCTGATCAAGCAGGGCTACGTATACAGCGCCATGCCGCCCCTGTACAAGGTGACGGTGGGCAAGAACGAGACCTACGTCTACGACGACGAGGCCCTGCAGAAGAAGCTGGACGAGATCGGCCGGGACAAGAAGCCCGAGATCCAGCGCTACAAGGGCCTGGGCGAAATGAGCTCGGAGCAGCTGTGGCAGACCACCATGAATCCGGAGACCCGGACGATGAAGCAGTTCACCCTGGCGGACGCCATCTCCGCCGACGAGATCTTTACCCTGCTGATGGGGGACAGGGTGGAGCCGCGGAAGGAGTTCATCGAACAGAACTCCACCCTGGTCACCGACCTGGATCTGTAAGTGAAAGGACTTATGAATTATGAGCGACATCAAGGACAGACTGCTTCCGGCCGACCTGGAAACGGAGATGAAGACCAGCTTTATCGCCTACGCCATGGCGGTCATCATCAACCGCGCCCTGCCGGACGTAAGGGACGGCCTGAAGCCGGTCCACCGCAGAATCCTGTACGATATGAACGAATTGGGCATGACGCCGGACAAGCCCTTCCGCAAAAGCGCGAGGCTGGTCGGCGACGTGCTGGGCAAATTCCATCCCCACGGGGACGCGTCGGTCTATGACGCCATGGTGCGCCTGGCCCAGGATTTCACCATCCGCTATCCCCTGGTGGAGGGCCAGGGCAACTTCGGCTCGGTGGACGGCGACGGCGCGGCCGCCATGCGTTATACCGAGGCGAGGATGAGCAGGATATGCAATTTCATGCTTCAGGATATCGACAAGGACACCGTGGACTTCATGCCCAACTTTGACGAAACCCTGATGCAGCCCCGGGTGCTTCCGTCCCGGTTCCCGAACCTTCTGGTGAACGGCTCCTCGGGCATCGCCGTGGGCATGGCGACCAACATCCCGCCCCACAACCTGGGCGAGGTGATCGACGGCGCCGTCTGCCTGATCGATAATCCCGACGCCTCCCTCGACGACCTGATGGAGCATATCAAGGGCCCGGATTTCCCCACCGGCGGCATCATCCTGGGCCGCTCCGGCATCCGGGAGGCCTATTACACCGGCCGCGGCCGCGTCGTGGTCCGGGCCCGGACCGAGGTGGAGTCCATGACCTCCAACCGCGACCGCATCATCGTGACCGAGATTCCCTACATGGTCAACAAGGCCCGCCTGGTGGAGAAAATCGCGGAGCTGGTCAAGGAAAAGAAGCTGGACGGCATCAGCGACATCCGCGACGAAAGCGACCGCAACGGCATGCGCATCGTCATCGAGCTCAAGAAGGACGTCCAGGCCCAGGTGGTCCTGAACTACCTTTACAAGCATACCCAGATGCAGGACACCTTCGGCGTCATCATGCTGGCCCTGGTGGACGGCGTGCCCCGGACCCTGAGCCTGAAGGAGATGCTGCATTACTATATCCTGCACCAGAAGGACGTGGTGACCCGGCGCACCAAATACGATCTGGACAAGTCCCTTGCCCGGGCTCATATCCTGGAGGGCCTGCTGAAGGCGCTGGACCACATCGACGAGATTGTCCGCATCATCCGTTCCGCCAGGGACACCGGCGAGGCCCGCCAGAACCTGATCGACGCCTTTGATTTTTCCGACAAGCAGGCCCAGGCCATCCTGGACATGCGCCTTGCCCGCCTCACCGGCCTGGAGCGCGACAAGCTGCTGGAGGAATACCGGGAGCTGGAAAAGACCATTGCCTACCTGCAGAGCCTTCTGGCGGACGAGAGCAAGCTGATGGGCGTCATCAAGGACGAGATGCTGGCCATCAGGGAAAAATACGCCGATCCCCGCCGCACCGAGCTGAGCGCCGTCGAGGGAGAGATCGACGTGGAGGACCTGATCGCCGTGGACGACATGGTGGTCAGCCTGACCAACATGAACTACGTCAAACGCCTGCCCAAGTCCACCTACCGCGCGCAGAACCGCGGCGGCAAGGGCGTTTCGGCCATGACCACCCGGGACGAGGACTTTGCCCGGCAGATCCGCATCGCCTCCACCCACGATGAGCTTCTGTTCTTCACCAACAAGGGACGGGTGTACACCCTCAAGTGCTACCAGATTCCCGAAGCGGGCCGGACGGCCAAGGGCACGGCCATCGTCAATCTGCTGCCGCTCTCCGGCGGCGAGCGGGTGACCACCATGATCCCGATGCCCGAACGTCCCGAGGGACATTTCCTGGTGATGGCCACAAGGAACGGCCTGATCAAAAAGACCCCGCTGGACGAATTCGCGCATCTGCGCAAAGCGGGCCTGATCAGCATCGTCCTGGAGGAAGAGGACGAGCTGATCGGCGTGGAGCTGTCCGACGGCTCCGACGAGATCCTGCTGGGAACCCGCATGGGCCAGGCGCTGCGCTTCAACGAAAAGCACGTCCGCGCCATGGGCCGCGCCGCCCGGGGCGTACATTCGATGCGCCTTTCCGAGGGCGATCAGGTGGTGGATATGGCCGTCCTTGAGGAAGGCGCCCTGGTGCTGTGCATCACCGAAAACGGCTACGGCAAGCGGACCGATCCCGAGGAATTCCGCGAGACCGCCCGCAACGGCAAGGGCGTCAAGGCCATGAACATCACCGAAAAAACGGGCTTCCTCTGCGCCCAGCTGGCGGTGCGCGACGACGAGGACCTGATGATCATCACCGACGACGGCACCATGATCCGCACCCCGGTGAGCGATATCCGCGTCTGCGGCCGCGCCACCCAGGGCGTCAGGCTGATGCGCATCGGCGAAAACAGCCGGGTGGTGGGCGTGGCCCGCGCCCAGGCCGAGGAGCCGGAGGAAAGCCCCGAGGAATCCCCGAAGGACGATAACGGGGCGGACCTGGATATGGATATTCCCGATCCCGCGCCGTCGGAGGACGACAGCGATATCTGATTCTCCCACCGCCTGAATGACGGACACTGCGTTTCCATGGCGTTTCATGCGGAAACGCAGTTTCCGTTTCGGAGGGGCATAGCCCCGCGGCGGCGCGGACAAGGAGTGACGCGATGACAGATAAACAGCGCAGCCTGGTGGGCGGAATATCGGTCCTGGGCCTGGCCGGCCTGATCTGCAAGGTGGTGGGGGTGCTTTACCGCATCCCCCTGGCCAACATCATCGGCGGCGAGGGCATGGGGCTGTACCAGCAGGTCTTCCCGGCCTATAATCTGCTGCTGACCATCACATCGGCGGGTATTCCGGTGGCCATTTCGCGCATGGTGTCCCATTATGTGACCGTCGGGCAGGTGAAGAACGCCCGGAAGGTGTTCACCTCCGCCCTGCGGCTCCTGACCGTTCTGGGCGTCGTGACCACGGTCATCCTGCTGCTCCTCTCCCGGTCCATCGCCTCGCTGGTGGGCACGCCGGAGGGGTTCCTCAGCTATATGTGCATCGCGCCTTCCCTGTTCTTTGTCTGCGTCATGAGCGCCTTCAGGGGCTATATGCAGGGCCGCAGGCATATGATGCCCACCGCCGTCAGCCAGCTGATCGAACAGGTGGGAAAGGTGGCGGTGGCGCTGCCCTTTGCCTCCGTCGGATTTCAGAGGGGCGGCTGGACCATGGGCTCCGCCGGGGCGCTGTTGGGCACCTCCCTGGCCGAGTGCGCGGCCATGCTCTATATGATCGTCAAGTACCGCTTTACAAAGGAAGAGTCCCTTCCTCCCGCGGAAGGCGACGGCGGGATCTCCTTCGCCCAGATGGCCAAACGGATCGTTTTCATCTCCATTCCCATCACCCTGGGGGCCTGCATCGTCCCCCTGGCGTCGACCATCGATTCGGCGACGCTTAAAAACCTGATGACCGCCGCTGGAATGGACTCCAGCGAGGCGCGCATCCGCTACGGCATGTATTCCGGCATGGTCATCACCATGATCAACGTGCCCACCGCCCTGGCCATGGCCATGTCCACCAACCTGGTGCCGGACATTGCCGCGGGCCTTGCCAAACGGGACATGGACCACGTATCCCGGGAGGCCGCCATGGGGCTGAGAATCGCCTCGGTAATCGGGTTTCCCTGCTCGGTGGGCATGAGCCTGCTGGCCCGGCCCATCCTGTTTTTGTGCTACGGCGGGTCGCAGTATTCCACCGAGCAGCTGATGATGGCGGGTTCCCTTCTGGAAATTTCGGCCCTGACCATCATCCTGTTTACCATGGTGCAGGCCACCTCGGGCATTCTTCAGGGGGTAGGCAAGCAGCACATCCCGATGCTGACCCTATTGGCCGGCGTGGTGTGCAAAATCGTCCTGAACCTGGTTCTGGTGCGTGATCCGCGGATCAACATCCACGGGGCGCCCATCGCTTCCCTGGTGTGCTATACGGTATCCATGGTGCCGAACCTTGTGTATGTGTGCAAATACACCCGCGCGCGTTTTTCGGTGACGGACGTGATTCTGCGTCCCCTGGGGGCCTCCCTCCTGATGGGCCTGGCCGTCTGGGGGGTGTATACTTTTGTTTTCGGCGGGAACGACTGCCTTGACGGCAGGACGCTGCTTCCGGTGGCGGTCTGCATCCTTACGGGCATGGCGGTGTACGGCCTTGCGGCGGCCGCCTTCGGCGCCATCCGCGCCGAAGACCTGCCCGTAAGGTTCAGGAAAATCCTGCGCTTCCTGCCCTTCAGAAGGGAAAGGAACTGAAGGGCGGCCCGACGGACCTGTGGCTGCCGGCGAGGCCGCGGGAGGCCCGTACGGTCGACGGCGATCCCCGGGCGCGCGGCTGTATGTGAGGCCGCGGAAAGCCCGGGACGAAAGCCCCCTACGGTGCGCGGCGGTTCCCGGGCGCGCGATTGTATATGAGGCCGCGGAAAGCCCGGGACGAAAGCCCGTACGGTATGCGGCGGCCCCCCGGGCGCGCGATTGTATGTGAGGCAGAAAAAAGGCTTTTTCTTGCCAACGAGAGGAACATATGTTATAATTCCGGCATCGAAACCATCGAAAAAAAAACAGGAGGAAGCAAACATGACCAAGTACGAATGCCCTTGCGGTTATGTCTATGATCCCGAGGTTGGGGATCCGGACAGCGGCATCGCCCCCGGCACTGCCTTCGAAGACATCCCCGAGGATTGGGTGTGCCCCGTCTGCGGCCTGGACAAGGGCGCCTTTACTCCGGTGGAATGAACGTCTGAGGAACTTAAAGGGAACTGTAGCGTCAAGGCGCGGAAAACCGCCCGGCGTTTACGGTTCCCTTTTGCGTACGGGGTTTCGGGGAGGACAAAAGAATGGGAGAAATGCTGGTTTTCAGCCTGAACGGCGTGGGACCGATCCTTCTTTTGATGCTGGTTGGTTTCGTACTGCGAAAAACCGGCGTAATCAACAGGGAGGCTTCCGGCAGGATCAACCGCCTGGCTTTTGTCGCGCTGATCCCGTGCAAGCTGTTCAGCCAGGTCTATTCTTCGGACCTTGGCGCCGTGGTGGACCTGAAGCTCATCCTGGTGTGCCTTATCGGCACGGCGGCGGTGCTTGTGCTTTTGTGTCTGCTGGTTCCCAGGGCCATCGGCCCCGGGCCGGCCAGGGGCGAGTTCATCCAGGGGGTCTTCCGCGGCAACGCCGCCATCCTTGGGATCTCGCTGATCACCAACCTCTACGGCGAATCGGCGGCGGCGGTGATCGCGCTGCCCCTTCCGGTGATGGTTATCTTTTACAATATCACCGCGCCCATCGTGCTGGCGGTATATTCGGGCGGGGAAAAGCCGAAAGCGGCGGATGTGATCAGAAAAGTGGCGACCAATCCCTTCCTGATCGGTACGGTGCTGGGCGTTATCTGCAACCTGACGGGGCTGAAGCTGCCGGTATTCGTCGAAAAGACCGTGGACAACCTGGGCTCGGCGGGCTCCACCGTCGCTTTGGTGGCCCTGGGCGCCATGACGGACGTGGAATCCTTCAGGAAAAGCGGAAAGCTCGCCGTTTCGGCGTCCGTTCTTCGCCTGGCCGTGATCTCCCCGCTGATGATCCTCGTCGGGGCGCTGCTCGGCATCCGCAATGAGCAGATGGCCGCGATCGTATGCTTCTTTGCCACGCCGACGGCCGTGGGCGGCTATGTGCTGGCGAAAAACGTGGACGGCGACGGCAGCCTGGCCGGGCAGATCCTGATCGTGACCACCATATTTTCCATGATCACCATGTTCCTGACGCTGACGGCGCTCAAGGGGCTGGGGGTGATGTAGGGGGGGGAGAGTTGAGAGTTGAGAGCGGAGAGTGGAGAGCGGAGAGTGGAGAGTGGAGAGTGGAGAGTGAAGAGTGGAGTTTTGGAATGGCTTCGGATGCGCTTTTTGGGGGAAAAAGGAATATGGAAAAAGGCGGAGGAGAGCGTGCCGCAGGCGCGGAGGATTATCGGATTGTCGCGGTGACGGGGGAACCGGACTGGGATAAGGTCCCCGAGATTAACATCGATCAGGCGCTCTGGACGGAGGATACGGGGATCCGGGCGTGGGGACAGCTTTGCCATGACGATGAAAATCTGTACGTGCGAATGCGCGCCGCCGAAAGGGAGATCCGCGCGGAAAACAGCGCGCCTCTCTCACCGGTGTGGGAGGACAGCTGCCTGGAATTTTTCTTCAGGACCGGCGGATCGGATATCTACTTCAACTTTGAAATCAACCCGAACGGCTGCCTGTGCCTTCAGGCCGGTCCGGCGAGAAACGGCAGGTTCAATATTGTGAGGGAAGATGCCGCGGCATACTTTGGCATCCGCACGGGCAGGACGGAAGACGGCTGGGAGGTGTCCTACAGGATTCCTCTTTCCTTTTTTCGCCTGTTTTGTCCCGGGTATCGGTTCGAAGGGGAAATGACGGGAAATATGTACAAATGCGGTGATAAAACGCCGCGTCCGCACTATCTTTCCTGGAATCGGATCGTCCTGGAGAAGCCGAATTTTCACTGCCCGGAATTTTTTGGACGGCTGGTCTTTGAATAATGCCCGGGATAAATCGAAGCCGGCGACAGGTCCTGCGGCCCGTCGCCGGCTTCGGTATATGTCCCGGCTGTGAAAAATCATTCCGGCTGTCTGATCATGTTGACGTTCCTCAGGAACGTGCCGCGCATCACGATGCTGCCGGCGAAGGTGTCGGCCTGTTCGGAACCTGCGAAAAAGCAGACCTCGTTGACGATATCAAGCTCGGTAAGGGTGTTGACCATGGCGTAGACCATGGCTTTTTCCATATCCGGGGTCATTCCCCCGCAGGCCGACAGGAAGCCCGGGGTCAGGCTGACCAGAAGGCAGTTCCCGCGGGCGGGGAGGGCGACGGCCAGGATGTCGCCGCCGGAAACCGAGGAGGGTATGACGCTTTTCAGCGGATTCACGGAATCATAATGCATACTGCCCAGAATCAGCTGCTCCAGAAGGAAGCGGGGACTGCGGGTCTCATACCAGGGAACGGCCCGCCGTGTGGCGCGCAGCATACCGCTGCCGTCGGCAAAATACAGCGTGCACTGGCTGAGCAGGAAAACCGCGAACTGGGAGCGGCGCATGATGCCGTCGGTGAAAACAATCGCCTCCCCGGCCCCCTGGTAGGTGGCCTCGGGTGTGACGCTTGTTATCTGGCTGTCCCCGATCCACAGATCCAGGCCGGCGATGCCGGGGAGGAAGGTGGTCATGGTATAGACCAGTGAAGCGCAGAAGCAGGCGCGGGAAATGCCGGCGTCGGACAGGGCGGTGTCGAGGGCGGCGTCAAAACGGAGGGACAGCACCCTTTCGCCGCTGTCCTCGCTGATGGATACGGCGGTCAGAAGCGTGTTCAGGTCCGGAAGGGCGGGCACATGGATGTCGGACGGGCCTTCGGACAGGGCGGACAGAAGGGCCTTGGCCATCTGTGGCGGGGTGGTGGAGGAAAAGACCAGGGTCCGCGTTTCGCACAGGATGCCGCGCCCGTCATAGGCGGGGAAATACAGCGTTGTGTCGCAGGTGATCCTTTTGCCGGAGGCCGCGCTTGAGCGCCGGCTTTCCGCCCGGGCCCAGAGGGTGGCCAGGTCGTCGCTCTGCCGGAGGGCGGTGCCCGCCGGGGTCTGGCTGGCCACGTCGATGCCGGGCTGGATGCCGCCGACGAGCAGGTTGACCCCCCGGATATCGCCGAACTGGCACAGGGTATCGGTGATGGCCATCCATACGGTGTACAGTTCCTCGTGGGACAGGTTCATGGCGGAGGCCGCCAGGTTGACGGTGGCGATGCCGTCGGATATCTCCACGGGGTTCATGGTATTCAGCGCCAGATAGGACGCGCCGGGCAGGCTGCGGGCCTTGGTGGGCTGGCCGGATACCGGACGCCAGGAGAACAGCGCCTCCAGGACCGGCTCGGCGTACCATTTGAAGGGACGGAGCACCACCACCGTATCCGCCGTGACCAGCGCGGAGGAATCCTCATTGGGCAGGTACAGCCTGATCTCGGAGGTCCTGGTCGGCGCGGAATCGTTTTCCGGGGCGTCGAAGGGCAAATCATAGGGCGGAAGGCCGGAATCCTCTCCCCGGACAGGAAGCGCCGTCAGGGCCAGCAGCAGGCACAGCAAAAGGGAAAGCGATTTTTTCATGATGGGTTCTCTCTTCATTCGCGGTGAGAAAAACGCGGCCGGGGCCGCGTTTTTTTCACGTTATTTCGGTTCCTCCAGGCAGGCGCCGCGAAGGGTGTTGACGGTCCTTTCCAGGGCGCCTTTCGTGCCGTCGAGGGTTTTGCCGGCGTTGCGGTAATCAAAAATCAGCGTGAAGTTTTTCAGGTCGTGATCTTCCTGCTCCATCCGGGAGGACAATGTGGCGTCCAGGTCCCGGACGAATTCCGAAAGCGCCTCGCCCTTCATCTCCTCGGCCGCCAGGGCCAGAAGGTCGGCGGCGCAGGAAAGGCAGACCCCGCCGTTGTCGATAAAGGCCCGTTTGAAGGCGCTGTCGGTCTGGTACAGGTGGATCAGGGTATAGGCGTAGCGGTCCAGGTTTTCCCGGATGGAATCGCACAGGATGCAGGAGGACGCCAGGCTTTTCAGGCTCTTTGCCGCGCTCGCGACCGCGTCCTTCATCTCTCCCCTGGAACGGCTGAAGAGGCCGCCGCCCGACATCTTTCCCTTCTCGGCCCGCTCAAAGACGCTTTTGACCTCCTTCCGGGTTTCCTGAAGGTGGCTGTGCATCATCAGCGCGTGGCCGAGGCGGTTTTTCTGCGCGTAAAGCAGCATCTGGTGCCGGGGGCAGAAACCTTTGGCGTTGACCTGGATGCGGGTGGAGGGCTCCATGACGGAGCCGCCCAGATACCGGACCACGTCGTTTTCCTCGATCTTGCATTTCAGCCGGCACATGGGGCAGCCGCACATTTCCTTTACCGCGTCCCATACCGGGATGGTGTCGATATGGTATTTCATGGCGTCACTCCGATACGATACTCGACCGCGGAGGCGCGCCGCAGTCAGGGCAGGGATTCAGGTGCTTGAATTTATCTGAATTCAGGTCCCTGTAATAAAGCGGGGTCAGCGGTTCGTACTGGGCGCCCACCTTGGGACAGTGGTCCGCCGAATGGTAATACAGACCGCCCTGGGGATTGTAGTAGACCACGGTTTCGCCGGTAATGGGAGGCGTGGGGGTGGGGATGGCGGTGGGAACGGCGGTTACCGCGGCGGCTCCGCCGGGAACGTCGGTGGTCTGCACCTTGGTGCCGCCCAGGGAATTGGGATCCACATACCAGTTGTTGTTCAGGCGGATCATCAGTACCTGCAGCTTGTAATACTCGGGATCGGAGATGTTCTGCTTGCGGATGAGGCAGGTGATGGTGATGGTGCGGGAATCGTCCTCGGCCGAACCGGATATGGAGTCGATGGAATAGCTGAGGGGCATCCTGTTGGCGAGGATAAGGAACAGATCGCCTTTGGGATTCTCCTTGTCGTTGACCCATGAGGGCATGAGCAGGGTGATCATCTGGTCAAGGTCAAATTCGCCCCAGAAGTTCATGAAGGCCATCAATTGCATCTGCGCGGCGCCGGCCGCGGCGTCGCCCTGCCCGCCGGTCGGCGCTTCCTCGACAGAGGCGCCGATATCCGCCGCCGAGACGGAATTCAGGGCGTTGTCCCCTCCGAAATACGCGTTGCTTGAGGCATTGGATGCCGCGGTGCGCGGCGAATTCCTGGGCAGGGTCACCGCCAGGGATACGCCGCAGATGACCATCAGCGCCAGAATGACCAGACTGACCGAGTAACGGGCATTTTTCCCGAAAGCGCGTTTGCCCAGCATAAACATCAGGGTAATCAGCGCCGCGGCCAGAAACAGAATCTTCAGGATGTTCCTGGCGCTGTCGCCGGGCACGGCCATGGAAAGAATGAACAGGCAGGGCAGAAGCAGGGCGACCACGGGAATCAGCCCCGGATACCGGGGAGGGCCCCCGGAGGGGCCGCCTCCGGGGCTGCCCCCTCCGCCGGTCATATCCGCCTGCTGGACTTTTTTGTTTTTCATGCCGTACAGCGGCGCGCTGGTATAACGGTTTCGGTTGCCGTTCATGGGGTATTCCTTTCGTCGGGGATCAATAGATCAGGTTCAGGGTGCTGCCGTCGATCACGTAGTCGTAGCCGCCGATATCCCGGAAGAAATCAAAGGGCACATAGGGCTTGCCGTCGACGACGACGGGATAAATCTCCGGATTATTCTCCTGGTCATACAGGATGCGGCCCTGGAACTTGATAACGGTGTTGGCGTCGGGATTGTAATTCAGGACGACGGTGTAGCCGTTCATTTGGGCGCCGATGGAATTTGTGCCCCTTTGACGGCCGTTGAGCAGGCCCATCTGGGTCAGGATGTCGCTGAAGTTCACCACCGGGCGTCCGTAGCCGTCGTAGTACCAGGAGATTTCCGTCGGGCTTCCGTTCAGGGACACCTTGCCCATCTCAGTCAGGCCGGGGACGGGTCCGGGGCCGGGCGGGAGGGTCGGTTTGTCGGTGACCGGGGCCGGCGGGACGGCGGTGGGGGTCGGGGTGGAGGCGTTCACATAGGTGAATTCCACCTCGGAGGGATTGGGCATATGGTTCTCGATGCTGACATAGCAGCTGTTGGGGCCGGTCAGCACATAGCCCGCGGGAACCAGGCTGTCGTCGGCGTACACATATCCGCCGCCGGTGACGGCCACCTGAGTGCTGTAGAGGACGCCGCCGCCCTGCTCGCGGTACACCACGGTAACGTATACGGTCTCAGGGGGCTGGGGCGTGGGTGTGACGGTGTTCCTGTAGGTGAAGGTGACGCTGGAGGGCGACGCCTTGCCGTTATTCACATCCACGTAGACCTGCGCGTCGGAGGCCAGCGCATAGGTGTAAGGCACCATGGAGTTGTCGGCGTAAATATAGCCGGAGGCGTTCAGGGTCACCTGGGTGGTGTTGAGAATGCTGCCGTTCGTATCCTGGTAGTAGACCGGTACGACCACCTGGGGCACCGGGGTGGGTGTGGCGGGCTTGCGGTAAACGAAGGTGACGCTGGAGGGCGAGGCCTTGCCGCCCTGGATATTTACGTACGAGGACTCGGGAGAGGTGCGGGTGTAGCCCGGGGGCACCAGGGAGTCATTGGCGTAGATATTGCCGGATACGGTCATCATCTCCTGGCTGGAGGCCAGAATGTTGCCGCCTTCATCGGCGTAATACACGGGCACCTTCACCTGGGGCACCGGGGTGGGCGTGGCGGGCTTGCGGTAGACGAAGGTGACGCTGGAGGGCGAGGCCTTGCCGCCCTGGATGGTCACGTACGAGGACGCGGGGGAGGTGCGGGTGTAGCCCGCGGGCACCAGGCTGTCGTTGGCGTAGATGTTGCCGGACACGTTCATGACCACAAGATCTGAAGCCAGGAGAGTGCCGTTTTCGTCCGCGTAATACACGGAGACCTTCACCTGGGGCACCGGGGTGGGCGTGATGTTGTTCTTATAGACGAAGGTAACGGTGGCAGGCGACGCGGCGCCGTTTTGCACCGTGACATAGACCCGGCTGGCGGAAGTGCGGCTGTAGCCCGCGGGCACCAGAGAATCCTTCGGGTAGATGTAGCCGGAGGTAAGCAGCGTCTGAATCTCGGTGGCGAGAATGGCGCCGTTCTGGTCCTGGTAATACACAGGCACGTTCACCTGGGGCACCGGCGTCGCCGTGGCGGCGAGCTGGTAGGTGAAGACGACGCTGGAGGGGGAGGCCACGCCGTTTGTTACGGTCACGTACCTGTAGGAGGAAGAGGTGCGGGTGTAGCCCGCGGGCACCAGGGCGTCGTTGGCGTTGACGTAGCGGGAGGCCGTCAGGGTCTGCACCTCCGTGGCAAGGCTGCGGCCGTTCTGGTCCTGATAATAGACCGGCACGTTTACCTGGGGCACCGGCGTCGCTGTGGCGGTGTAGGCGTAGGTGAAGACGACGCTGGAGGGGGAGGCCACGCCGTTTGTTACGGTCACGTACCTGTAGGAGGAAGAGGTGCGGGTATAGCCCGCGGGCACCAGGGCGTCGTTGGCGTTGACGTAGCGGGAGGCCGTCAGGGTCTGCACCTCCGTGGCGAGGTTGCGGCCGTTCTGGTCCTGATAATAGACCGGTACGTTCACCTGGATTACCGGCGTCGCGGTGGGCGCGGCGGTGACGGTGTAAACGTAGGAGAAGGTGACACTGTCGGGGAAGGCCACGCCGTTTGTGATCGTCACGTAGTTGTAGGCGGAGGAGGTGCGGGTATATCCCGGGGGCACCAGGGCGTCGTTGGCGTTGATGTAGCGGGAAGCGGTCAGGACCTGGACCTCGGTGGCGATGATGCGGCTGTTCTGGTCCCTGTAATAAACCGGTACGCTCACCTGGGGCACCGGCGTCGCGGTGGGTGCCGCGGTGACGCTGTAGCGGTAGGTGAAGGTGACGGCGGAAGGCGACGCGATGCCGTTTGTGATCCTTACGTAAGTGCTGGCGGAGGAGGTCCTGGTATAGCCCGCGGGCACCAGGGCGTCGTTGGCGGCAACGTAGGCGGAGGCGGTCAGCGTCTGGCTGGCGGTGGCCAGGATGGTGCCGTTCTGGTCCTGATAGTAGACCGGCACTTTCACCTGGGGCACCGGGGTGAAGCCGCTCTTCTGGCAGGTGAAGGTAACGGTGGAGGGGGTGGGATTGCCGCTGTTGTACCTGACCCACTGCTTGTCGGCGGAGGAGAGGGTATAGCCGGCGGGAATCATGGAGCTGTTGGCGTACACATAGACGGACTTGGTCACCGGGACCACTTCGGTGTTGAGGGTGTTGCCGTACTGGTCCTGGTAGTAAACGGTGACGTAGCCGGTGGGGGCCGCCGTAACGTTCTTTTTGTAGTAGAAGGTGACGGTGGAGGGGGTGGCGACGCCGCCGGACACGATGACGTAGGCGCTGCCGGTCCCGTTCAGGATATAGCCGGCGGGCACCAGGCCGGAACGGGGATAGATGGTGCTGTTGGAAATAAGGGAAACGGTGTCGGTGGCCAGGATGGCGCCCTTTTCATCGCAGTACCGCACCGTTACATAGGCCGTGGACACCGGCGTCGCGGTGGGGGCCGCCGTCACGGGGGCGGAGTAGGTGAAGGTGACATAGGAGGGCGACGCCACGCCGTTTGTGATGGTGACATACTGGGAAGCGCCGGATACCAGGGAATAGCCCGAGGGAACCCTGGAGGGATTGGCGTAGACGGTGCCGCTCCTGAAGAGCTGGACGGAATAGTCGGTGTAAAGCACGGTGCCGTTCCGGTCCACATAGCGCACGGGAACGGTCACGGCGGAGGACACGGCGGTGGGCGCCGCGGTGGGGGCCGCCGTCATGGTGGGGTAGCACTGGAACACCACCGAGGAGGGGCTGGCGACGCCGTTGGTCACGTTGATCTGGTAGCTGGTGCTGCCGATGATCCGGTAGCTGCTGCCGAGCAGGCCGGTGTCGGCGTAAATCAGGCCGGAAACGGGCATTTCACGGGTGACCTGGCGCAGAAGGACGCCGTTCTGGTCCACATAGCTGATCGTGACGACGGCGGAAGACGCCGCGCCGAAAAGCAGCTGCTGCGTCCTGGGCCCGGCTACGCCGTCCACGGTGAGGCCCATGGCCTTCTGGAATTCGCGCACGGCCGTCCGGGTCTGGGTGCCGAAGATCCCGTCGATGGTGGCGGAAGCGCTGAGGTAGCCCAGCTCCCTCAGGCGCATCTGCAGCCGCCTGACGTCTTCGCCCCTGTCGCCCATGGTCAGGGTGGTGTAGACCTCCTGGGTGGGCGCCGCTGTGGGGACGGCGGTGGGCGCCATCGTCACATAGGGCGTCGGCGTCGGCAGCGTGTCGGGCGTCAGAGGTGTCACGGCCGGATCGACTCCGGTGCCGGAGGACAGGACAAGGGTCATATAGATGAGCAGTGTTTTCAGAAGGTCCATGTCTTCATCTCCTCACAGTCATTTGGTGCCAAATACTTTTTCAGCCGAACCGGCTGTCTGTATCAAACTATTTAACGCGCGGGCCGGGAATCCCGTTCCCGAAAAAACCGTCTTTCACGGGGAAATTATCTGAGCGCGTCCACGTCGATGAATTTTTCGAATTCGGGCAGGATGCCGATCCCGTCCGGGTAATGGGCGGCGAACTGCGGAACGGCGTGGGACGGGAAGGAATTCCCCTCGATGAACAGGGGCCCTTTTTCGGTGACGGCCACGTCCCAGGCCACGAACCGCACCTGGGGAACAACGCGCATGGCCTCCAGGCACATGGCCTTGGCCTCCTCCCAGAAGGGGATGCGGAACCCGACGATGGGGGTGGAGGTCATCGGGTGCTTTTCAAACACGTTGCCGGCCTTGTCGGCGGCCACGGTCTTCAGTACCCCGCTGTCCAGGTCCACCCGGGCGGCCATGCCGCCGCAGTCCACGTTGTCCATCACCTTGCCGTTGCCGATGCGGATGAAGGCGTAAACGATGCCCTCCCGTTTGTCCCCCAGCATGGTGGCGATGCGCACGGTGTTCACCGACGTGGGGCACATGCCGGCCATCACGGGGTGCTGCACAACCATTTCCTCCACGATGGCGTTCCCCATGGCCTGAAGCCGCTTCCGGAAAGCTTCGGTGTCCCCTTCCCAGTCCTGCCTTTGGAACTTGACGATGCCCTGGCCGGAGGAACCCTCCAGGGGCTTGTACAGGCACTTGTCCAGGCCGGACAGGAAATCCCGGAACTTTTCCGGGTCGGTATTTTCGTCAAGCCGGATCCACTTTCGGCCGATGTGGTCCGCGAACGTTGTGTTGAATTCGGTTTTGTCGTCGAAAAAGTGCCAGTACGCCTTGTCGTTCATCTTTCTGACGATGGCGTTGGAGATGCCCCGGGTGATGACGGTGCGCTTCTGCGCGTCGTTCAGGCGGTACATTTCGGCGATTTTGTAATCCATGTAGCCGGCGTTGAAGCGGACGGCGCAGCGCAGCATATCCCGGAGCAGCCAGGCCCTGTTAAGGCCGGTCTTCCCGGAGAGCATGTCGGCGGTTTCAAACATCCGCTTCCAGTCCATCCTGGCGGCGCGCTTTACAAGAAAGGCGATATCCGGCATTTCAGTCCCCTCCGGTCACACGTTGAAGCGGAACAGCGTCACATCGCCGTCCTGCATCACATAATCCTTGCCCTCCGAACGGATCAGGCCCTTTTCCCTGCAGGCGGCCATGCTGCCCAGCTCCCTGAGGGTTTCGAAGGGAACGATCTCGGCGCGGATGAAGCCCCGTTCAAAGTCGGTGTGGATCTTGCCGGCGGCCTGGGGGGCTTTGGTGCCCTTTTTGATGGTCCAGGCCCGGCATTCGTCCTCCCCGGCGGTCAGGAAGGAGATCAGGCCCAGCAGCCGGTAGCAGGCCTTGATCAGCCGGTCCAGGCCGCTTTCGCCGATGCCCAGGTCCTCAAGGAACTCCTGCTTTTCCTCCGGGTCCATCACAGCGATTTCTTCCTCGATGCGGGCGGAAATGACCAGCATCTCGGCGCCTTCGGCCGCGGCCTTTTCCCGGACGCTTTTAAGGAAGGGGATGCTGTCTTCGTCCGCTCCCAGGGCGTCCTCGGCGATGTTGGCGGCGTAGATCACGGGCTTGACGGTCAAAAGGAACCACTCCCGGATCACCGCGGCCTCGTCGTCCGTGGCCGGGAAGGTGCGGGCCGGCGCGCCGCTCTCCAGGTGGCGGAGCATCCGGGCGGCCAGGTCGGCCTCGAAGGCGTATTTTTTGTCCCCGGTCTTGATCATCTTGGCGGCCTTGTCCCCGCGCTTCTGCACGGTTTCCATGTCCGCGAAGATCAGCTCCAGGCTGATGGTCTCCATATCCCGGGCCGGGTCGACGCTGCCGTCCACATGGATGATGTTTTCGTCCTCAAAGCAGCGGACCACGTGCACGATGGCGTCGCATTCCCGGATATGGGAAAGGAATTTGTTGCCCAGGCCCTCGCCCTTGCTGGCGCCCTTGACCAGGCCCGCGATGTCCACGAATTCCACCGAGGCGGGGGTTACCTTTTTGGGGTGGTACATTTCGCCCAGCACGGAGAGCCTTTCGTCAGGCACGGCGACCACGCCGGTGTTGGGTTCGATGGTGCAGAAGGGATAATTGGCGGCCTGGGCGCCCGCGCCCGTGATTGCGTTGAACAGCGTGCTCTTGCCCACGTTGGGCAGGCCTACGACGCCTAATTTCATGGCTTTGCGATCTCCTTCAGGGTGGATTTCTGGTTTATCCGGCGCTTGCGCGGCGGCAAAAAATTATTATATCATAATCAGCCGTTTTTCTCAACTGTCCCGGTTTTCGGGTCCATATGGCCGTCCCGGTACATGCTGAAGGAATCCATCGGATAGTTTTTCAGGTTGTCCAGGATGGACCGGCCGTCGGCCTTGCCGAGGAGCCCGGTGCGGGAACGGGTCAGCTCCACCTCTGCCATCTGCCGGGAGGGGCCGCCCACGCAGCCGCCGGGGCACATCATGCCCTCGATGAAGTCCTCCTCCAGACGGCCGGACTTGAGCAGCATCAGCGCCTTGCGGCATTCCTCGCCGCCGGCGCAGGTCAGGAGCTTTACGCCGGAGGTATCCTCGCCCATTTCCTTCATCACCTCAAGAACCGCCGCGGCCACGCCGCCGGAGGAGGCGAATTTCTTGCCGAAGAGCGATGCCTCCTGGTAGGGCTCGGCCACGGGCTCCAGGGTGACGTTCCTGCTTTCCAGCAGGCTGACCATCTCGCCGAAGGTGATTGCGTAATTGGCGTTGTCGGCGATGAAGCTGTTCAGCGTTTCGCCCTTCTTGGCGATGCACGGGCCGATGAACACGGTGACGCAGCCGGGGTGGACCGCCTTCAGGTAGCGGTTGACGGCCACCATGGGGCTGACGGTGGAGGACTTGTTCTCCTCGTACTGCTTGGGGAACTGGTGGCGCAGAAGGCTGATGAAGGCGGGGCAGCAGGAGGTGGTCATTTTCTTGCCCTCGTGCATGGCCTCGATCCATTCCTTTGCCTCGTAGGCGGCGGTCATGTCCCCGCCAAGGCCGACCTCCACCATGTCGGCGAAGCCGACCTCCTTCAGGGCCTTGCGCAGGGAGGCCATGCCGATGTCCTTGCCGAACTGGCCCTCGGAGGCCGGGGCGCACATGGCGTAGACCGATTTGCCGGCCTTGATGGCCTCAATGATCTGCACCAGGTAGATGCGGCTGCCGATGGCGCCGAAGGGGCAGGCGTGAATGCAGTGGCCGCAGTGGACGCATTTGGTTTCGTCGATGTTGCAGAAGCCGTATTCGTCCCAGCTGATGGCTCCCACCGGGCAGATCTTCTTGCAGGGGCGTTCCAGGTGAATGATGGCGCCGTAGGGGCAGGCCTTGGCGCACATGCCGCATTCCTTGCATTTTTCGGGATCGATGTGCATCCGCCTCTCGCCCTTGGAGATGGCGCCGAAACGGCAGGAATTCATGCAGGCCCTTCCCAGGCAGAAACGGCAGTTGTCGGTCACCGAATAGGTGGAGGTGGGGCAGTCGTCGCAGGCGGGGCGGATCACCTGCACCACGTTGCGGGTATCGTTGGTGACGTCGGCGTTCAGTCCGCAGGCCAGGCGGATGCGCTCCCGGACGATGGCGCGCTCCTTGTAGACGCAGCAGCGGTAATCCGGCTTGGGGCCGGGGGAGATCGTCATGACGATTTTTTCTTTTTCTTCCTCGTTGAGTTTGTCCTCCCACGCGAGACGGCAGACCTCGGTGGCGATATCGTGCTTCAGGTCCCGGATGCCCTTGTCGTTGGTAATCATGGTACCCTCCGTTTTTCCGTTCCGCCCCTCCATTCGCCGCGGAAAAGGCGTGTTTTTTCGGGCGCGGGCCCGTTGATCCGATTATACCATACCCGGGCACGGCTGAAAAGTTCTTTCGCCCGGAAAAACAGGTGCGAAGGCGCATTTGCGGCTGTTCCGGGGCGCTTTCTTCTGATATAATGGCATGGAACGGACAAAACCGCGGCCTGCTTTTGCGGCCGCGGCGAAGGAGGACGGAAAGAATGATCCGGATGGAGTGCCCCGCGGGCAGCGCCTGCGGGGGATGCCGCGGCCGGGGGGAGTACGGCGAGCTTCTCAAAAAAAAGCAGGCCCGGGTGGCGGAGCTTTTAAAGCCCCTGTGCCCGGTGGAGGACATCGTGGGCATGGAAGACCCCTTCCATTACCGCAACAAGGTCCACGCCGCCTTCGGCAGGGACGACAGGGGCAGGATCATCTGCGGTCCCTACGCCGGGGGCACCCACCGGATCGTCCCGATGGACGCGTGCCTCATCGAGGACGAAAAAGCCTCGGAGACCGTCCGGGCCGTCCGGGACCTGATGACGGATTTCCGCGTCGAGCCCTATGACGAGGACAGCGGACGGGGCCTGATGCGGCATGTGCTGATCCGCACCGCCCGACAAACCGGGGAGATGCTGGTTACCCTGGTCATCGGCCGCACCCCCTTTTCCGCCCAGAAGGCCTTTGTCGCAAAACTCGTTAAAAAATGCCCCTGGATCACCGCGGTGTGCGTCAGCCTGAACGGGAGGCACACCTCCATGATCCTCGGCCCATCCACCCGCACGGTATATGGCCGGGGCTACATTGAGGACCGCCTGGCGGGAAAGGTGTTCGCCCTGGGCCCCAATTCCTTTTACCAGGTCAACCCGGTCCAGACCGAAAAGCTCTACGCCAAGGCCTACGAATTCGCCGCCCTCACAGGGAAGGAAACGGTTCTGGACGCTTATTGCGGCGTGGGGACCATCGGCCTCGGATGCGCGGAAAAAGCGGGGAAGGTCGTCGGCGTGGAGGTGAACCGTGACGCGGTCCGGGACGCCGTGGGCAACATGAAGCGCAACGGCATCACGAACGCCTCCTTTGTGTGCGCCGACGCCGGGCAGTATATGCGCCGCCTGGCCGCCGAAAAGGCGAGGATCGACGCGGTCTTCATGGACCCGCCCCGCGCGGGCAGCGACCGGCGCTTCCTTGACGCCCTCTCATTCCTTGCGCCGGAGAGGGTCGTTTATATCTCCTGCATGCCCGAGACCCTGGCCAGGGACCTGAACATTCTCCGCCGAACGGGCTGGCGGGCGGAAAGGGCCGTGCCCTTTGACATGTTCCCGTGGACGGAGCACGTCGAATGCGTCGTGAAGCTCGCTCGGGCCGGGTCGACAAAGCAATCCGGATAACGGGAGCCGAAGCTGTGATTTGAATCCCGCGGTGTCAATCCGGATAAGGAGACACATCACCTTATGGGTAAAAACAAATGGCGAAACAGATATGAAGTGTTCGGCGGCTGCGCCGAAAAGGGAGAGACGGCCCGGGAATGCATTCTAACTGCTGGGTTATTATATTTGATTTCAAATTGTCGATGAGGAAATACAGGGCACAAACAGGGTATTCCCCGGGGGCGAAATCTGCCTACCGGGCTTCACCGGCAACGGCAGCCACCGGGAAGCTCTTCCGGCCCTTTGTGCGCCCGATCGAAGAACACAGGGGACGGTTTTCTGGAAGAACACAGAACCGTCCCCTGTTTGCACATCCGGATTCTGCCAAACGATAATATAGCCCACGGGAAAATCTTTATAGAGCGAGTCGATCAGATCACGCACTTTCGACCCATCCCACACAAACGGCCGCTGCATTTCCGGAATAGCGATATTGCCCGACTTAATGCTCGCAAGTAAGGTTTCGACCGTATAATTGTTTACACTATATCTTGCCATCGCTCTATCTCCTTAGAAAGCCCAAAATGGGACTGATTATTTGAAACAGGGGCTGAATTATTGCCCATTCCACTTAGCTGCTGCCGCACTCCAATGCTGTGCCATTGTGGCACCTGAAATCATGGCTGCCCATACAGGTTGGAGGAAAGTACCCAGGGCGTCTGTGATGTTCTGAAAGCTGAGTTCCGGGCTGCCGAGCGTCCGAAGGAAGTGCCGCCATTTCACGTTCATGTCTTCATCCTCGGCGAGCGTGAGGACACGGGCGAAGCTGCCCTCTCCATAAGGCGTGCCGCGGTTCTGCAGGGTCTTCAGCAGCGCGGTTTTCAGCTTTTCTCCGTCAAAGTCAAAGGTCCGGGAGAGATAATAAATATCGTAAAAATCCTTCATGCGGCTGGTCAGCTCAAAGCGCTGCAGGATCGCGTCGAGCTTTTCCGCTATGGTGCTTTCCAGCGAGTAGGTCAGAATCTCCGGTGCCTCAAAGCCTTTCAGCTGGGTCTGCATGGTACGCGCAGTCGTGCCGGGGACGATGATATCTCCCACGCCAATGTCCACGGAGAAGGGGACCCGGACGTTCTTGATATAGCCGGTGATCTGGGTGCTGATCCCGTGATACTCCCGCTGCATGGCGATTGGCGCCGTGGGCTTTGCTTCAAAGCGGACAAAATCATTCCCCGTAGGCACGTCCAGAATCTCGGCGATGATCTCATCCATGCGCGCCATATCGTTGCTCAGCCCGCGCAGCAGGAAATCTACATCCACGGTCGCGCGGCTCTCAAAGTTGGTCAGGGTATAGATGAACAGCCCGCCCTTGAGAATGAAGTTGTTTTTGTATGGGGAGGCGGCCAGCTTGCGCAGAAACTCTTCCTGAAAGAAGAGCTGCAAGCATTGCTGATAGCTGATGCTGCTGGCCTTCGCCTTGTTTTTCAGTCTCGCAAGTACCGATGCTGCTTGATCTGCCATTACAGCCACACTCCTATCAGATCTCGAACCGGCTTTGCCACGCGAAGCGGTTTCGCATAGGCCATCAGGTTCGGAATGCTCTTTTCAGGATCGGCGATATAGCTCTGGATCGCCTTGTTGAAGGTCTCCCGATCCATCTTGTTGCGGTATCGGAGACAATCACAGATTGCCCGCTCTTTATCCACAATGCGGGCGGAGACCCCGTCTATTTCGCATGAGGTAAGGCCGAGTTCAAGAAGATCCGGCTCCACAAAGTAGGGCTTTACAAAAGGATAGTCAATGTGGAATCGGGTCTTGTTGGAATCCTTGCTTACCGCAAGGTGCCATTCTGCCGGTGTCCTGTCGCTGTAGCCGTAATGGCGGAGTGCCGTATCCATACATAGGATCCCATCGGGGAACAGGCGAACGATCGTGCTCAGCTCACTGGGATCGGCATTCTTAACCCACTGGTAATACCCGGTCCGCACTTTCTCGATGTATCCCTCGCGGATCAGCCACTGGATATCGGCATAATAAATTTTTTCTCGGCTCAGATCCCCGGTGCGCATCATGCCGTCATGGGCATCAAACACCGATCGGATCGTATCAATATTTCGCATCGCGGTCACCTTATTAGTTTCAGCTAAACTCTCATCTGAAGCGGATATTTTACTAGGATAATAGTACACCTTATCCGCAATTATTGTCAATATTAAATTTATACTAACATTGATTTGAAGCGGATGATTTGATATTATCCGCTTCACTATTTCATTTTCAAAGGGAGTTTTATGGGACACCTAATATGGTATCATGAGACTGTAAGATCCCGTTCGACAATTTCATATCGCTGCTTCTGCCGATTTCCGGACTTCCAGTACATAGACATACTGGAGGTCATGTATGAAAGACAAAGAAATTTATGACAGCTATCCCAACGTTTCGGTCTCTATGGAAGTCCGGTTTTTTCTCGACGATAGTTTCCGGGGGCTAAAGCAGCTGCGAGATCAGGAGTACCAGTACCGCGTCAGCCATCACGCATTTGATGTAGAAGAGCGCGTGACCGGTGATCCGAGCGGCGCGACCTGCGATCCGATCTATGCCTTCACCGAAGCAAAGTATCAATCGGCGGAGAAGGTGTTTTTCCGGCAGGAAGCGAGAAAAGCGCTGGCACTTGCTATCCAGGGCTTGAGCGAATCGGCCCGGCGGCGTCTGCTGTTCCACTTCTATGACGAGCTGTCTTATTCCGAGATTGCCCGGCGCGAAGGCGTTACGGAAAATGCCGTCCGGGGGCAGATGGAAGTCTCACTGAAAACGCTCCGCCGAGCGCTGAATGCCCAGGGCATCACGAGGGCAGATTTCGCACACCGTTCTTCCTTTGCTTATGAGCAGACTCTTACGAGAAACGGGCAGAAACGGCGAGATCAGGAAAAGAATCGGAAACGGGCTCTTGCAAAGGATTCGGGCGACAAACACGTCGCCTGAATCTTTTTTCTTTTTTCAAAAACTGCCTGCGAATTCGACATCTTTTTACGTACCAGGAGCCGTTTTCATCTGGGAAAAGGCAAATGGAAACAAACAGTTCTTCCTCTTGCAGATCGTACTCGAGTTCGATCCATTCATCATTGGAATGTAATTCGTTCAGCCAAATGGGAAGC
>CADANQ010000036.1 GCA_902789365.1 uncultured Eubacteriales bacterium
CATGCCGCTGAAACGGATCATAATCGGAGGGAGATCCCTCCGATACCTCCCCTCTGCTGCCATACGTTCGTTCTCCTTCACACACGACTGAACAGTTACAATCGAACAAAGGAACAGCGATCCGATCAACCGCCGTTCCGCTGCGCAGATTCAACACGGCCCGGCCGCCGCGGCGGCCCAAACAGGATGTTCTTCTTTAACCCGATCAAATAAGGAGCGCTGCCGTATGCTGTTTCAAACATTGGACAAGCTCAAGCGTCAGTCGATACTGATCGCAATCCTCATGATGGCTCTCGGCGTGGTCATGCTGATCTGCCCCGAAAGCTATGTAAATACCCTTGTTGTAACCGTGGGGTATGGGATGATTATCTTCGCGATTGTGGAAATGCTTGAATTCATTGCGAGTAAAAAAGCCCCGATTCACTATATCATTTTTACCGGCGCCCTGTTCATCGCGATTCTCGGCATTTTCATACTCATTTACAATCAGGATCTGCTGAAAGCCCTGGGCTGGCTGTTCGGATTCGTGCTGGTGTCGGACGGCCTGTTTTCGCTGTTGAACGCCCTGCTGTTTGTTCGCCGCTCCAACCGGAAGGGCTGGTGGATACTGATTATATTGGCCGGTGCGCTCATGGCGTTTGGGGTGCTGATCTTCCTGAATCCCTGGTGGGATTCCCCCACCCTGCTCGCGAAGATCATCGGCGGCGCGCTCCTGTTCTCCGCCTTCGCGAGCGCGCTTCGGCTTATCTGGGTGTGGCCGTTCAGGAACGGGAAGGAGAGTGCGGAAGATGCCTCTGAAAAATAAAGCGCAAAAACCGGCGGATACGCTTGAAAACGAAAAAGAACAAATCAGACGCGGCACGGGGGAAATGAGCGCGGAACTGAAGCGGCTCCTTGAAAGCGAGATCAGCGCGTTTCGGAAACGCGAAAAGCACCGCTCCACCGAAATGATCGCCATCTTCGCCAGGCATAACTTCTACGCCAACGGTCTTACGCCGCAGGAGCTTCGGACGACCCTGGAGGATCTTGGGCCCACCTATGTAAAGATCGGACAGATCATGTCCAGCCGGGTCGATCTGCTGCCCGCCGAATACTGCAGGGAACTGGAAAAACTGCGCAACAGCGTAAAGCCTCTGGACCCGGCCGTGGCAAAAGCCGTCATCGAACAGGAAACCGGCAGGAAAATTGATGAGATCTATACCGAGTTTCGGGATGAACCGCTGGGATCCGCGTCGATCGCTCAGGTCCATTACGGCGTCCTCAGGGACGGCACCCGGGTCGTCACCAAGGTGCAGCGTCCTTTGATCGCCGACATGATGCGAAAGGATTTCGTGCTTCTGAACAAGCTGGCGGACCTGGTGAACGTCATCGGGGAAGATTCCGACGAACAGGTCATCGACTTCAAGTCAGTGATCGCGGAGGTCGAGCGCGTTACCAAAGCCGAACTCGATTTCCGCGTGGAGGCGGAGAACACCCGTCTCTTCAGGGAAAAGTGTCTCGACGACGAGGAACGCATCTCCTGCCCCGCCGTCATCGACAGCCTTACCACCGAGCGCATCTTCACCATGACCTATATCGACGGCTGCTCCGTTGCAGACACGGAAAAGCTGATCGCGGAGGGCTGCGACCCGAACGAGATCGGGCGCGTAATCGTGGACAGTTACCTGCATCAGGTGCTGGACGCGGGCATATTCCACGCCGATCCGCATCAGGGCAACATCCTGGTCAGCCACGGCAAGCCCTATTGGATCGACTTCGGAATGATCGGGCGCGTCACGGACAAGGATATCGACCTCATCCAGGATATGGTCAAAGCGCTGCTGCTCCAGGACGCCGACTCCCTGGTCAGCTCGGTCATGGGCATGGGCGCCGCATCGGAGAAAACCGACCGCGCCAAACTTACCCGGGACGCCGAAATGTTCATCGAAAAGTATATGAACGTAAAGAGCGTCAGCGACATCAACGTGACAGAGGTGTTCGACGAAGTAATGACCCTGGCCGCCAGGAACCACGTTTCCATGCCCGGCAGATTCACCATGCTGGCCCGGTCCCTCACCACCATGGAAGGCGTCGTGGAGCAGCTTTGCCCCGACCTGAACATATTCAATATGCTCTATGATAAGCTGAAGGATCGTGCGCGGCAGAATATGGACATTCCGCGGGAGCTCCTTGAAAAGGGCAATGAACTGGTGAAGGCCGGCAAAAAGACAGCCCGGATCCCTCTCCTCGCTTCGGAAGTGCTGGAGGGCGTGGTGAAGGGCAAAACAAGGGTGCGCGTCGAACTGTCCGAATATGAGGAGCCCCTGAACCGGATTCTCCGCTTCCTGCGGTACACTGTGCTGACGCTGGTGGCTCTGGTGCTGTTCATCGGATCCTGCATCCTCTGCACCACCGATTTCAAGCCGCTCCTGGCCAACGGGATGCCTCTGCCTGCTGTGGCGGGGATCGTCTTTTCCATAGCGCTGACGATATTCTCGGTCAAAAGGCTGAAATAGCGGATATCTGAAAACGTATACCCCGCTTTATTATCGGCATGGGATGCGGGCGGAGATCCGGGCCGCTTAGACTAAACAGCTAAATACAATTTCGTCATTTCATTATTTGAAATAAATGCTAAACTATTTCAATATTGTGGAACCCGGAAACAGCGGAGGAGCATGTTCTCCTTCCGCTTTTGCATTGTGTAAATCAATCCACCAATGATTATAAAAGGAGTAAAAACTCACCTGTTCGCACGAATTATTATTGTTAACACTTTATTTTCATGGTATACTTTTAATAATCTTGTTTTTTAATGGAGGCTGCCCAATGGCTGTCCGATACAACAAACTCTGGAAATTGCTCATTGACAGGAAGATGAGCAAGGCGGATTTGCGGCGTGCGGCAGATATTTCATCCAACACCCTGACCAAGCTGAGCAAGGATGAAAGTGTCGCTCTGCCCATACTGGACCGCATTTGCTCGACACTGAAAGTGGATTATGGCGACATCATAGAACATGTCGAGGAAGAGCAGGAGAAGGAAGCATGAGCGCCGCTGACAATGCAATCAGCAAAAGCAGCCCCATGGCGAGGCAGACGTTCTATCAGCAACTTGATCCTCAAAACGGCGATGGACCGCAGACTTATCAAGACTTGATGCCAAAGTTTATCCAAGAATTGAAAGGCGTTGACAAGCGTGAGAAGATGCCCGAACTGATGGTCATCCTGGAGGAAAACTTCCTGAAGGACGATAAGGGACGCTGGTACATTCCTGACTACACCAAGAGCGGTGACATCGCCAAGCTGCGTGAAAAGAACCTGCTGATGTACTATGACATTAGTCTAAGCATAGCGCAGGCTGCTCCGACACAGATAGGATTGAATTTGGGTTGAAATTGAGGCAATAGGAGGACAATGGTATGGCTCCCAGAGAAGGACAACTATCCCGAATCGTCATCAAGGGATATAAATCGATTCGTGAATGCAGCATTGAATTGAAACCCATCAATGTGCTGATCGGCAGCAATGGCGCAGGAAAATCCAACTTTGTTTCAGCGTTTTGGTTCTTACAGAACATCCTGCGTCAAAACCTGGCTGTTGCGTCTCAGCAAAGTGGTGTTTCTTCGCTGTTTTACAACGGTTTGAAGGTCACTGAAGAGATCACAATGGAGTTCTATTTTGGCAACAATGCCTATGGGTTTGTACTGATTCCCACAGATGACGGCAGGATCATTTTCAAAAAAGAATATTTCAAGTATTACGGAATGCAGTATGATAATGAATCCAATATAAACAGAGGGCACAGTGAATCTCAGTGGCGCAATGGCGTAAATAACCATCTTGATGACTATATCAAGCCAATCCTTGAAAAAGAGAGCTGGCGCGTCTATCACTTCCATGATACTGGACGCACTGCCAAGGTGAAGCAGGAGCATAATGTTGTGAACAACGCTGTTTTCCAGCAGGACGCAGGCAACCTTGCCGCATTTTTGCTGAGACTACGTGAGAATTATCCAAACCAATACAGAGAAATCGTTTCAACAGTGCGCACTATCGCGCCGTTCTTCGATGACTTTGTGCTGGCTCCCAACGAAAACAATCAGGAACTGATTGTTTTGAAATGGCAGAAAAAGGGCTGCGATGATATCTTCACCGCGTCTCAGCTTTCTGATGGTACTCTGCGTTTCATCTGCATGGCTACGCTGCTGCTCCAGCCCGAAGAATTGATGCCTTCCACTATCATTGTGGATGAGCCTGAATTGGGATTGCATCCTTTCGCCATCACTGTGCTTGCGGAACTGGTGAAGAGCATTGCGCAGAAAAAGCAGCTAATCCTCTCAACGCAGTCTGTTGAATTGCTGAACTGGTTCGATCCTGAAGATGTGATTGTTGTGAATAACAGCAACCAGGGAAGCACATTCGAGAGACTGAACGCCGAAGAATTGAGCGCATGGCTGGAGGAAGATTATTCACTGGGCGATCTGTGGAATAAGAATCTGTTTGGAGGTCGATTGACAGTATGAAACGTGTATTGATACTGTGTGAAGGACAGACTGAGGAACAATTCGCCAATAGGATTCTGATTCCATATTTCACGCCCCAGGAAATCTATGTCAGACCTATCATTTTGACGACCAAACGGTATGTGAGCGGCGGAAAGGAACGCGGCGGTGTCAGTTCCTATAGCAAAATAGCAGAACAATTGCGGCTGCTTTGCAGGGACAGAGATGCGTATGTAACATCCATGCTGGATTACTTCAGGCTGCCTGCTGATACGCCTTGCATGGACCAGGAAAGGACAGATACCTATCAGCATGTGGCAGAAATTGAAGCCACAATCAATAGCGACATCGGCAGCGCAAACTGCCATGCCAATCTGATGGTTCATGAGTTTGAAGCTTTGCTGTTTTCTGAGCCAGCCGCGTTTGAGGCAATCATGGATGCAGCAACTGTTCAGAAAATCGCAGAAATCCGCGCTAGTTTTGAAACGCCAGAAGATATCAATTCAGCGCCTGAAACAGCGCCGTCCAAGCGGATTCTGCAAATCAAGCCAGACTATCGGAAAGTCACGCAGGGTGTTGAGATTGCAGAGAAGATCGGCATTGACAAGATGCTGCAGTGCTGTCCGCACTTCGCGGAATGGATTGGGAAGATCAGAAAGGCTTGAACTTGATGGATGACTGCATGTTTTACTTTTTCACAAAGCGCATCGAACGGTTTCGGGAATGCGTCCCGCCCGACTGGGGAGAGGGCTATGAAAATGTGATCGTAGGCTGCACCTGCGAAAATCAGGATCGGGCGGATTTCAGGCTGCCGATCTTCGCGGAGCTTCCGATCAGGCACAAAACGGTTATCCTCGGCCCGATGCTTGGCCCGGTGAAGCTGGAAAAGTATCTGAACGGCAGTATCCGCGAGGTGGCTTGCTCAGGCGAATCGGGCATCAACGCGCGGCCGCTTGATTACGAATGGGTGCTGGATGTCCGCCGCCAGTGTATGAACAGGGGCGTCCCTTTTCAGTTTCATCAAACGGGAGCTTATTTGATCAAAAACGGCAGAATGTACCATATCCCCCGTCGTTTCCAGGTATCGCAGGCCCGCAAAGCGGGGATCGATTACAAAATCGCGGATGGATTTATTCCGGAGGCTTAGGGGCGGAACGCCTCATAAAAGCACGGCGGATTCCGGTTTGCCGTAATGCCCGACGGCAGGGAATCCCGGAGTATACGCTTGCCAGGGGCTTCTCCGTGTCCCGGTCCCGCCCGCATATTGAAAAAGAACAGGGTAACTGTTCAGTCGTGTGTGAAGGAGAACGAACGTATGGCAGCAGCGGGAAGGTATCGGAGGGTTCACCCTCCGATTATGATCCGCTTAAGCTTCATGTACGGTGAAGCGGAACGACACCCCGAACCGTTCCCGCAGGATCGGTGAGGGGTTCGCACCCGGCCGGCGGCGCCGCTTGGACGCAGGAAACCGGCACCGCCGGCGAGGCTCAGGACTCGGGGAAGGGGTTTCCCTTCCCCGGACTCTCGCCCGGGGGGGTCGCGGGGGGTACGGGTATCCCCCGCGGTATCTAAACTGTCCGCAGGACTGAACAGATACGAATATTGCCTGTGCAAGAGCCGCCGGCCATGCCGTCATCCATGGACAATGAAAACGGATTTCACCTCGACGTCCGCTGCCCGCCCGGGCCGCGGACGCAGCTTATTGTGCGGAAAAAAAGCTTCAATCCATATGCCCGTTCTGACGATAGGCGCCCGGCGTCATCCCCGTGTGCTTGCGGAAGGCCCGGATAAAGTATTCGCTGCTCTCATAGCCGACGGACGCGGCCACATCCGCGACGGGCAGGGATGTATCCCGCAGCAGCTGTTCGGCGTTTTCCATGCGAATATTGGTCAAAAGCTGGATAAAAGTCTGCCCTGTCGTCTGCCGAATAAGACGGGAAGCATATTCCGGGGAATAATGGAACTCAGCCGCAAGACCGTTCAGCGTTGCGCCGGCGGTATTCATCTGAAGGTACCGGGCAATGCGGGTCGCGGTCTGAGCGTCGTCCGTCCGGTCGTTGGGAAACTCCGCGTGATCCATATGATTCCGAAGCAGGAGCACAAAGATCTTTGTGAGAATCGCGTTCAGAAGTATTGAATAGTAATCCCGTTTTTCAAAAAATTCCATGCAGAGATTCAAAAAGGTATGGCGGAATTCCGAATCGTCCCCCGTGTGAAAAATCAGGTAGCTCAACCCCTGCTTGCTGTACAGGGTATTCAGAAAAAACCCGGCCAGCGCATTGTCTCCCTGCAGAATACTGTAGAAATAGTGTCGGAAGGTCGATCGGCGCATCAGCACATCGACGATCACGCTCTCGTCGCTGACATCGACGGAATGCGTCACCTTCGGCTGGATCAGGCAGATGTCTCCGGTGCGCAGGTGCGAATGAAGGCCCTTTACCTGATGGACGCATTGCCCTTCCAGAACGTAGAACATCTCAAAGAAATCGTGATGGTGCGGCACCGCGGGCGTATAGCAGTTGTGCTTGGACACATGGATGCCTACGCGCCGGTCCGGGGTAAAAAAGGCGGCCTCCTGATATTCCTGCCTGATCGTTTCCGGCCACTCCGGGATAATCAGCGCCTTTCCGCGGATTTCCCCGGGATCCAGCCGGCCAAGATACGCTTCAAAACCCTCCGGACTGGAACGGGCCAGCCGGTAAGCGCGGTAAAAGAGCTCGCTTTCATTCAGTTCACGCAATGCCTGTATCAGCTGCTGTTCCGTCATCATCTTTCCTCACTGTCGGGATTCATACGGGTCCAGTATACATATACAGCCCTGAATCTGTCAATTTTCCGGGACAAATTTATACTCCTTCGGATCATACGGAAAAAATGCGGCCATATTACACTGCTCTGAATACAGTTACATCAAAAAAAGTCAGTTAAACAGCACAAATATGTGCATAGCGCAAAGCGCCCTGTGATTATATAATAACGGTGAAAGATACGTTCAGGTTGTTTTTGACAAAGCAGACAAAGGGAAAAGAGGTCGCCAAATGCAGCTGATTTCGATCATTCCCGGTTTTAAACCCAAAAATGACAGCCGTCTGCTTGAAAAGGCGGAGCTGTTAAAGCCCGGGCTTTATTATACCCCGTACCCGGCTCCGACTGCGTTCCGGGTAAACGGGCAGGAGATTTCTCCCGCGGAAATGCCGGACAGGCCGCTTCGCCGTGGGGATCAGGTACTGATGGACTTTGGACGCCACATCGTCGGACGGTTCTCCCTCTCGCTGGACCAGGCCGGTTCCGCCCAGGACGCGCCGGCGTACATCCGCCTGAACTTTGCGGAAATATCCGACGAGTTCGGGGAAGATCCGAAGCAGTATCACGGCTGGCTTTCCAGCAGCTGGATCCAGCAGGAAGAAATGCACATCGATATCCTTCCGGCGCAGGTATGTCTGCCCCGCCGGTATGCCTTCAGGTATGTCCTTCTGACGGTGCTTGACACCAGTCTCAAGTATCAGCTGCTGGTTCGCGGCGCCTCCTGTACGGGGGAAAGCTCTGCGGATGAAACCGCTTTGCCAGCCCGCACTTTTCCGGACGACGAACTGAAGCGGATCTATGAAGCCAGCCTTCGCACCCTGGCGGAATGCACCCAGCTGGTGCTGGAAGACGGCCCCAAACGGGACCGGAGGCTGTGGATGGGCGATTTGCGGTTGCAGGCGCTGACTTCATATGTTTCATTCCGGAGTATCGCTCTGATCAAGCGCTGCCTGTACCTGTTTGCCGGTTCCCGCTTCCCGGACGGCCGAATGAGCGCCAATGTTTTTACCGACAAAGAGCCCGCCGCCGACGATACTTACCTGACCGATTATGCGCTTTGGGCCGCGCCGACACTCCGGGAATACCTGGCGGAAACAGACGACGGGGAAGCGCTGGATGATCTGCTCGATCCGGTGCT
This sequence comes from uncultured Eubacteriales bacterium, assembly GCA_902789365.1. Lineage (GTDB taxonomy): Bacteria > Bacillota > Clostridia > Christensenellales > Aristaeellaceae > RUG756. Next base: position 8,427 of record CADANQ010000036.1, read on the forward strand.
GTTCCAGGTGGATTATGTGCTGGAGCATTTCCTGACGGCGGACGGTACCGTAAAGGAAGAAGCGGCGGAAAGCGCTTTCATCGACTGGAGCGATAACCTGGACCGGCGGACGGCCCTGCACGGCGTGCTCATCCAGGCGCTGGAAGCGGCCGCCTCCCTCTGCGAGCGGGCCGGGGATCCTTCGCGCGCGCGGTTCTACCGGGACAAGGCGGAAGAACTGCGGCAGACGGCCATGCGGCTGCTCTGGTCGGAAGAACAGGGCTGCTTCCTGTCCGGAGACCAGGTGTCCGTTCACTCCCAGGTATTCATGATCCTGGCCGGCGTCATGCCGCCGGAGCGGGCCTCCGAGGCCCTGGAGCGGGCAGAGTCCCTCCCCGGCAGTCCCCGGATGATTACCCCGTACATGCATCATTATTATGTGATGGCCCTGCTGGCGGCAGGACAGAAAAACCGGGCGGAAAAACACCTGCGGGAATACTGGGGCGGCATGCTGCGGACCGGCTCCGACACCTTCTGGGAAAGCTGGGACCCTTCGGACCCGGACGGCTCCCCCTACGGCGGCCGCATCGTCAACAGCTACTGCCACGCCTGGAGCTGCACCCCCGCCTTCATCATCAGCCGCTACCTGCTTTCATCACCGACCTGATCAGCATAGGAGGAGATCCCCATGAGCAACAGACAGGCGCTGAATCCCTACCTGCCCAGCTGGGAATACGTTCCGGACGCGGAGCCGCATATCGTCAACGGCCGCGTGTACATCTACGGGTCCCACGACCTGTTCAACGGGCTCAACTTCTGCCTGGGCGATTACGTCTGCTGGTCCGCCCCGGTGGATGATCTGGGCAGCTGGACGTATCACGGCTGCATCTATCGCCGGGAACAGGACCCCGCCGCTCCCCGGATCCGTCTGACCAACGGTCTGGCCGCGCCGGACATGGTGGTGGGACCGGACGGAAAGTACTACCTGTACTATTTCATGGGCGGCACGAAAATGATCTCCGTGGCGGTATGCGACGAGCCCGCCGGACAGTATCAGTTCTACGGATATGTAAAGTACAGGGACGGAACGCCCATCGGCAAGCGAAACGAACCCTTCCAGTTCGATCCCGGCTGCCTGATGGATGAGGACGGGCGGCTCTACCTGTATACCGGCTTTGCCTTCGGCGGCAATCCCATCCTGCTGGACGGATCCACACCCACCAAACACGGCCCGATGTTTTTTGAGCTTGATCCCAAAGATATGCTGACCGTGATCTCCGGGGACGAGCTGAAATACATCGGCGTCCTGACCGGCGAGGAAGCCAGGGGCACGCCCTATGAGCAGCAGCCCTTCGGCGAAGCCAGTTCCATGCGGAAATTCAACGGCAAGTATTATTTCATCTACAGCTCGCTCAACAGCCATAACCTGTGCTGGGCGGTCAGCGACCGGCCGGACGGCGGGTTTGAGTACGGCGGCGTCCTGGTCAGCTGCGGCGACATCGGGCTTCCCGGCGTGCCCGACGTGAAGCACGCGCGGATGTGCACCGGCAACACCCACGGCAGCCTCATTGAGATCGGCGGCCGATACTATGTCTTCTATCACCGCCATTCCAACCGCAAGCAGTCCTCCCGCCAGGCCTGCGCGGAGCAGATCCGCTTTGAGGACGGCCGCTTTTACCAGGCGGAAATGACCTCCTGCGGCCTGAACGGGGGGCCGCTGAAGGGCAAGGGCGTTTATCCGGCCTATATCGCCTGCAACGTATACGGCCGCAACGGCACGCGTTTTCTTTCCATGATCAAGCATCCCAAAGGCGCGGATCCCTTCCTGACCCAGCGGGGCGGCGACCGCGAGGAAGGGGACGACCAGTACATTTCCAACTTCTGCACCGGCTGCACGGTGGGGTTCAAATACTTCGACCTGAGCGAAACGAGCGCCGTCGCCGTGCGCCTGCAGGGATACGGAAACGGCTGCACCGTGACCGTGCGTACCGAGGAACACGGCCAGATCGTCTGCCGCATCCCGGTGGAAACGGCGCTCCGGGAAAAAACCTTTACGGGAACCCTGCCGCAGGGCCTTGGCAGTCGGTCGGCGCTCTATTTCAGCGTCGAGGGCAAGGGCGGCACGTTCGACTTTATCTCCTTTGAACTGTCCTGATCATCTCCTCAGCGTCATTCCCCCGCGCATGGCGGGTGAAGCAATATTACATCAGGAAAGGAAGTATGTACACATGGGTAAACTTTCCGGTTTCTTCCGGGGTATGGCCGCTCTGATGGCCTGCCTGCTGGTGCTGACAAGCATCGGTTCCGGCGTTGTGGAGTCATATCGCTCCGCACTTGACAGCGTGCTGGGAACCAGCAGCTATGAAACGATCACGGACGAAAGCGCCGCCCGTTTCAAAAAAGACTACCAGACCATCGAGGACATGGCGGCAGCCGCCAAGGCGCTGGCCATCCGCGAGGGCGAGGAAGGGACTGTCGTCATGAAAAATGACAACAGCGTGCTCCCTCTGGGCCCCGGCAAACAGGTGGTGCTCTTCGGCCTGGCCTCCTACGCCCCCTATCCCTATACCGCGGGCGACCTGCGCGGCGGCAACGCGGACGCGGTCAACAACCTGGTGGAGGCGCTGACCGCCGCCGGGCTGCCCATCAACCAGACGGTTGCGGATTTCTACATGAACGGCATCCTCAACAAGCACTCGGAAATGGTGCCCAACCGCTGGACCGGCGAAATGCAGGAGACCGTGGCGTATGACAATATCTACGTGGCGGCCCCCGGAGACATGACCGAATACCGCATCGTGGAAGTACCCCCCTCCCTGTTTGAGGAAAAGGGCGCTCCGGCCGACTGGAAGGCCGGCATCGACAGAGAAAACTCCGTCGCCGTCGTCACCTTCGCGCGCGGCGCGGGCGAAGGCAACACCTACGCCCCCGGCTCCGCGCTCAACTATGCGGGCGAAGCCACCGGCAAGGATCCTCTGGCCCTGTCTGACGACGAACTGGCCATCATCGACCTGGCGAAGGAAACCTGCGGCCAGGTGCTGGTACTGATCAACTCCGGCAATACCATGGTGCTCAAGGAGATTGCCCGCGGGGGCAGCCATGAAGTGGACGGCATCGTCTATATCGGCGTTATCAATGACTACCAGCTGACCGGCGTCGCCAATGTGCTGACCGGCAAGGTCAACTCTACCGGCGCCCTGCCCGATACCTATGTGGCGGATAACGCCTCCAACCCGGCCGTGGTCAACTTCGGCGGCAGTTATTACGCCGATTATGAGATCGTCGGCACCGAAGGCACCGATCCGCGCTATCCGGGCGAAACAATCGCGAATACCAAAGCCAGCTCCTTCGGCGGCGCGACCACCTACAACGGCGGTCATTACATCGTCGAGGCGGAAGGCATTTACGTCGGCTACAAATATTTCGAGACCCGCTACTTCGATTCCGTGATGAATCCGCAGTACAACGCTTCTTCCGCCAAGGGCGCCACACAGGGCGATACCTGGGATTACAATAAGGAAGTACTGTTCACCTTCGGCCACGGCCTGTCCTATCTGCCCTATGAGCAGACCCTCAGGAGCGTGAAGGTCGACCTGAGCGAAAACGGAAACGTGACCGCCGAAATCGAGATCAAAAACCTGAGCGACAAGGACGGTTATTTCCTGGCGCAGCTGTACGTGCAGCCGCCGTATACCGATTATGACCGCGCCAACCTGGTGGAGAAGGCGGCCGTGAATTACCTGAATTCCGGCAAAGTGCAGGTCAAGGCCGGCGGGACTGCCACCGTGACCCTGACGGTGCCCACCAAGTACCTTGCCAGCTATGACTACAAAGGCGCAAAGACCTGGATCCTGGATGATGGCGATTACCTCTTCACCGCTGCCGCAGGTTCCCACGCCGCGGTCAACAACTTCCTGGCGTATCTCGGCAAGACTGCCGCGGACGGCATGGATACCGATTCCACAGGCGCCGTCGTCACATGGAATCAGGCCGCCTTTGACAAAACCACCTTCGCCACGGCCAACGGCACGGCCGTCACCAATGTGGCGGACGACGCGGACCTGAACTACTGGACGGGCACCGACACCGTGACTTACTTGTCCCGTCAGGATTGGGACGCCACTTACCCGATCAATTACAACGAGGTGGAAGTCAAAATCGGCGACAGTCCCCGGAAGGACGAATGGCTCAGGGAGCTGCGCGGCCAGACCTACACCGTCCAGACCGGAAACCCCGCCAACGAAGGCGCGGACCGCGGCCTGCGCTTCAATGCCGCCAGCATCCAGGAAGAACAGCTGGCGAACGTGAACGATGAATACTGGGACAACCTGGTCTCCCAGATCACCATCGACGAAGCGGTCGGCGCGGTGATTCACGGCGGTTCCTCTTCCGATGTGCTGAGCAATGTCGACAACCCCAAGGTGCTCCAGAACGAAGGCGTTTGCGGCTTTACCTCCGGATATACCGATGAAGCGACCGGCAGGACCTACAAGTTCAACATTCATTCCCAGACCATGATCGCCTCTTCCTTCAACCCCGATCTTGCGTACGAGTGGGGCCTGATCGAAGGCAACAGCGGCCTGTGGCTGCAGCGCTACGACCTGTGGGGCACCGGGCTGACCCAGCGGCGCACCCCGTACAACGGCCGCAACTACGAGTATATCTCCGAAGACCCGATGCTGACCAACCGTATCGGCTACGGTATCCTCAAGGGCTGTGCGGAAAAAGGCATCATGAACGGTCCCAAGCACATGGGCTTCAACGATCAGGAACACAACCGCGGCGGCGTTTCGGTTTACATGACCGAGCAGAAATTCCGTGAGACGGACCTGCGCGGCTTCCAGGGCGGACTGAGCGATGCCCGCGGCATGGCGGTCATGATCGCCTTCAACCGCATCGGCGCCACCAACGCCGCGCATCACGTGGGTATGCTGACCAAAGTTCTGCGCGATGAGTGGGGCTACACCGGCCTGATCTCCACCGACATGATGAACAACAAGTATTACTTCAACGCCGAATCCATGGTGATGGCCGGCATCACGCAGGTGGCTGACTTCGCCCAGAACGACAACCATATCAACGAGGGCGAGGGCGGTGTTGACAAGACCTGGGGCTACCTCTCCGTCGATGTTGTCAAAAACGACAGCGCGCTGGTCAAAAAGGCCCGTGAAAACCTCAAGTACCAGCTGTACACCTTTGCCAACAGCGCGGTCCTGAACGTCTCCACCCGCAAGGTGGCCACCTGGTATGACAACGCCATCAGCATCATCAGGACCGTCAGCCTGGTGCTGACCATCGTCTGCGGCCTGGGCTTCGTGGCAACCACTGTCCTCAAGAAAAAGAAGGAGGCCTGAACATGTTGAAGAAATTGTCCGTCGGTGCATGGATCACCGTCCTGGCCGCGCTTATGGTGCTGGTTTCCCTGATCGTTTATTCGGCCAACGTATCCGGTGAAGGATATTTCCAGGGCAAGAGCGTTTCCGGCATGACCCTCTGGCTGATCCTGGCCGTCGTGCTTTTGCTTGCGGCCATCGCGCTGAAGATGCTTTCCCTCAAGGGCACCGCCGCCTCCTGCGCGGATCTTGTAAGCGGCCTGTGCCAGATCGGCGCGCCGGTGCTGGTGGCGCTCAGCCTGATCAATCTGATCTCGTCCCGCGTCGAAGGTCTCGGCTTCATCTACTTCTCCAACGCGGACGTCATCAAGGAAGTCCAGACGCCCGCCAACCTGGCCTCCGGTTCCGGCGCGATCGCCGGCATGGTGATCATGGGCATCGCCCTGGCGCTGTGCATCATCGCCGCCTTCTGCAGCCTGCGGAAGAAAGCGCAATAATTCTCCGTTTCTCCTCTGCCTGCAGGGATCAGAAATCCCTGCAGGCAGAGCCTGTTCCGAAAGGAATGAAGCCATGCTGAAAGGGATTACGGCCGCGCTGGCGCTTCCGGCGCTGATATTTGCGGTTCTGGGACGTACCGCGCGTTTGTCCCGTCTCAGGTATCCCGGCTGGCTGTGTTTTACCGGCTGTCTCTTCTGCATGCTGCTGGACGGTCTCCCCTGGACGCATATGCTGCTTCTGTCCCTTCTGCTTTCGTCCGCTTCCGCCTGGAGAAAGCCCCATGAGCTTTGATTCGCCGCGTTACGTGCTTTTCCTGAGCGTGACAGTGCTGCTGCACCGGTTCTGTCCCCGGCGCCTGCGCTGGGGACTGCTGCTGTTGTGCAGCCTGTTCTTTTACGCCTGCTGGTCTCCGCCGCTGATGCTGGCAATCGTGGGAGTCATCGCGCTGACATACTTCTGCGGATTGATGACGGAGCGGTCCTCCCGCCCGTCCGTGCGGAAGTTCTGGGTATTTCTGGCCTGCGCCGGATGCCTGGGACTGCTGTTCTGGTTCAAGTATTTCGAGTTCCTGGCTCAAACCCTGATCGGCATCACGGGCGGGACCTGGAGGCCGATGCACATACTCCTGCCCGTCGGCTGCTCATTCTACACGTTTCAGGCGCTGTCCTATGTGATTGACGTATACCGCGGCGATCTGTCCGCCGTACGCCATCCGGGGCACTACGCGCTGTACATCGCTTTCTTCCCGCAGCTGGTCGCCGGACCGATCGAACGGGCCGGAGCCCTCCTGCCCCAGCTGGCCGAGGGAAAAACCGCGGACCGCGCGCAGACCGTTCAGGGGCTCAAGCTGCTTTTGACCGGTTATTTCCGGAAACTCGTCATTGCGGACATGGCCGCCCCGGTTGTCAACAGCGTGTTTGCCGCGGCCAGTCCCGACGGAAGCGCGGTGCTGCTGGCCCTGGTCCTTTTTGCCTTTCAGATCTACTGCGACTTTGCGGGATACTCTGAAATCGCCCGGGGCAGCGCATATCTGTTGGGCATCCGACTGCGGCGCAACTTCGACCGGCCTTATCTTTCGCACACGGTCCGGGAATTCTGGCAGCGCTGGCACATGTCGCTGACCGGCTGGTTCAGGGATTATGTGTATATCCCCCTCGGCGGCAGCCGGAAAGGGATCGGCCGGCAGATTGCGGCGACGATGACGGTGTTCATACTCAGCGGCCTGTGGCACGGGGCCAACTGGACCTTTCTGTGCTGGGGGCTGTTTCACGGTCTGCTTTGCTGCGCTGAGATTCTGCTCTCCCGCCGCGGTCCCCGGGCGCGGTTTCCGTTTGCGCGGCGCGTTGTCTGCATGAGCCTGGTGCTGTTGTCCTGGCTGCTGTTCCGGGCGGAAAGCCTGACGCAGGCGTGCCGGATGTTTCTATGCCTTTTCAGGCCGTGGAACCCGGCGGCCGGCCTGGCGGTGAGCGGTCTTTCACTGCCTCAGGCGCTGTGCCTGCTGCTGGGACTGAGCCAGCTGCCGGTGCTGCACCGGGCGGCGGAGAATGAACAGGTCCCGGATACGGTATATCTCTATCTGCTGGCCGGCGCCGTGATTGCCTGGTTCCTTCGGGCGGAAAGCGGAGGGGCGGGTACGTTCATCTATTTTCAGTTCTGAACCTTTCCCGGCGCGTCGGTACAACGGAGGAAAAAACGGTGCGTACAGCCAGACGGGTATGCTTCCTTGCGGGGCTTGCGCTTTTGCTGCCCGCGCTGCTGCTCGTTTTTGCCTTTTCCGGGCCTCCGCAGTACGCCCGCACCTACCCCGCGGCGCTTTCCGATAAAGCGGCGCTGCTTGAAAGCGTTCCCGGCAAACGAATTGTGATCATCGGCGGGAGCGGCGCGGCCTTCGGCACGGACTCAGAATTGCTCGAAACACTCATGCCCTCCCGGAAGGCGGTCAACTTCGGCCTGTATGCCGGCCTGGGCACCGCCTGCATGCTGGAGCTGGCACTGCCTTCCCTCCACGAGGGAGACATAGTGGTGTTCTCACCGGAGCTGAGCGAACAGACCCTGTCCGACTGGTTCGGCGCGGAAACGATGTGGCAGGCCGCCGAGGAGAGGCCCGATCTGCTTGCCCGCCTGGATGCCTCCCGATGGGAAGCGCTTCTTTCGGCCTTTCCCCGATACGCCGCGCAGCGGGCCGGGTTCCTGATCAGACACGAAGCGCCGGACGGAGACGGGGTATACGCGAGGGCTTCATTTTCAGCCCATGGCGATATCCCGGCCGGACTGCGGGCGGAAAACCGAATGCCCGGCGGTTATGATCGGAACACGCCGCTGCGGTTTGATCCGGCATGGCCGGATGAGGCCTTTGTCAAACGCGTCAACGCGTTCACGCATGCCTGCGAACAGCGCGGGATCCGGGTGTTTTTCCGCTTCTGTCCGATGAATGAAAAAGCGTTTGATACCGGCGAGGTTGAACGGGCGGACGCGTTTGAAGCCCGCCTGCGGGAACGGCTCGACTGCCCGGTCATCGGATCGGCAAAGCGCGCGATCATGGATGCCGGCTGGTTTTTTGATACCAACTTTCACCTGAACGGCGCGGGGGCGCGCCTCAACACCATCCTTCTGGCGGAGGACCTGAAGACGGCCATGGGCGACCCCTCCCCGGTTGTCGCCGAAAGACCGGAGCTGCCGGATACCGGTTCGTTTCAGACCGATCCGGGAATATCCGAAGACGCGGATCTGTTTGTCTATGAAGCCCGGGACGGCGGGTGGGCGGTGACAGGCCTGACCGACAGGGGTCTGGCAAGCGAAAAACTGACTGTGCCGAACCTTTGGCAGGGAAAACCGGTGCACACCCTGGCCGGGGGAGCTTTGGCCGGAGCAATGAACCTTACGGGCATTACCATTCAATCCGGCCTGCGGACCATCCTGGACGGCGCGTTCCGGGGTGCGCCGAATCTGAGGACAATCACGCTTCTCCAGGAAAACCCGTCCGACTGTACCGTGGGCATCGGACTGACGGAAGGGACCGACGCGGTCATTCTTGTGCCGGCGGCCGCCTACGGCCGCTACTGCACGAATTATTTCTGGGCGCCGCACGCCGACAGGCTCCGGCCCGACGGCGGGAGCGATGAAACGGCGGCCGCCGTCCCGCCGCCTGCGCGGAAAGCCACGAGCCTGACCTATCTGGGCCTGGGCGGCACGCTCCGCAGCGGAACAGGGGACAGCATCACCCGCGAAATCGCCTACACCCACCGCCGGGTGAACACCCTGCAGGGGACGGTCTGGTTTGAACGGCCGGGCTATACGCTGCTTTCCTGGAACACTTCCCCCGAGGGAGACGGCATCCGGGTCGGCCTGGGCAGCCGGCTGGATCCCGCGCTCGGCAGCGTGCTGTATGCCCAGTGGGCGCCCTGGACCCCGGCGGAGGATCTGATCTGGCAAACCGACGGCGCGTCGGCGTTTGTCACCGGCTGCATGGCTTCGCCGTCGGTCTGCGTGATCCCGGAACAGGTTGAAGGCCTGCCGGTCCGGGGCATTCGCGCGGGAGCCTTCCGCGGACAAGCCTTTTCCTGCCTGGTGCTGCCTCCTTCCCTGCGCCTGATCGAGCCGGACGCCTTCGTGGACTGCACGATGACCGAGATCGTCCTGTTCGATACGCTGGAAACGGTTTCGGACGCCTCCTTCCGGGGCTGCTCCTACCGGACCCTGCGGGTGAACGCGGCAACCGCGCCCGTATACAGCGGAAGTTACTTTGACACCTTCCAGGACAAGTACGACCTTCTTCTTTCCCTGAAGGGGCAGCGCAAGCTGGTCCTGTCCGCCGGCTCCTCCGGCCGCTACGGATACGACAGCGCCATGCTGAAGGAGGCGTTCCCGGAGTATTCGCCCGTCAATATGTGCGTATACGCCTACACCGGCGAGCTGCCGCAGCTCAGGCTGATCCTGCCCCTGATGGAACCGGGGGACATCCTCCTCTATTCTCCCGAGTTTGACGCCGTCAGCGAGCAGTTCTGCGTTGACGACCGCCTGGACACGGGCTTCTGGGCAATGATGGAATCCTGCTATGATACCGCTTCCGTCCTGGATATGAGAGCGTTTACCGGCGTCTTTGACAGTTTTTCCGCTTATCAGCGCATACGCCGGGGCATGCAGAAAAGGGACTACGGACTGAGTCCGGCCGGTTTTGACGACGACGGACAGGCTTATCCTTTCAGCACCTACAACGCGTATTGGGATTTTGTCCTGCCCAGGCCCAACGGAACCTCGGACGAAAGGCTCAGGCACAACATCGCCGATTACACCGTCCGGGCCGTTCCGGAGGAAACGGCGGCCTGCCTGGATCGGGCCCTTGCCCCGTTTGCGGAGAAAGGGATCACGACCCTGTTCACCTACACCCCGCGCAATCGCGCCTCCCTGACGGAGGACAGCACCCCCGAAGCCCGGCAGGCCCTCCACCTGCGCCTGGTCGGTTCCCTGCACGTACCTGTGATATCCGAAATCGAAGATTCGCTGATGCCCGGCCGGTATTTCTGGCTGATCGACAGCCATCTGAGCACCGAAGGCGCCCGTCTGCACACCATGCAGGTCATTGAGGATCTTCACGCGTATTTCCTGAAGGAGGAAGAACAGGATGATCAGACATGACTTTAACACCGGCTGGACCTGCAGGAAACCGGACAGCGCGGAAGCGCCCGTCCCCGTGCTTCTCCCCCACGACGCCATGCGGACCGGGCAGCGAACTGCCTTCAGCACCGGCGAAGGGAATATCGGCTGGTTCGAGGCGTCTGACTGCCTGTATGAAAAAAAGTTTACCCTCCCGCGGGAACTATGCGCGGGACATCTGGAACTGGAATTCGAAGGCGTGTACCGCGAACCGGAAATCACCGTCAACGGGCGGAGCGTACCGGTGCCTCCTTACGGATATACCGATTTTACGGTCGATCTGGACGGCCTGGTCGAAGGAGAGAAGGAAAACACCGTCACCGTCCTGGCCCGGAACGCCGACCAGCCGAACTCCCGCTGGTATACGGGAACCGGAATTTACCGCCCGGTCTGGCTGTGGACCGGGCCCAGAAGGCATATCATGACGGACGGCATCAGGGTTTCGACCCTGTCCGTCGATCCCGTCCGCATCCGGGTATCGGTGCGGACAAGCGAAGACGGCGCGGTGTTCCTGACGGTGACAGACAAGGAAAAGCGGCTTGCTTCAGCCGTCGCCGAAGCGGCGGGCGGCACGGCGGAAGCGGAAATCACCCTTCCGGACGCGCTGCCCTGGAGCCCGGAACAGCCCCGGCTCTACACCCTGACCGCGCAGGCGGGCGAGGACCGGGCGGAAATCACCTTCGGGGCGCGCGTGCTGGCCTGGGGGCCGGACAAGGGACTGACCATCAACGGATCGCGTACGGTGCTCAGGGGTGCGTGCATCCACCATGACAACGGGGTGCTGGGCGCCTGCACCTGTCCGGAGGCGGAGGAAAGACGGGTCCGCATTCTGAAGGAAGCGGGCTATAACGCCATCCGCTCGGCCCACAACCCCGCTTCCCGGTATTTGCTGGACGCCTGCGACCGGCAGGGCATGCTGATGATGGACGAATACGTGGACTGCTGGTACATGCACAAGACGGCGCACGATTACGCTTCCCATGTATCCGAGTGGTGGAAGCGCGATCTGAAAAGCATGGTGGACAAGGATTTCAGCCATCCCTGCGTCATCATGTATTCCACCGGCAATGAGGTCGCCGAGAGCGCGCAGCCCAAAGGGATCCGGCTGCAGCGTGAATTTACTGAGACTCTGCATCTGCTGGACCCGACGCGTCCGGTCACCTGCGGCATCAACATCTTTTTCAACTTCCTGTCCAGTGTGGGATTCGGCGTGTACAGCGACGAAAAAGCCCAAAGGCAGGCGCAGGAGGCCGGGAAAAACGCGGAAACACAGAAAGCCGCGCAGCCGGGGAAAAAGAAAAAATCCGTCGGTTCGGAGTTCTTCAACAACATGGCCGCCAGACTGGGAACGAACTTCATGAAATTCGGCGCCTGGCTGCCGCCGTGCGACTGGAAGACCAGGGACGTTTTCTCGGCCATGGATATCGCGGGATACAATTACGGCAACTGGCGTTACCGCAAGGACTGCCGAAAGTATCCGGAGCGGCTGATCCTCGGCACGGAAACCCTGATCGGGGACGCCCGTTCGTTCTGGAAGCTTGCGCAAAGCCATCCGAGGATCATCGGTGATTTTGTCTGGGCCGGCTGGGACTACATCGGCGAGTGCGGCGGGGACAGTCCGGAATTCGGCAGCTATCGCACGGACCGTGAGGAAGACCGCATCCGGGGCGGCACCTGCCGCATCGATGTTACCGGCAAGCTGACGCCGGAAGCGGATTATACGCGGGTTGTGTTTGACCTGGAGAAGGGCCCCCGCCTGGCTGTGACGCCGCCCGGCGAGGACCGGAAGCCCGTCCTCACCGGATGGCAGCTGACCCGGGCGATCCGCAGCTGGAGCTATCCCGGCTGCGAGGGCAAGCCGGCGGACGTGGAGGTCTATTCCGCCGCCGAAAGGATCCGTCTTGTACTCAACGGAAAACCGGTGGGCGAAAAGCGGGTGCCGGGGAATTGCCGGGTCCTTTTCCGCGTACCCTACGAGGCCGGCGAGCTCCGCGCGGAGGCGCTGGATCCGCAGGGCCGGGTCACGGGCAGCGACGCGCTGGTCAGCGCGGGCCCGACGACCGTGCTTCGCCTGGAAGCGGAATCCGGTGACTGCCGGCCGGGTGAAATGATCTGGCTGCGGATCCGTTATACCGATGAAAACGGAGAAGTACAGCCCCTGACCCGGCGCACGGTCCGCGTCAAAGCCGACAACGGCACGGTCATGGGCACGGCCAACGGCTGCACCTTCTTTCACGGCAATTACGCCCAAAGCGCCGTTCCCACGTATTTCGGGGAAGCGCAGGCGGTCGTCCGCGCGGGGGCGGCGGGAAAAATCCTGGTGACCGCCAGTGACGGCGAACTTACCTCCGAGGTGAAGATCAACTGCAGGGAGCAAACGACATGAACGGACAAAAGGCATATTGGATCTGGTATCCCGGCGACCTGGAACTGTACCATGCGCTCAGGCAGAATTTTTCCCGGGTGGAACGCGGCTGCGCGTGGCCGGCCTTCTGGAAAAGCGACGGCTTCCGTCAGCGTGTGACCTACCGGCGCAGCTATGATCTTGCCCGGCCGGAGACCTTTACGGTCACCGGCGGTCCGGACACGATCGGCTATGTGCTGGTCAATGACAGAAAATATCCTCTCGGAGCTTTGGTTTCCTGCCCTGCCGGCAAAGTGCGCATCTCGGTGCATGCCGCGTGCATCGGATGCGTGCCTGCCGTCTATGTTGACGGTGAGAACGTTTTTTCCGACAGCGGCTGGACAGCCGAGGACTACTGCCTGCCCCCCGTACAGGCTGCCTGCAGCCGGTATTTTACCCTGCCCGGCCAGCGGATCGATCAATGGCCGATGCTGGAAAAGGTGTATGCGCCAATCCGGGCGGAAGAGGTGAACGGCGGCGCGCTCTTCACCTTCGAAACCGAGCTGACAGCACGGCTTCATATCGTTCCCCGGATCCCCGGCCGGATGCCCGGAGAAGTTTTTCTGGGCGAATCCAGGGAAGAAGCGCTGGCCGGAAGCGCGTGCTACTTTTCCTGCAAGCCCGACCCGGAAACCGGACTCACCCCCCGTCAGGCAATGCGCTTTGCTTATCTGCCGGGCGCGGGGCCCGAAGACGTATGCGTGCGGGCGCGCCATCAGTATGTGGATATCCCCGTGCGGGCGCGCTTCGTCTGCGACGACGAAACGCTGAACAGGATTTTTGAAGTGGCGGCGCACACCTTTTCACTGTGCTGCGACGTATTCTTTCTGGACGGCGTCAAGCGGGACAAGTGGATCTGGGGCGGGGATGCCTACCAGTCCCTGTTTGTCAACCGCTATCTGACCGGCGACCGGGAGATCGAGCAGCGCACATTGATTGCTTTGCGCGGCAATGACCCGCCGCTGACCCACGTCAACACCATTGTGGATTATTCGCTGCTGTGGATCCTGGGAACGGCGGAGCATGCCCTGGCCTATCGGGATGAGGCGTTCCTCAGCCATATGCTGCCGCGGATGGAAAGCCTGATGGAGCTTCTCCTTTCCCAGCGTGATGAAAACGGTTTCCTGATCGGCCGGAAGGGCGACTGGATCTATGTGGATTGGGCGGAGTTTGACCGGGACGGGCCTCTGTGCGCCGAGCAAATGCTCCTGGCGGCCGCGCTTTCGGTTATGGCCCGGCTTTCGGCGTCCGACAAGGCGCGGATGTACCGGGAAACCGCCCGTCGCCTGACGGACGCCATCGAAGAATATTTCTGGGACGAGGAAAAGCAGGCCTATGTGGATTCCTGGACCTCCGGCCGGCGCGCGGTCACCCGTCATGCCGCCATCCTGGCCATCGTGTTCGATCTTGTGCCTCAAGCGCGGAAACGCCGGATCGCGGAAACGGTGCTCTTCAATGATGACGTACCCCCCATTACGACCCCCTATTTCCGTTTCTTTGAACTGGACGCCCTGTGCCGGATGGGATACCTGAAGGAAGTCCTTGATCAGATCAGGGCTTATTGGGGCGGTATGCTCGACGCGGGCGTCGCAACGTTCTGGGAAGAATATGATCCGCAGAAACCCGCGGCGCAGCAGTATGCCATGTACGGCGACCCCTTCGGCAAGAGCCTCTGCCACGCATGGGCGGCCAGTCCCATTTACCTGCTGGCAAGGTATTTTATCGGTCTGTCGCCGGATCCCTCGGCCCCGGACGGCTGGCGTTTTGATCCCCCTGAAGGCTTTTTCAGCGAGGTCTCGTGTGAATTTCCCGCCGGTCCCAAAAACATACGCATAGCGCTGAAAGAGGGCAAATGGTCCCGTACGTCCGAAATATACGGAAAAGACTGAGCCCGTACGCGTCTATCGCCGGATGATCATGGGAAGACCGCGCCGGGCGTCAGAAGGAGGCATAAGATATGCTCGCCGAAAAATAACGGTTCTTACGGATTCATATGAAAACAAAAATTTTTAAATACGGGAGGAATCGAAGACATGAGCCGGACTCAGACAAAACAAAGCTTTTTTGACAAACTGCCCAGTCTGATCAAAAAGAACAACGTTACCCTGTTCCCCGAAGGGGCGATGGGCTATCTGATCGGGCCCACGCTGGCCCTGGTGGCCAATTCCGTTTTGTCCAATTACTTCAACAAATATATGACCGACGTGCTGAACATCAACAGCTGGGCCAGTGAGTTCTTCAAATGGCTCCCGGTCATTTCGGTCATCTTCGTGGTGCTCGGCAACATCATCGTTGGCCGGCTGATGGACCGGAGCAAGTCCCGGGCAGGCAAAGCCCGTCCGCTGCTTCTTCTCTCCGTGCCCGTCAGCTTCATCGCTCTCCTGATCCTTTTCGTCATCTCCCCCCTGGCCACGGATACCATCAACCCCGCGGGACAGGGAACGGCGCTGGTCTGCATCGCCATCGGCTATAACCTGTGGTTTGCCTTCGCCTATCCCATGTATTACACGCCCCACGCGGCGCTTGTGAGCCTTTCCACCCGCAATTCCAAGGACAGGACCCTGCTGGCGACCCTCTCCAACGCGACCATGCTGGCGGCCATGGGCCTGTCCACGATGATCCTGCCGTTTTTCCTTTCCCTGCTGTTCGTTCCGCAGACCGCCAACCTTCCGGAGGGCGCGGTCCTGATGGAGAGCGGCGAATACACCCTCAACGGCGTGGTCCTTTACGACGCGGCGGCTTCCTATAACAACTGGAAGATCTTTGTCATCGCCCTGACGGCCATTACCGTCATCGGCGCGCTGGTCGAGTTCATGTTCACCCGTGAGCGCGTAACCGAGGAATCGATGAGCCGGGGCGAGGACGCAGCGCCGGTCAAAGCGCTGCCCATCGGGAAACAGGCGAAAATCTGCTTCTCCGATAAGTTCTGGATCATTATGATGATATTCTTCTTCTGCTATCAGCTCGGCGGCATGACCAAGAACGTATCCCAGCTGTATTTCTGCCAGGCCATGTTCCCGACCAGGGAAGGCATTTACACCATCGCCAACGGGGGCAGCATCTCCGGTCTGCTGGCAATCATCGGCGCGATTCCCACGGCGATCGGCATGGTCGCGGCGCCCATTCTTGCCAACAAAATCGGCAAGGGCAAGGCCATCCTCTGCGGCGCCGTACTCGCTTCGGCGGGCGGGCTGATCGGTCTTATCGCCCCTTCCAACATGGTGCTGGTGTACGTTTCCTTTGTGCTCAAGGCGCTGGGGTCCACGCCGGCAATGTATCTTTCGATGGCCCTTCTGGCGGACGTCCTGGACCATCAGGAGGCGGTGCACGGCGCCCGTACGGACGGCCTCACGATGACCATCTACGGCGCGATCATGGCCGGCATGACCGGCGTGGCTACCGGTATCCTGAACATCGTGCTGTCCAATGTGGGCTACGCGGCGGACAATATTTCCTCCGCGGCGATCCGCGGCGCGATGCCCTGGGTGTTCATCGGTATAGAAACCTTCTGCTATCTCATTATCTTCCTGTTTTTCATCTTCATGGGAGTGGAAAAATTCGGGAAGTTTGACCATCAAGCCATTATAGCGGACCAGAAGGCGGCGGCGGAAGCCGAAGGACGGCCCTATATCTCCCCGCTGGAAAAGATCCGCCTGGAGGAAGGCGAGGAAGCCTACCGGGCGGAGCTCAAAAAGGAGGCGGACGCCCAAACGGCCGAGGAAGCAAAGCGGGCATCCATGTCGCCCGAAGCCCGCAGGACGCTTGAGGAGAAAGAAAACGCCGTCCATGCCGAGCTCAACGCGCTCCGCAAGGCAAACGGACGAAAAGAAATCTGATATTTTGACGGAAAAAAGCGCGTCACCTGCGGAAAACCGTGCATAAACGCGAATGATTAACACATTTTGTCATTTGCACCGTCCCGGGGAAAAAACCTCTTTTGCCTTTGCATTCAATGTCATAAGGAACCAATTCATCAAACCTCAACACAGCAAAGTCGGCAGAACGCAGTGCACAGACAGATAAGAAATAAGCGCACTCCGGCAGGCAAAGTCAGGAGGAACAAGATCATCTGAAATTGCCGGAGTGCGTTTCATTGTTTGTAAGCTGATCCGCCAACGAAACCGGTAAAAACCCATTTTCGCTGATGACGTAATCATGTGTTTGTTGCTTTCCAGGTATCCGGCGACCCTGTCGTAAGCGATTTTGGTTCTATCGCCTCCCTGGGGCTCGTCAGCATCGTTAAAAGTCTTCGTAGGCCTCCGGAGCGAGTCATAGGTATTATATAATAATTACGCATTCTTTGATTTTCTGCCAAGATATGTTAACACAGAGAACCGTCCCCTGTTACAATGGCTTTGACCATGATGCGGGTGATCCAGTACAAAATAAAAAAATCCCTGCCCGATGATGAGAGCAAGGATCTCAATTGGACTTACGGATTACCCGGTGATCGTTTTCAGAAAGCCCTGCTGAACTGGCAAGTTGAGCGGCTCTCTGATGAATATTACCGCATGGTCAACGTTGATTCGGATGATTTATCTTTGATTCTCAGCGCAATGAATATCTCTATCCCTAAGGACCTTTTTACCCGTGGCCAGCTCCGTACTTTGGCTTCAAATCTGACCGTCTTCTGATGTAGGTACATATTATTTTCGCTTTTCTTACTCTAAACCCTTATGTGGCCTTATTCTTGCGTTTGCCTTGGTGGCAAAGTCGGGAGTGTGTGTACAGCATTTATATTAATGCGCTTACAGGCGAGCTCGTGCCAGCTGACTGATTAAAGATATAATAATGTCATTACTTTCGAACTAACAGATCAATGATCTGATTTTAACATTGGACGGATAGCGGCGCCAGAGTAAAAATCTGGTGCCTTCTTTTTGTGCGAACAGAAAGAAGAAAGAAAACATTTTTTAACTCATGGCTCTTTTGGCCCCTCCAAAACGTATAATAAGTGAAGATCTTCAAACGGAGGTTCCTTGATGAACAAGATTGCCTTTGAGGAGCTGTATATGCAGCAGCTCCCGGGATTGTTCCGGCTGGCACAAAGCATTCTGCGGCAGCCCGCAGATGCTGAAGATGCTGTCCAGCAGGCTGTTCTACAGGCATGGCAGCAAATTGACGCAATCCAGCACGGCAAAGAAAAAGCATACTTGGCCAGGATCGTCATCAATGAGTGCCATAACATTCAGCGTCTGCGGCAGCGTACCGTCCCTGTAACAGTATTCCCGGATCAGGCAGAACCCGAAACGAAGATCATGGAACTGCGGGATGTGGTAGAAAGACTTCCTGAAAAACTACGGCTCCCGTTTCTGCTGGTTTACATGGAAGGATACAGTTCGCAGGAAGCAGCCTCCGTTATCGGTATAACGTTGTTTGCCCTAAAGTCGCGACTGAAACGGGCAAAGAAAAGTTTACGGATTGAACTCAGAGAGGAGGGAGAATCATGAAGCGCTATACGCAAAGTGAATTACAGAAAATGTATATGGAACCTTCAGAGGAACTGAAGAATCGTATTCATCAGGAAATATCCTCCCTCCCGATTAAGGAACAGGAGGAAGAAATTGTGAAAAAGAAACTGTCCTTTAGCTTTGTTAGCGTAATTGCTATTTTGCTTGCGCTTGTTGCTGTAGCATATGCCGCAACGGAGGTATATCATCGGATCAGCGTTAACTGGAAAGGCGAAACTGTTGAGGAAACCGAATTGCCGGTCTGGCCCGAACCTACAGTAGCTCCGCCACAGGATGCAAAGATGTTGAGTGATGAAGACCTCAGTCAGATGGCAGATGAACTTTTGAAAAATTCTGTCGCGGAAGATGAATATGGATTGGTTTCCTATGAGACAGCCGGAGGGATGATGGGTGGAGCCAGACCAATACAAAAAACATTCGACTCATGGGATGAATTCCGGGAATTTATGATTCAGTCGTCCGAGCTGACCTTGCCCGTCTGGATTCCGGAGGGATATGAGTTTCAGGTGGCAAAGGCAGGGATTTCCTGCAAGGCAGACGGGGAATACAAACTTGTTGAAGAACATCAAGAAGGCGCGATTACACTGAAACGGTATAAAATTGATGAGTCCGATTCGGTAGTTGTATGGTATTACATCGACTATAAGGAATCCGGCGAGGATAATCATTATCTTCTTGTCGGATCATCGCTAACGGATGACTTGGATGGTGACGGACGAACTTTTAATTTGACTGACGGGCAAAGCGCAACTGTGATTACCGTCCCGGGTATGGATGATGCACTTGCAATCGTAGATGCCAATAATCCGGTATATAACAGGATTGCTATGCTGAGAAACCTCAATCATTCCATAGAATGCTGCATGGATCCTATGTTTGCAGAAGCTCCCGTGCCAATTGAACCCGATGTATTGACCTACGAGAGCATCGATGTCTCTTCAGCTTGGCTGGACATTGAGACTTTACAGAAAATATTTACTCCCGAATGATTGGCTAAAGCGAGCTTCCTGCATTTGACTCCATTTTTCGGCTGTGGTACAACCATGGCCGAAAACTTTTTTGTGATTTTTTCTATCATGTGAATAAAACCTGGTGTCCTACTCGTCATTCATGGTGAAGGGAGGGATCAGGTGAACAGGGGACGGTTCTCCGTAAGCATTACGCGTCGTCTTCGAATATCCTTTGTCGGTGATCCCCACAGCATCACATGGCAGATCCCGCTGTCTCCCGCTGCTCTTGCTGTTCTCGCCATATTCATCACCCGGTACAATATAGGTCATTCTTTGCTTTTCTGTCAGCTTTTCTGTCATTACAGAGAACCGTCCCCTGTTTCTTCGGTTCCTGCCTGCCGCGATGCCGATGGCAAAAGTCATCATCGTGAGCCGCGGCGGATTTTCCCTTGTGACAGCCGGCGCACGGGCGTCCGATTCCTCCTGATTATCAAGGAATCCGACCTGCGCGCAGGAGCCGGACTTATCATCAGCATTCTACCATAAACCGGGAACCATGGAAAGAAGAATCCAAAACGCCGCCGCGGAAGTGAAATCCGCGGCGGCGCCATGGGAATCGGAATGAATTACTTTTGGATCTGCAGGGAAGCGGCCACAAAGGAGTAGAGATCCTTGTTGGCGGACAGCTTGGCGCAGTTCACGGTGAACAGTTCACCGTTGTCAAGCAGGGTCATGGCCGTGCAAACATCCTTTTCGGGCATAATGTAGATCAGCACTTCCAGTCCGTTGACAACCGCGCGCTGGAAGTTGCCGTTGGGGTCGCCCTTGCGGGCCATTTCTTCAAACTCGTCCATGTTGTGGAAGGTGACGTCGCCGGTGGGCTTGGTCTGCGCGATGGCGATCATGGAACCGTCGGCCTTCAGGAAGGCAGCCATGGTGCCGGTGGCAACGCTTTCGTCGGTCAGCTTACCCTGCTGGAAATCATTAGGGATCATCACGCTGATGTTGGCAGACCCGAAAGTTTTGAACTCTCCGGCATAACCGGCATCCGCGAACTGCTGCTGACGTTCGGCATCCCAGTTGATCACTTTCTTTTCAGGAGCCTGGGCGGTTTCGGCACAGCCAGGAACCAGGGCGGCAGCGACAAGGCACAGGGCCAGCAGGGTGGTAACAATCTTCTTCAACATGGAAATCTTATCTCCTTTTTTCATTCGTTTTTTTGTCCCGATGTTTTACCGGGAACACTTATTGATACGGAGCGCGCGGCAAAAAGGCAGTTATAAGTAAAACTCTTTTTTACTCATATTTGCAAAGGCAGCCTCCTTTTTGGGAATCAGATCGCATCCCGGCCATATCGCCGATCCCCTGTGATCCGATGAGCCTGTTCCGGCTCCGCAAGATTTTACCCCCCTTCAAATCCTGAATTATCAATCAGTGTCCTTGGAAATTATATCACATTTTCGCGGTTATTACTCAAAAATATCAAAAAAAGCTCATTTCTTGTTCCCGCCGTCTTTTCTTCCGCTCCTTTTAAACCGCAGTCCTGCCCGGACCCGCTTCTGTCAGTCCGGCGCTCCCGGAACGCGGTTCCTCTTCCCGGGGGAAGGGTTTGCCGGGCAGCGCCCGGGGGCATTGCGCCTGTTCCCGGCATTCCGGAATGCCAAAATTGACGGAAGGTTTACTTTGGCTTATAATCAGATATTGTTGGAAGATGGTTCTGAAACTGTCGGCCGCGCGCCATCGGGAATTACAGAAAAGGTGAAAAACATGAAAACAATCATACTGAACGGCTCTCCCCGCAAAAACTGGAACACGGCCCTGATGCTGAAGGAAGCGAAGAAGGGCGCGGAGTCTGTCGGCGCGGAAACGGAGTATTTGGACCTTTTTGATTTGACCTACACGGGCTGCCGGAGCTGCATGGCGTGCAAGAGAAAAGGCGGAGAACGCTGCAGGTGCTTCTGGAAGGATGACCTTTCGCCGCTGATCGACCGCATTTTTGCCGCCGACGCGCTGATTATCGGTTCGCCCATCTACCTGGGCGATGTTACCAGCCAGGTGCGAGGCCTGATCGAGCGGCTGCACTTCTGCGCCCTGTCCTACGACGACTACTCGAACTACTTTACCGGCAAGGTCAATGTGGGCATCATCCTGACCATGAACGCGCCAAGATCATTCTACGAGCTTGCTTACAGCAGGAAGGCGAATGAAATCGCGCAGAGCTTCCGGGCGCTGAACGGCGAGGTTGAGGTCTGCGCCTGCTGTGACACGCTCCAGGTGAATGACTACAGCAAATTCAACATGGCCGGCTTCAACGAGGAGCACAAGAAGGAGATGCGGGAGAAGCAATTCCCCGCGGATCTGGAAAAAGCCTTCCGAATGGGCGCACATCTGAGCGGAGGCAGGTAAAGCGTTCACGCCTGAAATAAAAATGCATATAAAAAGCCGTCCTCCCCGGCGCTCGTCCGATCATATCGGTTCACGGAAGGCCATGGAAAAAGCATGGATACGGATGATTTGTTCGGAAGCCGGGGATTTGAAAATAACGGGTACGGCAAAAAACATTCGCCGTTTCACGCGGAAGTTCATGAAAACACCGGTCGGGAAAAAGCATCCGCAGGACGTTTTCGGCAATTCGGATTGATACTGCCGCCGGGCACAGAACCCGAATTGAACGCAGGCTCTTAAAACAGGAAACCGCATACGGGCCTTTGTATCCTTCCGAATCCGGGGAATAAGGCCGCGGAAGCCGAAGCCGCAAAACCGACGGGAGAGCCGAACGGCAGCGGGACACAATCATTGGCCGGGGGAAAAAACATGAAAGGGAAAGAACACATCGGCACCGCCGAGCCGCCCATCGTTGTGTATTATTATTATGATCTGACCGATACGGACTGGTTCTGCAAGCTTCTGAAACAGCGGTTCCGCGCGTCGGGCCATATGCGCGAGATAGAATTTGTCTGCTGGAATTGCTACAAAGAGCTGCCCGGCAGAGACGGCGACCTGTTCATATACGATGCGGTGGCCATGTCGGCGCTGGCGGATAAGGGCTTTCTGCATCAGCTTCCGGATATCATTGATGTGACCGACATGTTCAGCTGGACCATAGACAAGAGCAAGGTGCGGCAAAAAACCTGCGGTGTCCCGCTCATGGTCTGTTCCAACGCGCTGATTTGCCGCCGGGAGGACGACAGGAAGATTCGCAGCGTCATGGACCTTCACGAACCCGTCGCAATCCCCCTGCGCTCCATGATGATGTACTATTACCTGCAGGCCTTTTGCAACTATCAGAACGATTCCGACAAATGCGTCCGGATCATGAAGCATCTGATTGAGCTCGCCGGCGGCGGTGATTATGCGGACCGGTCCTCGCTGGCGGATTATGACGGCGTCAGACGCTTTAATCAGAGGGAGTGCCGGTACTTCCTGGGCTTTACCGAGAGCATACGCCTGTTCAAGCCGGATGATTATGTGGTGCGCTTTGCCAATTTCTCCGAGCATGAAGAAGATCAGATGCCTCTTTTTATGGTTGACTATGCCTCTCTCGGGAATAATGTGCGGGAAGAAAAGCTTTTGGATTGCCTGGATCTGCTTGAGATTATGGCCGATCCGCGGTTTATTTACCAATTGTGCGTGCGGGAGGGACAGCTCCAATACATGCTTCCCGCCTGCAGGAGCGTATACGCCGACCTGAGCAAACTGGACCCTCTTTACAATACGCTTTACGGTATGCTCCTGTCAGAGGAGAACGGCGTGTTTCGATACGGGGTACGCTTCTATGAGGATTTCTACAACAGGGGCGACGCGCTGCTGAACAGCCTGAAAGAGCCGGATCATCGGCTGCCATCAATCCGGGATTTGAACTGACGGGAAAGACCGTAAACCGCGGGGAACGCAAAAGCATTCTTTTTTTGCGCCGCCGTCCTCATAAACCGCGGGCACGGACAGAGCCGCGGCCGCCGCGCCTGTTTCCGGCGGAACCCGGGAAATCAAAACGGTTCATGATTCTTTTCCGCTTTGGCTCCCGCTCATTTTATCAAGTCTGCGGACGACAAGTTCAGCCAGATATTCGGCAGTCCCCGACAGCGCCGAAGGGTCCGCCCTGAATTTCGAATGATGGAGCCCGGGGCCGATCCCGGTTCCGACCCGGATGAAGCAGCCGGGCTTTTCCCGCAGGTATTCGGCGAAATCTTCCCCGATCATACCGGGCTCCTGCCGAATCACCCCGATCCCGAGGGACCGCGCGGTTTCCGCGGCAAATGCGGCCAGCTCGGCATTGTTGACCACCGGCGGAGGCGCCGGAAAAAAAGCGGTCTCCGCCGTGCATCCCCAGGCTTTTGCGGTATACTCCGCAATCTGACGTATTGCGGAAATCCCTGTCGCCCTGTCCGTATCCGACATGGTTCGCAAAGTCCCCTCCAGCAATGCCTGCCCCGGAATCACATTCCAGGCGTCTCCCGCCTGTATCCGGCACACGGAGAGAACACAGGGGGAAAAGGGGCCGATCTTCCCTGGCACCGCCTGCTGCAGGGCAAGGGCAGCCGACGCGGCGCACGGAATCGGATTCAGGCTCAGGTGAGGCTGAGCGCCATGCCCGCCGCGGCCCTGAATCCTTATCCGAAAGTGATCCGGACAGGCCATGACCGCGCCTTCCCTGATGCCAAGCGTCCCCGCGTCAATTTCCGGATCGGCATGAATGCCGTAATACTCGCTGACGTCCCCGAGCAAACCCGTGCGCAGCATGGGATCCGCACCTTCGTTGATCTCCTCGGCGGGCTGGAAGATCAGGCGCACGGTCCCCTTCAGCCGGGACTCTCTCTCCTTCAGCAGCATCGCCGCCCCAAGCACGGACGTCATGTGGAAATCATGACCGCAGGCATGCATGCGGCCCGGCACTTCCGACGCGTAAGGAAGTCCGGTCTCCTCCTGTACGGGCAGCGCGTCCAAATCACACCGAAGCGCCGCCACAGGCCCGTTTCCGGTCCCGATCTCGGCCAGGGCCCCGGTTGGCAGCGGTAAGGCAATCAGCCTGACACCCCATTCGGCCAGATACTCTTTGATTTTTTTCGTCGTTCGAAACTCCTTCGCGGAGATCTCCGGATGCCTGTGAAAGTCCTGAAAAATTGCCTCCAGTTTTTCCTGCAGCTGTTTCATCGTCTTTATGTTCAGGCGTCCGCGAATCGGACAGCGAACCGGCCTTCTTCCTTTCCCTCTTTTTTTGATCGCCCGGTTAATCGGAATCCTTTCGTCTGACCGGTACCATTTCAATATAGCCGCGCTCTCCTCTCGGCTCGAATTGTATCCTCGGATTCATACGATCCCACTCATAACCGATAAACGCGGGATCATATTTCTTCTCCGCCTCCCAGATCTCCGAAATGGCGGATTCATATTTTTCCTCTTCGAAAGGTTCTCCTCTGAACAGAAGCATTCCCAGATTTTTGATAAACAGCTTTCTCGCATACCATGGTGAAAAGTTTGAAGCCTTTGCAAGATCCGCCGGCGTGATATCTTCCGTTATATGTTCTCTGATATATACCTGCATTGCTCTCGCGGCTTTTCTTTGTTCTTCCATCCGCTCACCTCCTTCCCCGTGAGCCCATATTACCAGATGCGCCGTCTGTTTTCTCGACCATTTTTGCTCACAATCATCAATTTGTAAAAGCCCGATCAATCGGGCCGGCTGCCCGGCTGAATTGAAAGCCGGAAACTCAACCCCCGGAAAAACGGCTTCCGGTTTTTCGGATCGTCAGACGGGATCTATCAGCCTGAGATAGTATTCGTCATTGCCTTCATAGACACCGGTTCGTTTAAAGCCATGGCGCTCATAGAATCTTCCGGCGCGCGTATTGTCTTTATGAACCCCCAGCGCAAGGGACCGCTCTCCGAATTCGCTGTAAACCCGGGCGATCGCGCTTTCCAGGATTTCTCCCCCGATACCCTTGTTTCTGCAATCCTGATCAACAACAAATCCCATCACCCGGTAGAATGGTTTGTCCTTCATTTCATCGGGATCAGTATCCCAGATCAGCGCTTCCCCGATCATGATCAGGCCGACGGGCTTTTCGCAAATATACGCAATATAGGTATGCCCGATCAGTTTATGCTCCGCCCCGTAATCGGTAACCTCCATCAGGGAAGCCGCGGTATCCGTCCATGCCTCCGGTATGTCATCCCGATTGACAGCCAGGGCGTCGTTGTAATTGTCATGTGTCAGTTGTTCCAGTGTCAAATCATCCATATGTCATCATCCTCCCGGACAGAAATCCCGAAATTCAGATGATCGCCGCAAACGCTCCGTCAAGCGCGGCGATCAATGCCTTGCGCACCGTGTCCGCCGGAATAATCTCTCCGTTCAGGTTTAAATCCATCGCGGCGCATGCGTCTTTAGCCGGTTTCGCCTGATAAGCATGATCCGCCGCGGACCGGACGTTTGTGTCCGCACACCTGCGGGTCATCATGCCGCATACAATCAGTGTTCCGGGCATTTTCGGAAAATGTTCCCTGATCCGTTCTGTTTCCGGACCGCATGAGGTCAATATAACGCGCATATGATTTTCTCCTCCCGTCTCTGCGGAAAGAGTGATCGAATCAATACCGGCTGATTACGCCTCTTTGCAATGGTTGTACATCGGGTATCTGTTCAGTCCTGCGGACAGAACAGATACCGCGGGGGGTACCCGTACCCCCCGCGAACCCCCCGGGCGAAGAACGAAGTCCGGGGAAGGGAAACCCCTTCCCCGAGTCCCCAACCCGCCGGCGGCGCCGGTTTCCTGCGTCCAAGCGGCACCGCCGGCCGG
>CADANQ010000037.1 GCA_902789365.1 uncultured Eubacteriales bacterium
CGGTTCGGGGTGTCGTTCCGCTTCACCGTACACGCCGCTGAAGCGGATTATAATCGGAGGGAGCTCCCTCCGATACCTCCCCACTGCTGCCATACGTTCGTTCTCCTTCACACACGACTGAACAGTTACCGTCGTTTTTTCATACCGGAAAGGCTGGACTTATGATCATACTTGAAATCCGCGGAATCGAAAAAGCCTTCGGGGGCAACGAGGTGCTGAAAAACGTCAGCATGACGCTGCAGAACGGCCAGAGGATGGGCCTTGTGGGCGTAAACGGCTGCGGGAAGACCACGCTGCTCAGGATCATCGCCGGTCTTGAGGAGGCCGACGGGGGCACCGTCAGTCTTCTGAAGGGCATGCGGATGGGCTACCTGAGGCAGACCTACGTCCCCACCCCCGGGAATACCGTGCTTGAGGAGCTGGAGCAGGTCTACGAGCCCGTCAGGCGCATGGAGGAAAGGCTGAGGGCCATGGAGGAGGAAATGGCCGCGGCCCGGGAGGAGGATCTTGTCCGCCTGGGGGAGGATTACGCCAGGCTGCAGGAGAGGTTCGAAAAGGCGGACGGCTATTCGCGGCATTCCCTGGTCCAGGGCGCCCTCAAGGGCATGGGCTTCGGGGAAGACAGGTGGAACCAGAGCGCGGAAAAGCTTTCCGGGGGCGAAATGACCCGCCTGGGGCTATGCCGGCTGCTGCTTGAAAAGCCGGACCTGCTGCTGCTGGACGAGCCCACCAACCATCTGGACCTGGAGGCCCTGACATGGCTTGAAAAATACCTGGACGGATACCGGGGCGCGGTGATCGTGGTGAGCCACGACCGCTATTTCCTGGACCGGGTCTGCACCGACATGACAGAGATATTGCTGGGCGTCAGCGAACAGTACGCCGGCAACTATTCATCGTATATGGACCAGCGCTCCGCCCGCTTTGAAAGCCGGATGCGCGCCTGGGAACAGCAGCAGCAGGAAATCGCCCGGCAGGAGGCGGTCATCGCCCGCCTCAGATCCTTCAACCGCGAAAAAAGCATCAAGCGGGCCGAAAGCCGGGTGAAGGCGCTGGAAAAAATCGAGCGGCTTGATAAGCCCGCGGACGAAAAGCAGATCCGCTTTTCCTTCGGCGTCAACCGCAGGACCGGCGAGGATGTGCTGGACATCAGGGATTACGCCAAATCCTTTGGCGAACGGGTGCTGTTTGAGCACGCGGACCTGAAAATGTCCTCCGGGGACCGGGTGGCCCTGATCGGCCCCAACGGCATCGGCAAGACCACCTTCCTGCGCTGCCTGATGGGGCTGGAAACGCCGGACGCGGGCACGGTGCGCTGGGGGGCCAACATCGACCTGGGGTATTACGACCAGATGCAGTCATCCCTCCACGGCGAAAAAACGGTGCTCCGGGAGGTGTGGGACGATTTCGTCCGCCTGAGCCAGACCGAGGTGCGCGGCGCCCTTGGGCTCTTCCTTTTCACGGGGGAGGACGTGTTCATGCGTGTGGCCGACCTTTCCGGCGGTGAAAAGGGACGGCTGGCCCTGGTCAAGATGATGCTCAGGCGCGACAACGTCCTTCTGATGGACGAGCCCACCAACCACCTGGACGCCGACAGCCGGGAGGTATTGGAGGACGCCCTGGAGGATTTCCCTGGGACCATCCTGGCGGTGAGCCACGACCGGTATTTCATCAACCGCTTCGCCAACCGTGTGGCCGTGCTGGGACCGGACGGCATTACCGTGTACCGGGGCAATTACGACGATTATATCCGGGAACTGGAGCGCCGCGCTTTGGGGGCGGAAACGGAGGATGTGCCCGGCGGGCTGACGAAGACCGAGGCGCTGAAGGAAAAACGCCGCCGGAAGGCCGCCCTTGAGGAGAAAAAGACCCTGAAGGCCCGGGCGGAGGAGGCCGAAAAATACGTGGCGGAGGTCGAGGCGCGCCTTGAGGAGCAGGAGAAACGGATGGCCCTGAAGGAAAACTACGAGAACCCCGACAGGGCCAGGGAATGCGCCCGTGTCTACAGGGAACTGAAGGAAGAACTGGAAAGGGCCTACGCCGAATGGGAAGCCGCCGAGGAGGCGGCCGCAGGGGCGGAGTGAGAACGGATAAAGCAGGTCCCCTTTCCCGATCGCCGCAGGGCGGGGGAAAGGGGGTTTTTATACAGGATCCATGCGGATGATACGGTATGCCGACCGCATGGATCATTCTTTATTTAAAACAGATATTACGGACTATACCGGCTTGCCGTATAATATATACATGTTCTGAACCGCATGTTCCGAGGTGTAAAGGAATGTGGACGGCGGATCGATCGTGAGCGGACCATATGGTCGATGCTGAAAGGGAAAACGGAGGTATTATACGGAAGTATCGAATCCTGGCTGAATATAGAATATGTGCTTTTCAAAAGCCACCCGAATTTCTATGCTGAAAACTGGTATTTCAACGGTGAACCGGTTACTTCGATCGTTATTCCGGACGGAATCACCGGCATCAGCGATTTTGCGTTCAGCAACTGCACGGGTCTGACAAGCGTCTATGCACCGTCTTCCCTGAAAGAGATCGGGAACGACGCCTTCCCGAATCATGAGGGCATGATCCTGTACTGCTACCCAAATTCGGAGGCGGAAAGCTACGGAAATGAGAACGGAATCCATGTGGAACTGCTGGAGAGGTCCGGCTCCGTTGTCCTTCCGTAAGGCATGGCAATGACCGGATCCGGGCGTTTCCTGCGGCGCACCTTGTTAGCACTCTTTTAAGGTGAGTGCCAAAAGGGGATTGCATTCCGTCACGGGACGTGGTATAATGCTTCCCGAAGGCCGGGAAACCGTCCGTTATTCCAATGAAAAAAGCAGTATTCGGACTTTGGAGGCACAGGATATGAGCGAAAAAGAATTCCAGCAGGGCAGCATTTCCATCCACGCGCAGAACATCATGCCGGTGATCAAGCGCTGGCTGTATTCCGACAAGGATATTTTTATCAGGGAAATGGTATCCAACGGCTGCGACGCCATCACCAAGTACCGCATGGCGACCGGCGCCGGCGAAGAAGGGCTGAAGGTGACCGTCACGGTGGACAAGGAGGCGGGCGAGCTCCGCTTCACCGACAACGGCATCGGCATGACCGCCGAGGAAGTTGAAAAATACATCAATCAGGTGGCCTTCTCGGGCGCCGAGGAATTTTTGAAGAACTATACCGGCGACGACAAGGGCGGCATCATCGGGCATTTCGGCCTGGGCTTTTACAGCGCGTTCATGACGGCGGACAAGGTGACCATCGACACCCTGTCTTATCAGGAAGGCGCAAAACCCGTGGTGTGGCAGAGCGAGGACGGCATGACCTTCCGGATGACCGAGGGCGGAAGAAGCGAGCGCGGCACCACCGTCATCCTGCACATCATGGAGGACGAAAAGGAATTCCTGGACGCCTGGAAGGTAAGGGAGATTCTTGAAAAATACTGCGGCTACATGAACGTGCCGATCTATGTGGAGGACCTTTCCTCCGAAAAGGAAAAGGCGGAGGAAAAGGAAAAGCACGAGGCCGAGGCACCCGTGGACGAAGGCAAGGAGCCGGAGGTGAAGGACGTCACCCCGCCGGAGCCCAAGCCGATCAACGACACCCATCCCCTGTGGCTGAGGAAGCCCTCCGAGTGCAAGGACGAGGAATACAAGGAAGCCTACCGCAAGCTGTTCCACACCTTCGAGGAGCCGCTGTTCTGGATCCACCTGAACGTGGATTATCCCTTCAACCTGAAGGGCATCCTGTACTTCCCCCGCCTGCGCAGGGACATGGGGGGCCAGGAGGGCCAGATCAAGCTGTTCAACCGGCAGGTGTTCGTGGCCGACAACATCAAGGAGGTTATCCCCGAGTGGCTGATGCTCCTCAAGGGCGTCATCGACTGCCCCGACCTGCCCCTGAACGTTTCCCGTTCCTTCCTGCAGAACGACGGGACCGTCCGCAAGCTCAGCGCCCACATCACCAAAAAGGTTGCGGACAAGCTCAATTCCCTCTTCAAGGAAAACCGGGAGCAGTATGAAGGCTACTGGGACGATATCTCGCCCTTCGTCAAGTACGGCTGCATGAAGGATATCAAGTTCCATGAGATGATCAAGGATATCCTGCTCTTCAAGACCACCGACGGCAAGTACCTGACCCTGGAGGAATACCGCAGCCGCAACGGCGGCAAGGTGGACAAGAAGATCTGCTACACCACCGAAATGAACCGTCAGGCCGCGGCGGTGAAACTGTACACCGACCGGGAGATCGACGTGGTGGTGATGGATACGCTGATCGACCTGAACTTCATGTCCTTCATGGAATATTCCGGCGGCATGGACGGCTGGACCTTCGTGCGGGTGGACGCGGCCATCGACGGCCTGACCGACGAGAACGCCGCCGACAGCGGGCTGAACGCCGAGGATATGCAGAAGATGTTCCGCGAGGCCCTGAAGGACGATAAGCTTGAGGTGAAGCTGGAAGCCCTGAAGGACACCTCTCTTCCGCTGATGCTCCTTGAGGACGAGCAGATGCGCCGCTACAAGGAGATGAGCGCCATCTACGGGCAGGATTTCTCGATCCCCGCCAAGTATACCCTGGTACTCAACCGGGCCTGCGAAACGGTGAAGAACCTGGCCGGGATGCCCGAGGGCGACCTGAGGGACAAAATCTGCCTGCAGCTCTACGACCTGGCGAGGCTGTCCTCCCGTCCGCTGGAGAGCGACGATCTGAGGAATTTCCTGCGCCGCAGCAGTGAACTGGCGTCGCTCCTGGCGGCCCGGGAAAACGGAGAAAAGTAAGCCGCGAAAACGCGGAAGACGCAGAAAAACGCCCCCGGGAGGAATACGGTCCTCCCGGGGGCGCGCTTTATCCCGCGGATCAGGGGGCGGAGAATTCCTGCAGCGTCTGCCCGCCGCGGGTGACGGAGCCCCTGCCGTTTTCGTATACCAGCACCGTCATGCCGGCGTTTTCGGCCTCCACGGACATGGAGGGCAGGCTTTCCGGGTCCGGCAGGGCGTCGGAAAGGTCGGTGTATTCGACGATCCGCGCCTTATCCCGGCCGATATAGCCGCGGGTGACCAGCCAGTTGGGTTCGCTTACGTCCCCGCCTTCGTCGTTGAACATCGTGGCGTTTTCGGTGACGTCATAAAAATACAATACGTCCCCGCGGACAATGAAGGCGAAGCGTTCCGAGCCGCTCTCCGCGCCGTTGAGGTCCAGGGAGAAAACGGCCGTGCCCAGGGAATAATCGGGGCTCAGGAGCCAGATGGCACCGCGCACGTATTCTCCGCCGCCCTCCCGGGAAAAATCGCCCATCAGGTCGGTGACCATGGCGCCGTCGCCGCTTTCATCATCATCCTCGCCCGTGTCCGCTTCCCTGGCGGCGTCCAGCACCGCCTGGTCCATGCCGGTGGCGGTATAGGCGCTGACGGAGGTGACGCGGACCTCGTACCTGACAAGGCCGCCCTCCGCCGTGCCCGAAACGCCCGTTAAGTCCAGGGCGGCCTGGGACAGGACGTCCCGGGGCACCGTCCACATAAAGGAGGCGGTGCAGCGCCCGTTCAGGGCGGCGTAGACGGGGCTGTCAAGGAGCCAGGCGGCTTTCATGCCCGAGTACGCGGCCCGGTTTTCGGGCGTTGACGCGGGGGCCGCCGTCTGTCCGCCCCCGTCCTTCGGGGCGGAGGAGCAGCCGGACAGGGCGAGGGACACGCACAGGATGAGAAGGAACAACCCAAGGGAGCGGGGAAAGGATTTTTTCATTTCAATGCATTCCTCCGTGTCAAAGAACAGTGCCTTTTCCAAAGGTCATTATAATATAGGCCGTCGGCAAACGCAAGGCGGGCGGCGGGCAAAAGAGGAGGCGTGGCGGCTTGCAAAGCCGGGCGGGGAATGCTAAAATGCCCCTGAAAACTGTCCCGGAGGGTAAACATGAGCCTATTTGACCATATGAACGACGGCGGCGGCAGGGATCTTACCCCCCTGGCCGACAGGATGCGTCCCGAGACCCTGGACGACTTTTTCGGCCAGGAACATATCGTCGGGAAGGGGCGGCTGCTTCGCCGGGCCATCGAGGCGGACCGGATGACCAGCTGTATTTTTTACGGGCCGCCGGGCTGCGGCAAGACCACCCTGGCCTCCATCATCGCCCATACCACCTCGGCGGCCTTTGTCAGGCTGAACGCTGTAACAACCGGCGTGGGCGAGGTGCGCGAGGAGATCCGTAAGGCCCGGGACAGGAGGAAGATGTACGCCCGGGCCACCTATCTTTTGCTTGACGAGTGCCACCGCTGGTCCAAGGCCCAGAGCGATTCCATCCTGCCCGCCATGGAGGACGGCAGCATCCGCCTGATCGGCTCCACCACCGAAAACCCGATGGTGTCCATGACGCCCGCCATTGTGTCCCGCTGCCGTGTGTTCGCGTTCCGCCCGCTTACGGAAAAGGAGGTCCTGGACATCCTGCGCCGGGCTCTTGCCGACAGGGAGAAGGGCCTTGCGGCCATGAACGTGGACGCCGACGAGGACGCGCTTTGTCACATTGCCGCCATGGCCGGGGGCGACGTCAGGAGCGCCCTGAACGCCCTGGAGCTGGCGGCGCTGACCACCCCGACGGTGAACGGGCGCATCCGCGTGGACCTCTTCGCCGCGGAGGAGAGCATCCAAAGGCCGCAGCTGCGCTGCGGGGAGACCGAATATTACGACATGCTGTCCGCCTTCTGCAAGTCCATGCGGGGCGGCGACAGCGACGCGGCCCTTTTGTGGTTCTCCAGGCTCCTGTACGCCGGGGCGGATCCGCGCCTGATCGTAAGAAGGATCATCGTTCACGCCAGCGAGGACGTGGGCCTGGCGAATCCCGCCGCCATGCTCCAGGCAGCGGCCGCGGCCACCGCCCTTGAAACGGTGGGGATGCCCGAGGCCCGGGTCGCCCTGGCCCAGGCGGTCATCGCCGTGGCCGAGAGCCCCAAATCAAACAGCGTCTCCGCGGCCATGGAGGCGGCGAGAAAGGACGCCGAGGCCGGGCGGTGGGGGGAGGTGCCCCCGCACCTCAGGGATTCCCATTACGCCGGGAACGAGCGCCTGGGCGTCACCACGGGCAGGGATTATCTGTATCCCCATGATTTTCCGGGGCATTTCGTTCCCCAGCAGTACATGCCCGACGATATGGTCGGCACCGTGTATTACCGCCCGGGGAAATTCGGGCCGGAGGCGAAATACGCCCTCAGGCGGAAGGAAGCGGGGAAGCAAGGGGGAGACTTGCCGCCGGGACGGCGTTGACAGGCAAAAAAAAGCAATATATAATAAGAAAAGACAAGCATAAGGTTCTCCGGCCGCGGAAGGGGCCGAATGAAAAGGGGGAAAAAAGAAAATGCGGGTACTTTTGACCGGCGGCGCCGGATTCATCGGGTCCCATACCGCCCTGAAGCTGCTGGAGGCGGGCCATGAGGCGATTTCCCTGGACAACCTGTCCAATTCCTCGGCGGAAAGCCTGAAGCGGGTGTCGCAGATCACCGGGAAGCCCGCGCCGCTTTGCGTGGGGGACTGCACCTCGGAGGCGGACGTGGAAAGGGTGTTCCGGGAGTACGCCCCCATCGACGCGGTCATCCATTTCGCCGGGCTCAAGGCCGTGGGCGAATCGGTGTCCAAACCGCTGGATTACTATCAGAACAACCTGGATTCCACCTTCACCCTCCTCAGGGTGATGGGGAAATACGGCTGCCGTACGGTGGTGTTCTCCTCGTCGGCCACGGTCTACGGCACCAACCAGGAAATGCCCCTCAGGGAGGATTTCCCGACGGGCTGCACCAACCCCTACGGCTGGACCAAGTGGATGAACGAAAGGGTCCTGACCGACTGCGCGAAGGCGATGGGGCTGAACGTGGTGCTCCTCAGGTATTTCAATCCCATCGGCGCCCACGAAAGCGGCATGATCGGCGAGGACCCCTCCGGGATTCCCAATAACCTGATGCCCTTCATCTGCCAGGTGGCTTCGGGCAAGCTGGAGCGCCTGAACGTTTTCGGCGACGATTACCCGACCCCCGACGGCACCGGCGTCAGGGATTACATCCATGTGTGCGACCTGGCCGAGGGCCACCTGGCCGCGCTGGAATACGCCGCGGACCATCCCGGCACCGAGATTATCAACCTGGGCACCGGCACGGGCTACAGCGTGCTGGACATCGTGCATACCTTTGAAAAGGCCAACGGCCTGAAGCTGCCCTACGTTATCGCGCCCCGGCGCCCCGGCGACATCGCCGTCTGCTACGCGGACCCGTCCAAGGCCGAAAAGCTGCTGGGCTGGCACGCCCGCAGGAGCCTGGAGGACATGTGCCGGGATTCCTGGAACTGGCAGAAGAACAACCCGGACGGATACGGGAAATAAGCCGGCGGACGCGCCGGATATGCGGAGCGGCGGGGCGGCGGGCCCTGTGCTCCGTTTTTTTGCGGAGGAGCTATGCTTGAATTTATGGACCAGCACTGCCATCTGGATGACCCGAAATTCGACGCCGACCGGGCGGAGGCGGTGCACAGGATGCTTCAGGCCGGGGTTGTGGGCTGCGTGGACTGCGGCAGCGATATCGAAAGCTCCCGCAGGGTTATGAAGCTGGCGGCGGAATACCCCGGGATCATATATGCCGCCTGCGGCATCCATCCCCACGAAAGCGAAAAGGCGGACGACGGCGACATGCAGGAGCTGTGCGGCCTCCTGAAGGACCCCGCGGTCGTCGCCCTGGGGGAGATCGGCCTGGATTATTACTATGACAGCGCCTGGCGTGAAAAACAGAAAAAGGTCCTTCTGGACCAGATGGCCCTGGCCCTGGAAGCGGACAAACCCGCCGTGTTTCATATCCGGGACGCCCACGGCGACATGGTCGGGATATTCAGGAGCATGGCAAAGCGGCCGCGGGGGGTGATCCACTGCTTTTCCGGAAGCGCCGAGACCGCCATGGAATACGTCCGGATGGGGTTTTACATTTCCTTCGCCGGGCCCCTGACGTTTAAAAAGGCTCCCAACCTGGAGAGGGCCTGCGCCCTGGTGCCCGAGGACAGACTGCTGGTGGAGACCGACAGCCCCTACATGGCCCCGGTTCCCTTCCGGGGGCAGAGGAACGAACCGGCCTACGCCGTGAAGGTACTGGAGAAAATGGCGCTGCTGCGGGGCCGCACGGTCGAGGAGATGGCCCGCGTCACGCTGAACAACACCCGGGAGGTGTACGGATTAAAATGAGAAAAATGATTCTGTTTACCCTTGCCCTGCTCTGCGCCGTGCGCTGCGCCGCCGCCGAGCCCGCCCTGTACCGTGTTGCGGGGGAGGGCGGGGGCGTATGCTATGTTTTCGGCACCATCCACGTGGGAACGGAAAAGGACGCGGAGGCCATGGAAAAGGTCTTCGCGGCCCTGGACGGGTGCGACGCCCTGCTGACCGAGGTGGAAATGTCCCGCCTGACCGGAATCGACATCGGCTTCCTTGCCCAGGCGTCCCGCCTGCTGCTGCTTCCGTGGGACAGCATGAGCGCCCACCTCGGGGAGGACACCGTCCGCGCCGTCGCCGAGGCGACCGGCCTTCCAAAGGCAGCCCTGGACCGTTACGCCCCCGCCTTTGCGATGTCGTACCTGGAGGTGGTGTCCGCGTCGGAGGCCGGCCTTGAGTCCGACTGGGGCACGGACCGGCTGCTGTACGCCCGCGCAAAGGAAAAGGGGATCGCGAACGAGGGCATGGAGGAGGTATCCGCCCAGATGGACGCGATGCTTTCCTTTACCGACGCGTACGTGCTGGAAGCGGTCCGCGCGTGGCTGGATCATCCCGAAGCGATGCGCAATGAGATCGAAGGGCTGCATACCCTGTGGCTGAACGGGGACGAGGAGGCCCTGACGGCCTATGTGGGATCCATAGCTGAGGACGACGGCGACGGCGCCGCCGATACCTACGAGACGATGTACGCCGCGAGGAACCGTGTCTTTGCCCGGCGGTGCGCCGACGAGATTCTGTCCGGTCGCAGCGTGACGGTCGCCGTCGGCTGCGCCCACCTGTACGGGGACGACGGCATCCTCCGCCTGCTGGAGGGCATGGGGTTTTCGGTGGAAAGGGTCGAGTGATTTGGGAAAGGGGGCGGCATGACCGTGGGGAAAAAGGACAGCTTTTCCAGCCTGCGGCAGATTGATCATCACGGGGACGACGCGGTGCGCATCTATGAAAATACCGAGGCCGACGACTATCCGGCCCACTGGCACCGCTCCTATGAACTGATCATGCCGGTCAGGAACAGCTATACCGTGGTGGTCGGCAGCGGGACCTGCGTCCTGATGCCGGGGGAGGTGCTGATCATCCCCTCGGGGATGGTGCATGAGATCCTGGCGCCGGAAGATGGCATGCGCTACCTGTTCCTGGTGGACCATCGGGTCCTGTACAACATGGAGGGCTTCAGCCCGGTAGAGCAGGTGTTTTATCCCTGCGTCCATATGAAGAACGACGGGGAGGAAGGCATCCGGTCCCAGGTGCTCGACCTTTTGTGGCAGGCGGTGCGGGAGGATGAGGAGGGCAGGCTCATGAGCGCCTCCATGGTGGTCAACTGCATCCGGCGGATCTTTATCCTGCTTTCCCGTACGCTTCAGGACCTCAGGGAAAGCGGCGGTCCGGGCATCGGCCGGCGGGATTCCGACGCCCTGGCCGCAGCCATCGACTATATCAACCTGCACTGCACGGAGAAACTGACGCTGGAGGGCGTGGCTGACTACGCCGGGTACAGCAAGTACCATTTTGCCCGCATCTTCAAGGATTATACCGGCGTCAGTTTTTATACATACTATATGCGCCAGCGGGTTCAGGTGTGCAGGGACCTGCTGGGGGACAAGTCCCTTTCGGTGACCGAGGTGGCCCTCCGGACGGGCTTCGGGTCCATCGCCACCTTCAACCGGGTCTTCCGGCAGGTGGAAAACGTGTCGCCCACGGAGTACCGGAAGATGCGGCAGAGCCACAGGCAGGAAACACAGGAAATGATAAATCGCAATATCTGAGCAGCACACGGCTTTTTCTGATAAGACGGCAGAGCGTTTATCCTGTAAAATATCATTAGATTTTAAGGATAGTTTTATGCCAATTCGCTCAAAAGCGCAAAGGGGACGCCCGGAAAACGGGCATTTTTCAGACAGGGGGGGAACCGAATTGACCCAGAAATCAATTGCTGATGCCGGAACGCCTCCGGTCAGGCAGCGCAAGATGTCCTTCGGTACCTATATGCGCAGGTACGGTACGCTGTATATCCTGCTGCTTCTGCCGGTGGCCTTTTTCCTGATTTTCCGCTACTATCCCATGCAGTGGATTGCCCTGGCCTTCAAGAAGAACAACATCATCCAGCCGCTGTGGACCGTGCCGTGGGTGGGACTTGATTGGTTTGATAAGGCCTTCAAGACCAAGGCCTTCATCACCGCGATTAAGAACACCCTGGTCCTCAACCTGATGGACCTGGTGTGCGGCTTCCCGGCCCCGATCATCCTGGCGCTCCTTTTGAACGAACTGACCTTCAAGCGCTTCAAGAAACTGACCCAGACCATCCTCTACCTGCCCCACTTCCTCAGCTGGATCATCATCTCGGGCCTGGCCACCCGCCTGCTGGCGGACAACGACGGCCTCCTGAACCTGGTGTACAAGCAGATGAAAGGGAATTCCTCCGCCTATATCCCCTTCCTGAGCAACCCCCAGTACTGGCGGTGGACCTACATCGTGCTGGGCATATGGAAGGAAGCCGGCTGGGGCACCATCATCTACCTGGCGGCGCTGACCAACATCAGCCCCGAACTGTACGAGGCCGCCGCGGTGGACGGCGCGGGCCGTTTCAGCCGCATGTGGCATGTGACCCTTCCCGGGCTGCGCCCCACCATCATCACCCTGCTGATCATGCGCATGGGCTACATCCTGGGCAGCGAGTTTGACCGGCCCCTGGCCATGTCCAACAAGCTGGTGACGGACGTGTCGCAATTGATCTCCATCTTTGTTTACGAACAGGGCATCCAGGGCCTCAAGTATTCGCTGACGACGGCCGTGGGCCTCTTCCAGAGCGTCATCGCCGTCATCTTCATCCTTGGGACCAATGCGCTGGCCAAGCGGATCGGCGAGCGCGGCATAATGTAAGGGGGGTGCCGATATGTCTGTTGTCAAGCAAGCCTCCGGGAACAAACAGGTCAGGGAATCCGGCGGCATGATCCGTTCCGGTGCCACCCGTGTGGGGGACTGGATCATAGCGGTTATCTGCTTCATCGTCATGTTCGTCTGCCTGCTGCCCATGCTGAACGTTCTGGCCCGGTCCCTTTCCTCCGCGGAAAGCCTGATGCGCAACGAGGTTTTCCTGTGGCCCAAGGGATGGAACCTGATCGCCTATCAGACGATCCTGGGCAACGCGAAATACATCCACTCCCTGTGGTTCACCGCCCTTTTGACCGTGGGATGCACGCTGCTCAGCCTGCTCATGACCGTCTGCTGCGCCTACCCGCTGACCTATGACCAGCTCAAGGGCGGCAAGGTCATCAACATGCTGATTCTCTTCACCATGTACTTCAGCGCCGGCACCATTCCCCATTACCTGCTGATGAAGAACCTGAACATGCTGGACACCGTCTGGTGCATGGTGATTCCCTCCTGCATCAGCGTGTACAACATGATTGTCATGCGTTCCTTCTTCTACGGCATCCCCGAGAGCCTGAGGGAGGCGGCGGAAATTGACGGCGCCGGTCCCATCCGGACCCTGGTCAGGGTGTACCTGCCTCTGAGCCTGCCGGTGCTCGCCACCCTGGCCCTGTTCTACGCAGTGGGCCGCTGGAACGGCTTCTCCGACGCGCTGCTGTACGTCAAGAAGGAAGAACTTTTCCCCATTCAGCTGTACCTGTACTATGTGCTGCAGAACTCCACCCAGCAGGAAATCGCCACCCAGGAAGGCTTCGCCACCCCGGGCGTGGGCGAAACGGTCAAGATGGCCACCGTCATGTTCGCCACCGTTCCGATCCTTCTGGTCTATCCCTGGCTGCAGCGCTACTTCATCGCCGGCATGACCATCGGCGCCGTGAAGGGCTGATACCGATCCTGATTTCCGGGGCATAAGCCCTGCAAATAATCAAAGGAGGAACGACCCATGAAACGTTTGCTTGCTCTCCTGCTGACCCTGGCTCTGCTGCCTGTCGCGTTTTCCGCCTTCGCGGACGCGGAATTCGTGGACGGCAAGTTCACCGAGCCCGTGAAGCTGACCGTCGAAGTGTATAACCGCTACAATGACGGCGGCACCGATCCCACCTCCAGCGTCTATGCGCAGTACATCCA
This sequence comes from uncultured Eubacteriales bacterium, assembly GCA_902789365.1. GTDB lineage: Bacteria > Bacillota > Clostridia > Christensenellales > Aristaeellaceae > RUG756. Next base: position 13,287 of record CADANQ010000037.1, read on the forward strand.
TGACGGCATGCTGGAAAAGTACAACATCGACGTGGAATTCGTGTCCATCGGCCGCTGGTCCGAGGTTGATGACATCGGCAACCTGCTGGCTGCCGGTTCCGCTCCCGACGTGTGCGTCACCTATTCCTATCCCACCATTCTGACCTACGCGGATATGGGCGGCATCGTCGACCTGAGCGGCCCTCTCGCTCAGTACAAGGACGAACTGGGCAACCTGTGGAACCTGCTGGGCGACTACAACATCTATTATGACCAGGATCCGGAAAGCGGCGTTCTGTGGTGCGTGGAAGCCAAGCTGGCCAACAACGCCCGCATCAACACCTTCATCCGCAAGGACTGGCTGGACAAGCTGGGCCTGGCCGTCCCCACCACCGAGGCGGAATTCGAAGCCTGCCTGATCGCTTTCCGCGACAACGCCGAAACCCTGCTGGGCGCTGACGCCGATAAGATGATCCCTTATCTGACCACCTCCGATATCGGCTGGATGAACAACCAGGTGATCGTCAGCCACATCCCCAACGACATCTCCGACGAGACCGCCTATGTGTACGGCTATGACAGCCGCCAGGTGCTCATGCCCGGCGCCAAGGAAGGCGTCCGCGTGCTGAATAAGTGGTACAACGAAGGCCTCATCTGGAAGGATTTCGTTCTGAACGATTCCGATCAGGCGGACAACCTGATCAAATCCGGCTGGGTCGGCGCTTTCGGCCACAACTATGATTATCCTTACCGCAACGGTGAAGATTCCATCCAGGCCAGCATCCAGCGTGCTGCCGGTCCGGAAGCCGCCTTCGTAGCCATCGAGCCCTTCACCAACGACGCCGGCATCCCCCGCAAGATTCTGTCCGACACCGTTGACCGCAAGTGCTTCCTGCCCTCCACCTGCAAGAACGTCCACGCGGCCCTGCTGTACCTTGACTTCATCTCCGATCCCGAGACCATCAAGTTCCTCCAGGTCGGCAAGGAAGGCATTGTGCACGAAGTGACCGAAGACGGCGCCTACAAGCTGCTGACCATGGACGCTGAAAACAAGGCCGTCTGGATCCAGAACAGCCTGAACAACATCGACCACACCATCACCGTGAACGGCCAGTACCTGGGCGACGCCACTGCCGCGTCCTTCGCCCTGGGCTATGCCGCCGTCGATCCCGAGCTGCTGACCATCGCCTACAGTGTCGCCATGAACGAAGGCCGCGTCTTCGCCAAGTTCTCCGTCGGCGCCATCGCCGCCGAGAACGAGGTCGGCTCCAGCCTGGACAACTACCGCGATACCTGGCTTTGCAAGGCTGTCGTTGCCCCCGTCGATGAATTCGACGCCGTGTACGACGAAGGACAGAGGGAATACCTGGAAGACAAGGAAGGCCAGAGCATTATCGACGAGCGCGCCGCGAAGATCCTTGAGGTGTACGGCGTCGAAGTGCCGACCGATCTGCTGACCAAGTAAGCAAATCGTCGGACGCTCAAAAATACTTAAGCAGGGGCGGCTCCGGCCGCCCCTGTTTTTGACAGGCCCCGGCACAAAAGCAGATGGAGGCATCCGGCGCGATCGACGTGTCCGGAACGCGGTTGGCCCGTCCTGGAAACGGACGCGGCCGGGAGGTAAGACGGATGAAAACGAATCTGACGGATGGCTGGCGCTTTGCGCTTACCCCCCCGGGCGCCTGTCCCGGCGATCCCGATGGGGCCGGATGGAAGGACGTGTCCCTGCCCCATGATTTCCTGATCCATGACGCGGACCGACTGTACGCGGACGGGGACGGATGGTATCAGCGAACGCTGCGCTTTGACAGGACTGCCCTGGAGGGCGAAACATGGCTTTGCTTTGACGGGGCTTACCCTGACGCTGCGGTGTTTGTGAACGGCGAAAAGGCGTGTGAGCATCACTACGGGTACACGGCTTTCGACGTACGTCTTACCGGGCTTATCCGGGAAGGGGACAACGACCTGAGGGTGGTCTGCCGCCACCGGGCGCCCTGCAGCCGCTGGTACTCCGGCGCGGGACTGTTCCGGGAGGTGGTCCTGCATACCGAGGGGAAAAAGCACATCCTTCCCGACAGCGTGTATTTTACTGCCCGGCGCCTGCCCTCCGGCTGCTGGCGCATGGCTGTTTCCTGCCGCTGCGCGGGGGCGGAAAGCGGGGACGAAGCGGTGTTTTCCCTGAAAGACGGTGCGGGAAAGACGGTAACGGAATTTTCTGTCCCGGTATCAGCGGCGGGGGAAGCGAAGGCGGAACGGGAGATTGGCGGCGTCAGGCTGTGGGATGTTTCCGACCCGTATGTCTATACCCTCGGCATCTCCTTTGCCCAAAGCGGGGAGGACGTGACTGTCGGCTTCCGGGAGACCGCCTTTGACAGCCGGCGGGGTTTTTTCCTGAACGGGAAGCATGTCAAAATACGGGGCGTATGCCTGCACCACGACCTGGGCGCCCTGGGAGCGGCCTTTAATGCGAAGGCCGCCGAAAGGCAGCTGAAGCTGATGAAGGAGATGGGAGTCAACGCCGTCCGCTTCAGCCACAATCCCCCCGCCCGGGAAATGATGGAGCTGTGCGACCGCATGGGCCTGTTGGCAGACAGCGAGCTTTACGATATGTGGGAGAGGAGCAAGACTCCCTTCGACCATGCCCGGTTTTTTGAAGAGGACTGGCGGGAAAACGTCCGGGAATGGGTGTGCCGGGACCGGAACCACCCCAGCCTTGTGATGTGGTCCATCGGCAACGAGATCCAGGACATGCACGTTTCCGAGCGCGGCGAAATGTGGACCCGCCTCCTCTCCGAAGAGACCGGGAAATACGATCCAGAGGGAAACGGCCGCGTGACTTTCGGCAGCAATTACATGCCCTGGGAAGGCGCGCAGAAATGCGCCGACGTCATAAAGATGCCCGGCTACAATTACGCCGAAAAATACTATGACGCCCATCATGCCGCCCATCCGGACTGGGTGATTTACGGCAGCGAGACCGCGTCGGTACTGCAGAGCCGGGGCGTCTACCATTTTCCCCTGGACAGGGACATCCTTTCCGACGACGATTTGCAGTGTTCTGCTCTTGGCAATTCCAAGACCTCCTGGGGATCCCAGGACCCGGAAAGAATGCTCCGGGAGGAAGAGGAAAGGCCCTATACCCTGGGGCAGTTCATCTGGAGCGGGATCGACTACATCGGCGAACCCACCCCCTACCATACAAGGTCCTGCTATTTCGGCCAGGCGGACACCGCCTGCTTCCCCAAGGATACGTACTATATGTATAAGGCTGCCTGGTCGGGGGAGAAGACGGTGCATATCGGCGTCACCTGGGACTGGAATCCCGGGCAGACGATCGACGTGCCGGTGTGGACCAACTGCGAAAATATTGAGCTGTTCCTCAACGGCCGCTCCCTCGGAACGAAGAGCCCGGGCAGGGGATACCGCTGCGTCTGGCATGTTCCGTATGAAGAGGGCATCCTGGAAGCCGTCGGCGACAAGAGTGTCAGGGACGTGCGCTCCTCCTTCGGGGACAGCGCTTCCCTGCGCCTGACCGCGTCCGCCGACTGCCTTAAAGCCGACGGGAAGGACCTTTGCTTCCTGACGGCCGAGGCGCTGGACGCGCAGGGACGGACAGTGGAAAACGCCGTGGACCGCATCCGGGTGTCCGTGGAAGGAAAAGGATGCCTGATGGGCCTGGACAACGGCGATTCCACCGACCCGGACGGGTATCAGGTATCCGCAAGGCGGCTGTTCGGGGGGAAACTGCTGATCATCGTCGGCGCGCTGGACGAACCGGGGGAGATTTGCGTGCGTATTTCTTCCCCGGGCCTCAACCCCGCCGAGAAGACCCTGACGGCGCTCCCCTGCGCGGGTGAAAAGCGGCGCAGGATCCCTCCGGAGATCATTCCCGGCAGGGAAGGCCCCGCGGAGGTGCGGAAGATCGTCCTGAAGCGGATCGATTCCGGCGTGCTGTGCCCCGGACACGACACGGCGGAATTTGCCGTGTCCGTCCTGCCGGCAGGCGCGGATCATCCCCTGTCCTTCCGGGCCCGCAACGCCGACGGGATCACCGTGCCCGGCGCGAAGATCCGGATGGAAGGGGACCGGGTCTTCCTGACTGCGAACGGGGATGGGGAGATATACCTGCGGGCTTCGGCCGCGAACGGGGAGGACCATCCCCGGGTGCTGTCCGAAATGGATCTTCAGGCCGAGGGCTTCGGCAAAGCGTCCCTGGACCCCTATACCTTCGTATCCGCCGGGCTCCACGATATGCAGCGGGGCGAAGTGACCCCGGGGAACGAGCACGGCGTGGCCTTCAGCCGGGACGGGGAGAGCATGGCGGGCTTTTCGAGCGTGGATCTCGGCCCCGACGGGTCGGATACGCTGACGCTGCCGGTCTTTGCCCTGGACGGCAAAAGGTATGAGATCGAACTCTGGGACGGCGACGGTCCCGACCGGAAGCTGATCGCCCGCCTGCCCTATCAGAAGGAATGCATATGGAACACCTACCAGGAAGAGACCTGGAAGCTTCCCGCAAGGCTTCGGGGCGTGCATTCGCTGTGCTTTGTGATGCGTGAAAAGATCCACCTGAAGGGCTTCGTCTTTGAGAGGCAGCCCCGGCTTTCCCGCTGGATTGCTGCCGGCGAAGCCGACGGTGTATGGGGGGATTCCTTCCGCCGGGAAGGCGAAAGCGTCCTTGACATCGGCAACAACGTGACGCTGAAATTCGCCGCGCTCGATCTGGGCATGGGCGGGAAGCGCCGCCTTAAGCTGCGGGGACATACCGACCTGAAGGAGAATCCCGTGGCCCTGAGGATCATGGACGCCGCAGGAAACGAGAGCGTGGCGATGCTGCCCTTTAAGGGTAACGGCGAAGGGGAACAGACCTTCGATATCGCCCTTCCCGCGGGGGTGTGCGATCTTTCGTTTGTGTTCCTGCCGGGCTGCCGGTTTGATTTCCACGCCTTCCGTCTGGATACTTTTTCCTGATTTCACCAAAAGCCGAACACCGCGGATGGTCTTCGGCTGCCGATACGTTTTTTGCGAAAGGAAGGGGAAAATGGACGCTGGCTTTGAAGCGCTGCGGGTTTCGGACGGCGTATGGCACATCCGGGATGCGATGGGGGTGTGCGTGACCCTGCTGGCGGGGAGTGAAAGGGCAGTCCTTGTGGATACGGCCTACGGCATTGGGGACCTGAAGACCTTCGTCCAGGGCCTGACGGACCTGCCTTTGGAGGTGGTCCTGACCCACGGACACCACGACCATGCCCTGGGGGCCATGGGCTTTGACGCGGCGGGCGTCCTTCCCGGTGAGGAAGCGGTTTTCAGGGAATATACCAGCCGCGCCCGGAGGGAAAGGGTGCTGGAGCAGGCGGCGGCGAAGGGGATCGCGCCTGAGGGACGGGAGAGAGAGGAATACCTCGCCCGGCCGATGCCCGCCCTTAAAACGCTTAAGGCGGGGGACATGGACCTGGGCGGCATGACGGCGCGCCTGATCCCGTGCCCGGGGCATACCCCCGGAAGCCTCGCCGTGTGGGTGCCGGAGAGGGGCGTTCTGCTTCCCGGTGACAACTACAATCCCTGCACCTGGGTGTTTTTCCATGAAGCCCTGGGGCCGCGGGCCTACAGGGAGAACGTAAAAAAGCTGCTTTCCCTGCCCTTTGACACCGTGCTCTGCCCCCATGATTTCCGTCCCCGGACAAGGAAAAACATGGAGGATTTCATCGCCGCCATCGCCGACGCGGGGCTTGAAGGGGCCCGCCCGTCCCGGGACGGGGAAGGCGCGGGAGTGGATACCCTTGAGGTCCTTATGCCCGACGGACAGAAATTTGTTTTTTCGCGCGAAAAATACGACATGGGGCTGTAAAGAGCCCCGGCAAAAAAATCCGCGGAGGTGCCTTTATGACGGAATGGCTGATCAAACCGGACAAAAACAGCGAAGAGGCGTTTCATAACTATACTTCCTTCTGCGTGGGCACGGGCCGGATGGGCCTGGCGCTGCAAAAAGAATACCAGGACGAACTCAGGGCGGTCCAGGCCCTTTGCGGCTTTGAATACATCCGCGGGCACGGCCTGTTCAGCGATGACATGGCTATCTACCAGGAGCGCAGGGACCCGGACGGCGCTACCCGGACGCAGTACTGCTTCACCTACCTGGACCGGGTGATGGATTCCTACCTGGAAATGGGCCTGAGGCCGTTCCTGGAGCTGGGCTTCATGCCCGGGGCCCTGGCGAGCGGCACGCAGACGATTTTTTACTGGAAGGGGCACACGACGCCCCCGAAGGACATGACCAAATGGACGGACCTGGTGGAGGCCACCCTTACCCACCTGAAGGAACGCTACGGCGAAGAAGAGGTCGCCCGGTGGCCCGCGGAGGTGTGGAACGAGCCGAACCTGCCCGGCTTCTGGGAGAACGCCGACAAGGAAAAGTACCTCGAACTCTATGACGCCACCGCCCGCGCGGTGAAGCGGGCCGTCCCCGCCATGCGGGTGGGCGGCCCCGCCATCTGCGGCGGGACCGGCAGCCAGGAATGGGTAAGGGATTTCCTCACCTTCTGCCGGGAACACGCATCGCCCGTGGATTTTGTCACCCGCCATGCCTACATGGGCCAGACTCCCGAGCACAGGGGCAGGTATCTGTACCATCCCATGTGCGATGTGGATTATACCGTCGCCGAGATGGCCGAGACCCGGGGAATCATCGATTCCTTCCCGGAGTACAGGGATCTCCCGATGTATATCACCGAATTCAACACCTCCTATAACCCATTCTGTCCCATCCACGACACAGTGCTGAACGCGGCGATCACCGCGGGGCTCCTTGCGCGGTTGGGGGACGTGGCCCGGGGCTACAGCTACTGGACCTTCGGGGACGTGTTCGAGGAAATGGGCGTGCCAACCCGTCCGTTCCACGGAGGCTTCGGGCTGATGGCGGCCGGGAATATTCCCAAGCCGACGCTGTGGACCTTTGCGTTCTTCAGCCGCCTGAAAGGCCGGTGCGTGCACCGGGACGCCCACAGCGTGGTGACGGTAAGGGAGGATGGGACCTGGGAAGGCGTCGTGTGGAACGAGGGCAGGGAAAACAAATCATTCCGCTGCACCCTTGCCCTGCCCGGGGACGGGATCATGGCCCTGACCGAGGAAAGGGTCGAAGACGGGGGCAGCGATCCCCTGAAGATCTGGCACGACCTGGGCGAGCCGGCCGTTATATCAAAGGAGACAGAGATGCTTCTCATGCAGAGCGGAATGCCCCGCGTTTCCTCCCTGCGCACCGGTGGCGCCTTCGGGCCTTACACCCTTGAGATCAGGGGCAGCGGGGTCTGTTTCTTCCGGGCGCGCCCGCTGAAGGAGGAAACCGATCCCGGATATGATTATTCCTATTACGACAGTCAGGACTGAAAATGAAGACCTCTCATGCCGCGCGGACGCAGGCATGATCTGAAAAACCTGTTACAGGGAGGTATCGGAATGAGCGTGTGGGACGGACACAGAGGATGGCTCGGCGCCCTGGACGCCGGGATCACGGACAGGGATATGACGACCGAAGAGATCGCCCGGGCGGAAGCGGAAAGCTGTTTCGGAAAGGACAGGGTGATCCTTGAGGAAAACGACGCCCTGGGCGAGGGTTACCGGATCCTTGCGGAAGGGGACGGATACCGCGTCCGGGGCGGCAAAACGGGGCTGCTCTACGGCGTATACCGGCTGATCAGGCACCGCCTGGGCGGGGAAATGCTGCCCGAAGGGGACGAAAAGCCCCGGTACGGTCTCAGGATGATCGACTGCTGGGACAATATGGACGGCACGGTGGAGCGCGGCTACAGCGGGCGTTCCATATGGTTCGAGGGCGGCAGGCTGACCTACCGGCCGGAGCGCATCCGGATGCTGGGAAGGCTGCTGGCCTCCGTCGGGATCAACTGCCTGTGCATCAACAACGTCAACGTGCACGAGCCGGCTCAGGGACTGATCGACGAGATGCTGCCGGACCTGAAGGCCATGGCCGATTTGCTTCGGCCCTATGGGGTCCGCCTGATGGTTTCGGTGGATTTCGCCATGCCCCTGCGCTGCGGCATGTCCACCGCCGATCCCCTGGACGGGGAGGTCGCCGCCTGGTGGAAGGACCGGGCCGAAAAGGTGTACGCCGCCGTGCCGGACCTGGCCGGCTTCCTGGTGAAGGCCGACAGCGAGCACCGTCCCGGCCCCTTCACCTACGGGCGCACCCACGCCGACGGGGCGAACATGCTGGCCCGGGCTCTTAAGCCCTTCGGAGGCAGCCTGGTCTGGCGGGCTTTTGTATACAACTGCATGCAGGACTGGCGGGATACCCGCACCGACCGGCCGAAGGCGGCCTACGAGACTTATCAGCCGCTGGACGGGCAGTTCGACGACAACGTCATTCTGCAGGTCAAGCACGGCCCATTTGATTTCCAGGTGCGGGAGCCCCTGAGCCCGCTGCTTCTGTCCATGAAGCATACCCGCCTGGCGGCGGAGTTCCAGCTGGCCCAGGAATACACCGGGCACCAGATCGACCTGTATTACATGCCTCCCATGTGGGACGAGGTCTTTTCAGCCATGGGGACGGACAGGACGGTCGCCGTCGCGGCGGTATCCAACCTGGGCCGGGACGACTGCTGGACCGGGAATCCCCTGGCCCTGGCCAACCTCTTCGCTTACGGGTGCTACGCGTGGAATCCCGTGTGCGGGGCGGAGGAAACCGCCCGGATCTTTATCCGGATGACCTGGGGCTTTGAAAAGGGGGACGAGGACACCCTGGCGCGGGCCCTGACGGAATCCCGCGGGATCTATGAAAAATACTGCGCGCCGCTGGGAATCTGCTGGATGGTGAGCCCCAACGGCCATTACGGCCCCAGCCCCGACGGATACGAATATCAGCTCTGGGGCACCTACCACCGGGCGGACCGGGACGCGGTGGGCATCGACCGCACCTCCTCCGGCACCGGATACCTGGACCAGTACCCCGAGGAGGTGCAAAGGATCTACCGGGATCCGGAAACCTGCCCCGACGAGTATCTGCTCTTCTTCCACCGCCGCCGCTATGACAGCGTGATGCGGGACGGACGGACGCTGATCCAGCGGATTTATGACGACCATTTCGAGGGCGCCGATCGGGCGGAAAAAATGGCGGAGGACCTGAAAAAGCTGCCCTTCCCCGAGAGGGACAGGGGCGAGATCTTCCGCAGGCTGGACCTGCAGGTCAGGGACGCCGCCGAATGGCGGGACGTGATCAATACCTTCTTCCGCCGCCTCTCCGGCGCGGAGGACGAACGGGGCAGGAAAATCTGGCGCTGAGAATTCGCGCCGGCTGGGACGGGCAAGGGCGCCGGGACCGGCAAAAATACGGAAAGGGAACGCTTATATATGGATGAGTTCAAAATCACGGGCGATATGATCAGCCCCCTCCTGGACACCCGGTTTGTGAAGGTGTTCGATATTCAGTACGAAGAGGGAAAGCATTACTACGACGCCACCAGGCACAAAAAGGAGGACCTCACCTGCCTTAAAAGCGGCGATGAGGTCCGGAAGATGACCGCCGACGCGGTCAGCTGCTTTGTGATTGCGGTTTCCTCCGACGGGGAGGCGAGGATGCTTTTCAATTACGAATACCGCTATCCCTGCGGGCAGTACCTGCTCAGCGTCCCGGCGGGGCTCAGGGACCCGGAGGACGGCGAGGGGGAGAAGGGTCTGCTCCTTGCCGCCGCCCGGGAGATCAGCGAGGAGATGGGCATCGTCCTTGGGCCGGAGGACAGCCTGACCCTGGTGAACCCCGCGGTGTTCTCCACCCCGGGCCTGACTGACGAGAGCAACGCCCTGGTGTGCGCGGTGGTCCGCATGGACGATATGAAACGGCTGAGCCAGAAGGGCGCGGAGGGGAGCGAAAGGTTCGACGGGTTCTTCCTGGCGGACCCGGAGACGGCCCGCAGGCTCCTTTTTACCGGCAGGGACGAAAACGGCATGTTCTATTCCACCTACACCTGGATGGCGCTGTGCTGGTTCGTTTCGGGTCTTTGGAAGGACTTTCCCGGCTCCGCCGGAGGGAGCGCGGGGGTATAACGGAACAGGAAAAAGCAAATAATGCAAACGTTTGCTGTTTTTAGAGGCTTTTTGACCCCATGAAAACAAAAAAACAAGGACGGGAAGGAGCGCCCGGCGCGCTTCTTTCCGTTTTTTTTGGCTTTTCGGGGCTGAAAAACGGAAAACAGGCCGGACTGATCGCCGAGGAATGGAGAAGAAAACGGCGATTTGTGCAAAATGATAAGTTTTTTTCAATAAATCGCGGCATCCTGTTGACATGAAAAGGCGGCAGGGCATATAATACGTCATGAAAACGATTGCAAACGGGAGGGACAGGCAATGGTCACTCTGAAAGACGTTGCGGCGGCCTGCGGCGTGTCTCCCGCGACTGTCTCCCGGGCGCTGAACGCCTCCGGCGACAATCCCAGCCGCCATGTCAGGCATATCCGCCTTGTGGCCGACAGCATGGGTTACCGGCCCAACGCGGCCGCCAGGGCCCTGAAGACCAACCGGAGCGACAATATCGGCATCCTGTACGAGGATGTCATGCAGCACGAGTATTTTTCCGCCCTGATCGAAGGGCTCAGGCTGGGGGCGGAAAAAAGAGGCTACGACCTGACCTTCCTGACCCGGCACTTCAAGGGAGAGGGCAGGGTGTACGTCGCCGAGGCGGAATACCGGAGCCTGGACGGCATCATCGTGGTGCAGGCGGATTACGCCTCCTCCAGGATCCTGTCCCTGAGCGGATGCGGTCTGCCCACGGTGGTGGTGGATAACCGCCTGGAGGGCTGTGGAACGGTGTTCAGCGACAACGCTGACGGAATGGAAAAGCTGGTCCGCCATATCGCCTCCCTGGGTCACCGGCGCGTGGCCTTCATCGCGGGGGACGAGGGAAGCGTGACCAGCCTGAGGCTGGGAGGCTTCTACAAGGGCTGCGCCGAAAGCGGTCTCAGGGCCGCTCCCGAATGGATCTTCCACGCCCATTACCGGGATCCCCGAAGCTGCTTCGGCGTGCTGGACGCCCTTCTGAGCGGGGACGTAAAACCCACCTGCATCCTGTTTCCCGATGATTTCTGCTGTATCGGGGCCATATCGGCGCTTGCCGCCCGGGGAATCAGGGTGCCGGAGGATATCAGCATCGCCGGGTACGACGGCGTGGAGATGGGCCGCCTGATGAATCCGAAGCTGACCACCTACCGGCAGGATTCGGACGGCATGGCCGACCTGGCCATCCAGATGCTGACCGACGCCATAGCCCGGGGGGAGCAGAGCGTCGGCGGAATCGCCACCGCGCAGGGAAGCCTGGCGGAGGGCGAAACGGTCCGGAGGATAGGCTGAAACGCTTCCGACGAAAGCCCTTTGAAACAAGGCCGAAATGACGGCGCCGCACGCGCGGCGGCCTCATGATAGAAAAACAATATTTTCAAGGAGGAATCGCAATGAAGAAACTGCTTTCCGTCATCATCGCCCTGGCGATGGTCCTGAGTCTGTTTGCCGCCGCCCTGGCGGATACGACCGAGACCCAGCTGGTCAGCGATCCCGCAAGGACCGACGTCCGCGAATCCCTGAACCAGGGCGACCTCGCCGGTGAACCCGTCGAAGAGCCCGCCGCTGAGCCCGCCGCTGAGCCCGCCGCTGAGCCCGCCGAAGAGCCTGCTGAGAAGCCTGCCGAAGCCGAGGGTTATCTTGCGTATATCATGTATGCCGACTCTTCCTGGGCCAATCAGTACTGGGGCACCGACGACAGCGCCGTCAGGGCCGAAAACGTTTATGTGACCGGCGCCGGCGATTACACCGTCAGCCTGGACTTCACCGGCGCCGAGGGCGGCAAGGCCGAAGGCCTGGCCTTCATGGCCCTGGGCCTCAACGACGCCGAAACCGGCAAAAAGCTGTACCTGAAGATCAACGAAATCCTGGTCAACGGCGAAGCCGTTGAGGTGGGCAAGGGCTACACCTCCTCCGACGACGGCATCGTCACCCGCATGAACATTTACAACGAATGGGTTGCCGAGCTGCCCGCCGACGCCCGCAGCTATGACGGCGACCTGGAAGGCGCTTCCCCCATTATCGTGGACAAGGCCGCCTTTGAAAGCGTCGATAACGTGACCGTGAACTTCACCGTTTATGAAAACATGATCGACACCGCCTACATCATGTACGCCGATTCCGCCTGGGCGGCCCAGTACTGGGGCGGCGAAGCCGCGGAGCCCGTGACCGCGAAAAATGCCCTGATCACCGGCTACGGCGATTACACCGTGGGCCTGGAATTCTCCGGCGACGGTGCGCAGGGCCTGGCCTTCGCGGCTCTGGGCATCACAAAGGGCGAGACCACCTTCAAGGGTGCGACCCTTAAGATCAATGCCATCCGCGTCAACGGCGAAGCCATTGAATTCGGCAAGGGCTACACCTCCTCCGACGACGGCGTCACCACCCGCATGAACGTGTACAACGAATGGGTTTCCGCCCTGCCCGAGGACGCCCGCAGCTATGACGGCGACCTGACGGACTGCAATTGGATCATCGTGGACAAGGAAGCCTTTGCCTCCGTCAACAGCGTTGAAATCGATTTCAGCCTGCTGCCTGTGACCGACACCGCCTACATCATGTTTGCCGACACCAACTGGACCGTCCAGTACTGGGGCAGCGACGACGGCTCCGGCGTGGTTGCCACCAACGCCGTTGTGGACGGCGAGGGCACCTACACCGTGGCCCTGGACTTCACCGGCACCGCCCTGGGCGCCGCCTCCGGCACCGCGTTTGCGGCTGTGGGCATCGTCAGCGGTGAAAAGACCTTCCCCGGCTGGTTCATCAACGTGAAGGACGTGAAGGTCAACGGCGAAAGCATCGAAGTGGGCAAGGGCTACACCTGCTCCGACGACGGCCTGACCACCCGCGTGAACCTGTACAACGAATGGGTCTCCGAAGTCCCCGCGGACGCCCGCGTCAAGGACGGCGACCTGGAAGGCGTTTCCCCCGTCATCGTAGACAAGGCCGCCTTCGACGTGGTCGAGACCATCGAGGTAACCTTCGACTTCATCTACGGCGAAGCCCCCGCCGTCGCCGAGACCGCGCTGACCGAGGACGAAGCCAACGCGATGCTTGCCGCCGACTACAACGCCTACATCGGCCTGCAGTGCAAGGACAACTACACCTTCCGCAACGCCTGGAACGATTCCTACGGCCTGAACGACGAGAACAACCCCGGCTTCTTCGGCCGCCTCACCGGCTGGGAAGGCAGCGACGCCGTGGATTACGGCGGGACCTTTGTCGACGCGGCCCTGACCTCTTCCGGCACCTACACCGTGTCCGTGACCCTGGGCGAAATGGGCCTGGGCGCTACCGACGCCTTCAACCTGCTCTTCGTCTCCACCGACATTCCCTCCGCGCTGGTGAACGAGGGCTACCTGACCATCAGCGACGTGAAGACCAAGATCGGCGCGCAGTCCACCAAGGACTACACCGAAGTGGACGCCTCCGGCGACTATGTGCTGATCAAGGTGCTCGACACCTACAACCAGGCCTCCGAGCCCTTCGGCTACACCATGCCGCAGGCCGGCGAAACCATCACCATTACCTTCACCGTCGAAGGCCTGACCGACTGATTCCTGCCTTCCGGGGCCCTTCCTCCTTCGGGAGCGGGGGCCCCGGAAGAAACTTTCCGGGTATCTGTTCAGTCCTGCGGACAGTTTAGATACCGCGGGGGTACCCGTACCCCCCGCGAACCCCCCCGGGCGAGAGTCCGGGGAAGGGAAACCCCTTCCCCGAGTCCTGAGCCTCGCCGGCGGCGCTTACTTTCCTGCGTCCAAGCGGCACCGCCGGC
>CADANQ010000038.1 GCA_902789365.1 uncultured Eubacteriales bacterium
ATCAGCGCCGAAAGTACTTGGCTGGAAACGGCCCGGGAGGATAGGACGCCGCCGGATCCCAATAAAACCCGCCTTCTAAAAAGAGGGCGGGCCTTTTTTGTCCTGCCATTGTGATGGAATTATTTGGTAACAGACACCTTATTTTTTCCCCGTACCTTCCGCCAGTTCAGGCTCGTTCCTTGTCATCATCAGAGCCAGTGCGGCGGCAATGACCGATCCTGTCAGCTTTGCGGCAAGCAGGGGAAGGGTCAGTTCGCTTTGGCAAGCCATGGTGAAAGCAAAATGAGACGAAAGCGCGGAGCACGCGCACACCGCGGCGGCGGCGGCGGCAATCTGTCCCCGGGGATTCAGATCCGGAAGGGCAATCAGGCCCGGCATGGAATCCAGATAGAAGAGAAAGAAGGCCATCACTCCATTTCCGCCGATCTTCAATTTGCTGCCGATCCAGTCCATCGGTTTTTTAAGCAGCCAGTGCAAAATCTTCGAAAACGGCAGAACACCCAGAAGCGTAATTGCGATGATTGAAATGATACGCATCGCTTCGAGCACCGGAGTCATACCCGGGATTAGCTCAATGCCGGTCATATACTGAAATACGCCGATAAACAGGCCTATGGTCGTAAGGACCTTCAGGCAAAAGGCGAAACCCGAAAAGGCGCGCAGAGTCGCCTGCGGCGCTTTTTTCAGGGCGACAACAAGGATCAGGGAAAGGAGCGTTACCGGAACGCACAGCCAGAGGGCCGTCAAAAAAGGAATGCCGCAGAGAAGCGCTCCGACAAGGATGGCGGGCGGGATGCAGATTATCCCGTAAAGGATCCCGCGGGCAAAACGGTTTTGCACATTCTTTTCATACATGCCCATTCCCACGGGGATGGTAAAGGACAGGGTGCAGCCCATGATGGACGCGGCGATGATCCCGGCGAAACGGCCGACCAGCGCGTCATCGGCAAGCCGTGTCGCCATCTGATATCCTCCCATGTCAATGGAAAGGACGCACCCGAACATTCCCGGATCCTGGCGAAAGAAATGGTATACGGGGGTAATGACCCGTCCCAGCACATCGGCAAGGACAGGAGCCAGACAAATGATACCTGCCATGGAAAGGGCCGTTCGTCCCATCAGGTGAAAGGCAGTTTCGAATCTTTCACCCAGGCCGAAACGATTTCCGATGATGCGGTCCAGACCGCCCAGAACGGCGCAAACCGCAAAAATGATCTGAAGAATGCGGATCAAGCAGAATCACAGCCTTTCAAAAACCAGTTTTCGGAGCATATGCTACAGATTATAAAAGCCCCGAAAGCACTTTGTCAACGAAAGTTTGACATGAAGTGCAGAGGGTGATAAAATCGTAAATACAGCCGCCCGACTGAAAAGCGCGCACCGGGAGAGGCTATGACAAGACAAGAGGGAAAGGACCGGACCGCAATGGAAAGAAGCTTGATTTCCGAGGTTAAAATCGGAGAACGCAACAGGATTCAGGGTTTTGTTGAGAACCTTCGCAATAAGAGGACCATGGCTTTCCTGGTCATCCGGGATTATACCGGAAGCATGCAGGTGACCGTAGAAAAAGGACAAAATCCCGAACTGGACGCCCTGGTGGATCAGCTGACCGTCGAATCGGTGGTGAGCGTGGAAGGCAAAGCCGTTAAAAACGAATATGTCAAACTGGGCGGCGTTGAAATTCTCCCTGACAGCATGACAATCGAATCCGTGGCCGAACCGCTGCCGCTTACAAAGGATGCCGCCATCGACGTACGCCTGGATTACCGCTGGCTTGACCTTCGCAGCCAGAAGAACCTGCTGATTTTCAAGGTCCAGACCTGCATGGTCGCCGCCATGAGGGAATACCTGCTCAAACGGAAATACCTTGAAATCCACACCCCCAAGCTGATCGGCGCCGCCAGCGAATCCGGAAGCGACGTTTTTGAATTGAAGTATTTCGACCGCAAAGGCTACCTTTCCCAGAGCCCGCAGTTCTATAAGCAGATGGCCATGGCCGCCGGCTTTGACCGGATCTTTGAAGTCGGCCCCGTGTTCAGGGCTGAAAAGTCCTTCACCAACAAGCACGCCACCGAATTTACCGGATTCGATATCGAGCTGAGCTATATCACCTCCTTCCGCGACGTGATGGACGAGGAGGCGGGGCTCCTCCAGTACGCGCTCCGCGCCGTAAAGGAAGCCTACGGCGAACAGATTAAGGCTCTGTACGGCAAAGAGATCATCGTTCCTGAGCTTCCCTTCCCGACCATGAAGCTGAAGGACGTTTACGCCGAACTGAAGGAACGCTACGGCTATACCGTCGAAGAGAGCGAAATGAACGACCTGACCACGGACGCGGAGCATCTGTGCGCCAGGCTTTCAATGGACAAGTTCGGCCACGAATTCCTGTTCGTTACCGATTACGGACCGGAAAAGAGGGCCTTCTACCATATGCGGGACGAGAACGGCAACCCCCTGGGGTATGACCTGATCTGGCGCGGAACCGAAATCACCACCGGCGCTCAGCGCGAACACCGGTATGACAGGCTGAAAAAGCAGGCAGACGAAAAAGGCCTGGGCGAGGACGTCAAATTCTATCTGGAATTCTTCCGCTACGGCTGCCCGCCCCACGGCGGTTTCGGCCTGGGCATCGACCGGCTGACCATGCTGATCTTCGGCCTTTCCATCAAGGAGACCCAGTTCCTGTTCCGCGGCCCCAACCGCATCACACCCTGAACGGAGTCCGGCAGAATCTATGGAAAAGATCGAAAGCTTTCGGGTGAACCATCTTCACCTGCTTCCCGGCCTTTATGTCAGCAGGAAGGACCGCAGGGACGGCGTCTGCGTGACGACCTTCGATATGCGCATGACGGCCCCCAACGCGGAACCGGTCATGGATATGCCCGCCATCCATACCATCGAGCATCTGGGCGCCACGTTTCTCAGAAACAGCGCCCGCAGGGACGAGGTGGTCTATTTCGGGCCGATGGGCTGCCGCACGGGGTTCTATATCCTGATGTTCGGCGATCTTTACCCGGAGAATATGCTGGATACGGTAAAGGATATGTGCCGGTTTATCCTGTCCTTCGAAGGCGAGATTCCCGGGGCAAAGCCCGAGGAATGCGGTAATTACAGCGAGCAGAATCTGAACATGGCGAAATATTATATCGAAAAATACCTGTCTTGCCTCACTCGTTCCCCGATAACCGTATATCCGGAATAAACCGAAAAACAAAAAAAACGGGCAGCGGCTTGAGATTGATCCGCTGCCCGTTTTTTCAGCAGGAAATGATTTTGACCGTCAGGGGCAGGTCCGTCCGCCAGTCGCCCAGGTCCACATGGAGGGCCTTGTCGTCCCTGTTCCATTTGACGGGGGAGGCCAGGCCCAGGACGTTTACGTCCCGGATAATCCCATGCCAGAGAGGCAGTTTGCTTGCGTCCGCTTCCCTGAGGCTTTCGATATGAATTATGCCGTCAGCGGGGCATTTCATCACCATGGCATAAATGTTCGGCCCGCGGCAGGTGAAGCGGATATCCTTTGACGTGAACTCCCTGGCTTTCCCGTCGGAGAACTGTCCTTCCTCGACGCGGGTAGGCCCTTCCTGTGCGATGCGCCACAGGCCGGAGGAGTGAATCGCCTCATCGTTATCCTTCATCCAGTCCCTCATCGTACGCAGGATATGAAGATCGTCAGGGGTAAAGGTGCCGTCCGGAGCCGGGCCGAAATTGAGGAGCAGCCGGCCGTTTTTGCTTACCACGTCAATCAGGTCCCACAGGATCTCACGGGGCGCCTTATAAACGCCTCCTTTGGCATAGCACCAGGAATTACGCATAACGCTGGTATCGCTCTGCCACAGGAAAGGCTTGGCCTCGGAGAACTGACCCCGTTCGATATCGGGAATGCCGATTCCCCATGGAAACGCGTCATGCTTGTAATTGATCACGCAGCCGCCCCATTCTTCAGCTCTGTTGAAATAATACGCCGCGAAACGCATCAGGTATGGCTTGACGGCGCTGTGTTCTATCCACCAGTCAAAATACAGGATACGGGGATGATACCGGTCCACAATCTCACAGCACCTCAGAAGCCAGTCCGTGAGGAATTCATCGTCCGGGGCGGGTTGGGAGAACAGATCGTGCTGGTTATCCGGTTCTTTTTGCGCCGGCCAATAATAATCGCCGGGTTTCAGGTCCGCGTTGACATCGCTGTCAAATTCCCTGCCGTGGCTCAGGAACCACCAGTGCTCAACCCGGTGGGAGGAAGCGCCCAGGGTCATCCCCGCGCGGTCCGCTTCAAAAAGCAGGTCGCCCATGATGTCGCGCTTCGGACCCATCTCATACGCGTTCCACCGGCTGAGCTCGCTGCGGTAATTCTGGAAACCGTCGTGGTGTTCCGCCACCGGAACGATATAATCCGCTCCGGCTTCACGGAAAAGGCGCACCCACTCCGCGGGATCATATTTTTCCATGGTAAAGGAAGGAATGAAATCCTTGAACCCGAAATCCCGGTGATTCCCGTAATGCGCAAGGTGCCATTTGTATTCCGGGCTGTCCTTGATATACATGTTTCTGGCATACCAGTCGTGGTACGCCGGTACGGAAAAAGGCCCCCAGTGCAGAAAGATTCCGAGCCTTTTTTCGCGGTACCATGACGGAACGGGATGGGAGGCAAGGCTGTCCCAGTCCGGACGGTACGGTCCCGTGGCATTGACGCGGTTGATGCGTTCGAGATAGGCTTTTTTATCCATCGCTGTATTCCTCCGGTTTTTTCGCATTTCGCTTTTCTATTATACACGCAGAATAAAGGTGAAAGCAAGAACATAAATCCCGACTGTTCGCTTGCCTGCGAGGCCGTTTTATTATAAGATAATATCAGAGAAAAGGAACGGGGGTGCAAACCTTTGTACGATTATCTGATTGTCGGCGCCGGGCTTTACGGCGCGGTATATGCCCGCTGCGCCGCTGACGCGGGCAAAAAAGTCCTGGTTATCGACCGAAGGGATCATATTGCCGGAAACGTCTATACCGAAAATACGGACGGCATCCATGTGCACCGGTACGGAGCGCATATTTTTCACACAAATTCCGAAGCTGTATGGGCCTTTGTCAACCGTTTTGCGTCCTTTAACCGGTTTACAAACGCGCCGATCGCCAACTACAAAGGCGAGATTTACTCCTTGCCGTTCAATATGTATACCTTCAACAGAATGTGGGGAGTAACGACGCCCCGTGAAGCCTGGGAGGAGATCGAGCGGCAGAAGAAAGAAGCCGGGATCACGAACCCCCGGAATCTGGAGGAACAGGCAATATCCATGGTGGGCAGGGATATTTATGAGAAGCTTGTCCGGGGATATACCGAAAAGCAGTGGGGCAGGGCCTGCCGGGATCTGCCGTCCTTTATCATCCGGAGACTTCCCGTCCGCCTGACATATGACAACAATTATTTCAACGCAAAATACCAGGGGATCCCCGAAGGCGGATATACCCGAATGGTCGAAAAAATGCTTTGCGGAATCGATGTTCGCCTCGGCACGGATTACCTGAAGAACAAGCCCTCGCTGGACGGCGAATGCCGGCAGGTTGTCTTCACCGGCGCCATCGACGAATATTTTGACTATTGCTTCGGCCCCCTGGAATACCGCAGCGTGCGTTTTGAAACCGAGCGCCTGGATATCCCGAATTACCAGGGCAACGCGGCGGTGAATTATACCGACCGCGACGTACCCTGGACAAGGATCATCGAGCACAAATGGTTCCAGTTCGGGAAGGACGACGAGGGGAAAGATATACCTCATACCGTGATCAGCAGGGAATACTCCGCGGAATGGCATCCCGGTGAGGAACCCTATTATCCCGTAAATGACGAAAAAAACAGCGAACTGTACCGGAAATACCGCGCGCTCGCTTCTAAACAGACCAAAGTCTTTTTTGGAGGCAGACTGGGGGAGTACAGGTATTATGATATGGACGCGGTCATCGAAGCAGCCCTGACGGCCTGGGACCGTACCCGGACATAAGCGGTTCCGGGACTGAAAAGCATATCCGGCCGCATTATGCGTCTTCCATCAAATCCGCGAAAAAATAGTAGGATCGACCCGTTGACAAAAACATCGTTTTATGATACCATTCTATCTGTTCGTTAGGGGAATGGTGTAATGGTAACACGTGGGTCTCCAAAACCTTTGTTGAGGGTTCGAATCCTTCTTCCCCTGCCATTCGGAAGCTCAGACAGAGCTTCTTTTTTTATGGTTTCACAAAGCGCCTTTACGGCGGATATACATCTGCATGGGAAACTCCCAGGCAATCATCGCTGTCCATCCGAGCACGCACGCAAGCCCGACGCTGGATATGCCCATCGCAGGCGTGAGCAGAAGGGTCGCAATAACCCGGACGGAGATCTGGGTAAGCGTCGCCAGCAGCGTAATCTTCATTTCCCCGACGCCGCGGAAGTATCCCTGAAGCCCGTTGGTCACACAGGGCTATTCTGTACCGTAAAAGAAGTAATACCGGTTGAAATGCTTCTTCCGGGCAGCAGGCCGATATCCTCGATCTTTCTCACCGCGCTGAACGCCGCCGCGGCGGAAACACCCAGGGCGTTTACGCTGCTTTGGATAATCAGGTTCCCTATGGGCTGGGCGCACTGCTGCAGGGCGGTCATGCCGCCGTAGGACAGTGTTTTTCCTGCCAGCGAACGATTGATGCGAAGCGTGCGCCAGTCGACGCGCAGCAGGGGCACGTTTCTGTTCACATAGCGAATGCACAGGAGAGCGCTTGCAGCCTGGGCAATTACGGTGGCCATTGCGGCGCCCAGCACGCTTAATTGAAAAACCGCGACCAGGAGCAAGTCAAGGGTGATGTTGACCATGCAGGAAATCACGAGAAACCGAATCGGTGTTTTTGAATCCCCGATGCTTCGCAGCGCCGCGGAATAAATATTATACAGGCACATGAAAGGCATCCTGGCGAATATGACGCGCAGATACACCGTCGCTTCGTCCATCATTTCCGGGCGGACTCGCATCAGCGTAAAAATGGTTCCGGTCAGGGGAATTCCGGCCGCCATGACCGTCAGGGCAAACAGAAGTCCTATCAGCAGCATGGTCTTCATTTCTTCCAGCATTTTTTCCGTTTTGCCCGCGCCGTAAAAATTCCCCATCAGCACGGAGGCGCCGATGCATAAGCCTGAGACACCCAGGATCAGCAGGTTCATCACCTGGTCACAGGTGCCGACCGCAGCCAGGGCCGTGCTGCCCGCAAAGCGCCCGATAACGATGGTATCCACCATGTTATAGGACAACTGAAAAAGATTGCCGAGGATCAGAGGGACTGAAAAACGGATCAGATGTCGAAGGATATTGCCTTTGGTCATATCTGTGCTCATTTTCGTCACATCCCAATAAGAAAAAGGCGGTTTTTCGGATCGTTGTTTCCCGGGGCCACAGCGTTCACAGGGCGTTTTCAGCCCTTGACGCTGCCGGCGGTCAGGCCCTTGATAAAGGTTTTCTGCGCGAACAGGTAGATGATAATGATCGGAACGACGGCCATCACCGCGCCGGGCATCAGCACGTCATACGCGTTGCCGTAGGGAGTGATAGTGGTGCCCATGCCGATGGGGATGGTGTGCAATTCTTCGGTCTGCAGGATAATCATCGGCCAAAGCAGGTTGTTGCAGATCTTCCAGGTGGTCACGCATCCGTCGAAGGTGAGGAAGGCATAGGCCAGGAATTCCTTGGCGACCTCCGCGTTGGGGCTGGAAGCCACGACCGCGGTGTCGGTGCCGCCCATCTGAGCGGACTTATGGCCGCCGTCAGGCCACAGGGGCATGGGAGCAATCTTCATCTGGCCTGCAAGGTCAGGCATATAGTTGGTGAAACGGTCAAGACACCAGAAGGGCATGCAGACCGCGGCGCAGTTTCCGCCGTTCATCCAGCCCCAGTACTCTTCGGTATGGGTCCAGCCGCCGGGTTATCGATAACCCGGTCCTTTATGTTTGTGTTAACGTTATCCCGACAGTTTGCCAAGTGTATTTTGGCTGTTATTTTAACGAATTGTACATTGTTTTAGGCATTTATTTGCAAAATAACTGTTTATTATGCTATAATCATTCAGTACAGCACAGGAGGATCCATCATGAAAGGCAACCGCATCACTTTAAAAGACGTGGCGGAGGCCTGCAGCTATACCGTCAACACGGTATCCCGCGCTCTTCGGGACGACCCTCGCCTGCCGCCGGCCACACGGACAAAAATCAGACAGACCGCCGTCACAATGGGCTACATTCGCAATTCCCTCGCTTCCACCCTGCGATCGGGCAAAGCGGGAATGTCGCTGTTTTCGTCAATGATATACATAACCTGCATTTTTGCAATATGCTCAGCAAGATGGACGTCGAACTGCGCCGGGCCGGTTATAATATGATGGTCCTGTGTATGCAGCTGGACGAATCGCTGGCCGAACAGATGATCCATTCGGCCACATCGCAGTCTGTGGACGGGATTCTTTTTTTCCCATACCACGACAATCCCAGCCACATCGAATATATGGAAAACCATGGTATTCCGTTTGTGCTTCTGGACCGCTGGATCCGGGGAAAGGTGACCAACAACGCACGCTGCGACGATCTGCAGGGCGGATACCTGGCAGGAAGCCATCTGGCCCGTCTGGGACATCGTCGATATCTTTTTCTCTCCGGTGTTAATCAGTCCAGTTCCCAGCTTGACCGCCTTGAGGGTTTCCGCCGTGCCATGCGGGACCACGGCGTTCCGGATGAGGGGATCCGAATCGTTCCGGGAGAAACCGTTGAGGAAGCGCTTGCGAATCGCAGGATTGGGGAATTGCTTTTCCCCATGGATTATACCGCCATCATATCCTTCAGGGACGAGGTTTCCTATCCGGTAATGCTGGCCCTCGAAGAAAAACACATCGCCATTCCCCGCGATATATCCATCGTCAGCTTCGACCATCTGCGCGGAGAAATCCCGTATCTTCCAAGGCTGACCAGCATCTACGCGGACGGCGAAAGCGTCGCGGTCCACGGTGTAAGACTTTTGCTGAACCGGATCGCCGACCGTTCCCTGCCTCCCCAGGTAACGGTTCTTCCGGTCAGGCTTTTCGACGAGGGCACCACGGCCCCGCCGGTGAAATCATAACAAACAGGACAGCATTGCGAGGTCAGACATGAACGCCGAAGACTTTTTTGTCATCGAAGGCGGGACGCTGAAAAAATACCGCGGCCCGGGCGGTGACGTAAAAATCCCGGAGGGCATAACGAAGATCGGGGACTATGCCTTCTGCTATCATGAAAAGCTGACGGGCATATCGATCCCGGGAAGCGTATCCGTTATCGGCGAAAAAGCGTTCTGCGGCTGCGCAATGCTGAAAAACGTGTTCATTCCGGAAGGCGTCAATCTGATCGGCAAGAGCGCCTTCAGCTGCTGCGGGGGGTTGGAAAGCGCGGTCATTCCGTCAGGCGCCATGGAAATAGATGACGAAGCTTTCCGGGACTGTACCGCATTGAAAAAGATCACGCTTTCGGATGGTGTCACCCGCATCGGCAAGGGCGCTTTCAGCGGATGTACAGCGCTGAATACGATCACGATCCCATCCGGCGTGACAAGCCTCGGCGAAGGGCTTTTTTACGGCTGCCGAAGCTTGTGCCGCGTCGTCGTTTCCGCCGAAAACCGAGACTATAAAAGCGTTGACAGCGTGATATTCAGCAGGGACGGGCGCACGCTTGTCGCCTTTACCGGCGGGGCGGTGACATATGCCGTTCCGCCCGGGGTAACGCGGATCGGGTCCAAAGCATTTTCCGGATGCCGGAATCTGACGGGCGTAACGATCCCCTGCGGCGTGACGGACATCGGCGACGGCGCCTTTTCTTTCTGCACCGCGCTGAATGATATCGCGATCCCCGGCAGTGTGAAAAGAATCGGGAAAACCGCGTTCCTGCATTGCGATTCCCTGACCCAGGCGGCGCTTGGAAACGGAATCGCGGAAATCGATGACGAAGCGTTCCGCGGCTGCCGGAGCCTTTCATGCGTCGCGCTGCCGGACAGCCTGACGAATATCGGCGACAGCGCCTTCTGCGAATGTCATGCCCTGACGCACGTCGTTATCCCGGAGCGGGTAACAAGGATTCCCCGACGGGCTTTCATGGATTGCGCTTCGCTCGCGGACGCGGTGCTTCCGGAAACCCTGACCGATATGGGGGATGAAGCTTTCTTTGGATGCCGCAGCCTGCGGAACATTAAAATTCCGTCCCTTGTTGCGCGTATCGGGAAAAAGTCGTTTGCTTTTTGTTCGTGTCTGCGCGGCGTCAGTCTCCCGGAGGGATTGAAGACCATCGATGACGAAGCGTTCATGCGCTGCGGCGCGCTGCCGGAGATTTCGCTGCCGGACAGTGTGACTTTTATCGGCAAAGACGCGTTCCTGGAATGCGAAGGCCTGAAAGAGATAAAAATCCCCGAAAGAGCGACGCGTATCGGCAGCGGCGCCTTCAGCAGCTGCCCGGGTCTGAGGCGTGTGACCGTGCCGGACGTCCCGGACTTTCTTACCGCCTTTTCAGGCTGCGGCCGTTTGACGGAATACGCCGTTTACCCGTCGTCCAAACGCTATAAAACCGTTTCCGGCGTCGTTTTCAGCCGGGATGGAAAAAAGCTGATTGCCTATCCTCCGGGACGGGCGTGCGAACGATACGATATTCCCGAAGATGTCACGGAAGTGTGCGGCGGGGCTTTTTCCGGCGCTTCGGCGAGACTGATTTTCGCTCGCCGGAACATAAGGAGCTTTTCGCCGTTTGCGGCGGAAGGAACAAACAAACAGGATCCGTTTGTCGCCTGTGAGGACGCGTCTCTGGTGCCGATCCCCGGAAAACCGGTATATCCGGGCCCGCCGGACAGTCTGTCCGCAAAACAAAGAAGACGCGTGATGGAAGGCTTCCTTTTTGCAATTGAAACCGGGATGCCGGAAATGGAGGCATGGAAGGAAAGCTATATCGAATATATACAGCGTGAGGCCGCCGCATTTGAAAAAATGGCCTGGCGAAATGAAACGCTCCTGCGGCTGATGATGGAGCACATGCTGCTGAAACATGAAACCGCGGGGATGATGCATAAAAAATTCCTGTCAGAGGGACGATCGGGACTGGCTGACGCCCTGCTTGAATATCTTGAGCAGACCCAGAGGGTATGAAAAAAGAGATACGCTGCCGCCCCAGGGATCATGGATGTATTCCGCCAGGGAGTAAGCCGGGCTCACAGCGGTAAATCCTTCCAGGTCATGTTTCGCGGCATAATCGTTGGCTTGCCGGACCCGGTCCAATGTCCAGTTGGAACCTCCGAAGCGAAGGATCTTTCCCTCTTTTTTCAGTCGGTTCAATTCCTCGACGATCTCATCCGCCGGAAAGGACGGATCGTCCCTGTGAAGAATGTACAGATCCAGATGATCCGTCCGCAGGCGGCGAAGGGATTCTCCGGCCTGTTCCCGGACGGTTTTGCCGCAGAAAACGTCGTCGCTGCCCTTCTGACCCGGATTGCAGCCCTTGTCCAGAATCACTGCTTCCTGTCTGTACTTCCGGGAAACCAGCCAGGCGCCCAGGGTTTCCTCGCCAAGGCCATAGCTGTGGGCCGTATCAAAGGTGCGGAATCCCGCGTCCCAGGCCATATCATAGCTTTTGAAGGCTTCCGCGCGGGTGTCCTCCCGCGTGGCGGTCCATGGCGTGCCGTAGGTGAGCTCGGACAGGGGAGACGGAATCCCCTCCAGAAAACGGTATTTCATCTTTCACGCCTCCGTTATTATCGAATCGGTTCTTATGACTTTATACTTTCCTTGCCGGCGCAGATCCGTTTCCCTGCGTTTTTTCGAAATCAGCCGCCCCGGCCGATCACGGTATAGGCCATTCCGTTTTCCAGATGTTCCGATTTGTAGAGGCAAACCTCCCGTACCGTCATCTCCGCGGGAGGCGTTTCGACCGAGGAGAGGCGTACGCCGTCCGGCACAAAAGGCTTTCTTGCCAGGGTGATATGCGGATAAAAGGCCTGCCTGTCATACGGAATCCCCGCCAGGTCCAGTTTTTTTCGAACTTCTTTGGCCAAAGTTGTCAGATCACGCGAAGGCTCCACCCCCGCCCAAAGGACCTTCGCCCCGGGGAAGATTCCGGGGCCGGCCAGGATAATCCTGAACGGAACCCTGACCGGCGGCAGATGATCCGCAGCGTCTTCGGGCCATGACCCGATAAAAGCAAGGGTCATGTGCAGGTTGGAAGGAGCGAGCCAGCGGCCGGTCACCCCCATGGCACGGAGACGGTCCTGCAAATGCGACAAAGCGGCGCGGAAATCGGGGGACGGCTCCAGCGCGACAAACAGACGCGGCATCATTGACCTCCTTATCGTATACGGGAGTCAAACGCGAAACTTTCCGATTCCATTTTACCGTTTTATCCCGCGGAACGCAATAAACACGCCCGCTTCCGTTTGATTTCACCACCGCAGAAACGACAAAAAAGTACAGTAAAAATACGGGCAGCCGCATACGGAAGGCACGGACCTGTGTTATTCTTTATCGTGGCGGAAGGGAATAAATACCCCGTCCCGGCCCGGAAAAACATAAACGGGAAGAGACGCAAATAACAGATTCCGGAAAGGCGGCAGGATCGAATGCTGACAATGGAAAGGGCAATGGAACTGAACCGCGGGATGGTGACCGAGGAACACCTGATCATCCACGAAAAGAACGTATGCTATGCAATGGGCGCCATGGCCAGGCATTTCGGGGAGAATGAAGAGCACTGGCAGGCCATCGGGATGCTTCACGATTACGATTATGAAAAATACCCTGAGGAGCACCTGAAGCATACGGCGGAACCGCTGCGTTCCGCCGGTGTGGATGAAGAGGATATCCGTGCGATCCTCAGTCACGGATACGGCATCTGCACCGACGTCGAACCCCTGACAAACATGGAAAAAAGCCTTTTTACGGTGGACGAGCTGACCGGCATCATCCAGGCCGCCGCAAGGATGCGGCCCAACGGCATCACGGACCTGGAGGTCAAAAGCCTGATCAAGAAGTTCAAGGACAAAAGATTTGCCGCGAAATGCAGCAGGGAGACCATCCTGAAGGGCTGCGAAATGCTGGGAATGGAACTGAGCGAGGTCGCGGAGATCTGCATCGCGGGAATGAAGGAACATGCGGAGGAGCTTGGGCTCGCCGGCGGCGGGGCATAAGGCCCGTTCCGATGCTTTTTTACAGTATCGCTAAAATGTATGGAGGGATTATTATGGAATTCATGGAAGTCGTCAAAAGTAGGTACTCATGCAAGAAATATTCGACGCGTCAGGTGGACGACGAAAAGCTGAACGCTGTCCTGGAGGCCGGGAGGCTGGCTCCCACCGCCAAAAACCTGCAGGAACAGAAAATCTATGTCCTTCGTTCTCCGGAGGCACTGGCAAAAATCGACGCGGCGACCCCCTGCCGGTACAACGCGCCCGTGGTTCTCGCGGTCGCGTTTGACAAAACGCAGGTATTCACTTATCCGGGCGGAAAACGCGATTCCGGCGTCGAGGACGCCGCCATCGTCGCCACGCATATGATCCTGGCTGCCGCCGACGCGGGGCTTGACAGCTGCTGGATCAATTTCTTTGATCCGGATCAGGTGGCAAAAGCCCTCGGACTTCCGGAAAACGAAGAAGTGCTGATGCTGATGGACCTCGGTTACGCCGCCGAAGGCGCGGGTCCGCTTCCGAACCATTCAAGCAGAAAACCGCTGAAGGAAACGGTTTTTTACCTGTAAAGGCATCCATCCGCGGCTTTGTTCAGTTGACGGACAGGAAAAAAGGGACTGCTGCGCAGAGCGGCGGTCCCTTCGTCATTTATGGTTTTTAACATATGCTGTCGGCATATCGGCTCGCAGCCAGCCCGGCCGCGGCGCCGTCGGCGGCGGCGGTAACAAGCTGGCGTACGGCCTTGGTGCGGCAGTCACCCGCCGCAAAAACGCCCTGTCGGTCCGTCCGGCAGTCTTCGCCCGCCCTGATATAGCCTTCCGCATCCATGACCACGAAGCCCCGGAAGAGTTCCGTCCGCGGGATCTGCCCGATGGCCGTAAACAGCCCCTCCGCAGGCAGAAACCGTTCTTCGCGGGTATTGACGTTCCTCACTGTTACTCCGCACAGCGCGCCGTCCCTTTCCTTCAATTCCGCAACAGTGCAGGACAGCATAAACGCCGCGTTGGGCTTTTCCCTGAAACGGGATACAAGCGCGCTTTCGGCGCGGAAGGAATTCCTGCGGTGGATCAGCGTTACTTTTTTGCATATCCCGGACAAGAACAGCGCATCTGTCAGGGCGGTGTTTCCGCCGCCGACCACGGCAACCTCCCTCCCGGAATAAAAAGCTCCGTCGCACACCGCGCAATAGGAGACACCGCATCCGACAAGATCATCCTCGTTTTCAAGCCCCATTTTTCGGTGGTCTGTGCCGGAGGCGATAACCAGGGCTTTGCCCGTGACCGGGCCCGAATCGCACCTGACGATAAACGATCCGCCGGCGTCTTCCACACCGATCGCTTCCGCGTATTCGATGTCGACGCCAAGGCTTTCCGCCTGTTCCGTCAGCGCGGAAGCGTAATCCGCCCCGGAAACGGACAGGATTCCCGGATAGTTCTCCACCCTGGGAGAAAAAACGATCTGCCCGCCGGTGCTTTCCTTTTCGATCAGGATTACGCTTTTCCCGGAACGGCGGGCGTAAATCGCCGCCGTCAGCCCGGCGGTCCCGCCGCCGACCACGATGATATCTGTCATAGTTCAGCCCACATAAGTCGAGATGTACCTGCGCACAGCGCCGAGACCCACGATCTTTTCGGCGGAGCTGTCAGGACCGACGACCAGCGTCGGGGCCTGACGGATGCCGAGGGAAGAAGCCAGGGTTTCGTTCTCTTCGGCCAGCAGCTTGGTAAAGGGAATCCCCGCTTCCCGCAGCAGCTTTTCTGCCTGGCGGCAGTTGGGGCAGGTCTTTGTGGCAAAAAGGCGAAGCCCTTCATTGCTTTCGGTCTTTTCGGGTGCGGGCTTTTCCTGCGCCGGCACCTGCGGTTCCGCCGCATTTTTCTGGACGGGGCCGGTATGTGTCAGGTGCGAATGACCGATGTCATAAACCTTGCGGTCCTTGAATTCCTGCGCCTTGCCGTCGTTCCAGTTCTGCACCGGACGGTAATAACCGGTAATCCGGCTGTAGACCTCGGTCTTGCTGCCGCAGACGGGGCAGGTATACTGCTCTCCGGACAGATAACCGTGATCCTTGCAGACGGAATAAGTGGGTGACATGGTGTAATAGGGAAGCTTGTAGTTTTCGGCAATCTTCCGCACCAGATTGGCCGCCGCTCTCCAGTCGGGCAATTTTTCTCCGAGGAACGCGTGGAAGACGGTGCCGGAGGTATACAGCGTCTGAAGCTCGTCCTGAATATCCAGGGCGGAGAAAATGTCCTCGGTATAGCCCACCGGCAAATGGCTTGAATTGGTGTAGTAGGGGGTGCCGTTCATGTTGGCGGTAATGATATCCGGGAACTTTTCCTTGTCGTGCTTGGCAAAACGGTAGGAGGTGGATTCGGCGGGAGTGGCTTCGAGGTTATAGAGATCGCCGTACTTCTCCTGGTAATCGCTGAGGCGATCCCTCATATGGAGCAGCACTTCCCTGGCGAATTTCTGCGCTTCGGGATGGGTCAGGTCCATTCGGAGCCATTTTGCGTTCAGCGCAGCCTCGTTCATGCCCACAAGGCCGATGGTGGAAAAGTGGTTTTCAAAGGTGCCGAGATAACGCCTGGTGTAGGGATACAGGCCCGCGTCAAGAAGCTTTTCGATAACGGTCCGTTTGGTTTTGAGGGAACGGGCCGCGATGTCCATCAGTTTGTCAAGGCGCGCGTAAAAATCCTTTTCGTCATTCGCAAGGTAAGCCAAACGGGGCATGTTGATGGTTACGACGCCGATGGAACCGGTGGATTCGCCGGAGCCGAAGAAGCCGCCGGACTTTTTGCGCAGCTCGCGAAGGTCCAGGCGAAGCCTGCAGCACATGGAACGGACGTCGCTGGGCTCCATATCGGAATTGATGTAGTTGGAGAAATAGGGCGTGCCGTATTTGGCGGTCATTTCGAAAAGAAGCTTATTGTTTTCGGTCTCGGACCAGTCAAAATCCCGGGTGATGGAATAGGTGGGGATGGGGTACTGGAATCCGCGGCCGTTGGCGTCTCCGCCGATCATAATCTCGATGAACGCCTTGTTCACCATATCCATTTCCTTCTGGCAGTCCCCGTAAGTGAAGTCCATTTCCTTGCCGCCAACGATGGCCGGCAGGGAAGCCAGGTCCCTGGGAACGACCCAGTCCAGGGTGATATTGGAGAAAGGCGCCTGCGTACCCCAGCGGGAAGGCGTATTCACGCCGTAAACAAAAGACTGCACGCACTGCTTGACTTCCTTCTGGCTGAGGTTGTCCACCTTCACAAAAGGAGCAAGATAGGTATCAAAGGAGGAAAAAGCCTGCGCGCCGGCCCATTCGTTCTGCATGATGCCCAGGAAATTGACCATCTGGTTGCACAGGGTGCTCAGATGGCTGGCAGGGCTGGAAGAGATTTTGCCGGGCACGCCGCCGAGCCCTTCCTGGATGAGCTGCTTCAGGGACCAGCCGGCACAATATCCGGTGAGCATGCTCAGGTCGTGCAGATGGATGGAGGCGTTCCGATGGGCGTCGGCTACTTCCTGGTCATAGATTTCGCTGAGCCAGTAGTTGGCGGTGATGGCCCCGGAATTGGAAAGAATCAGGCCGCCGACGCTGTAGGTGACCGTGCTGTTCTCCTTGACGCGCCAGTCGGAGATGCGCAGGTAGTCGTTCACCAGATCCTTGTAATTGAGCAGCGCGCTGCCCACGTTGCGGACCTTCTCCCGCTGCTTGCGGTACAGGATATAGGCCTTCGCCACGTCGGCGTATCCGCCTTCGGAAAGGACCTTTTCCACGCTGTCCTGAATCTCCTCGACGCTGATCTGCCCGTTCTTGATCTTCGGCTCGAAATCCGAAGCGACCCTGAGGGAGAGCATGTCGATGACGCTGGGGTGACTCTGTTTATTCAAGGCGTCAAAAGCCTTTTGAATTGCCGAACTGATTTTGCGGATATCGAATTCCGCGACCTTACCGTCCCGTTTGGTGACACAATACATTGTGCGCCGGCCTCCTCATTTTTGCTAAGTTGCTGATCATCACACGGGCACGCGGGCACAAAGTATGCCGCTGTGTTTGTCAGCGGCACCTGTGTTTCCTATGACCCGTGGGGCAAAAGCATCATACCAAAGAAAGCACCCGAAGTCAATATGTTGTGAGAAAAAAACATTGAAAGCGCAAAATATAGCGCAATACACAATCCGCGTATAAGGAATGTCTTATATACCCCGCAGGGATACTTCCCCGACGAAGGGGCGGACGATGGAAGCGTACTTTTCCATACGCCCGGCGTCCGGGGCGGTAAAGCCCCGGAAGGGAACGGTGTCCCTGTCGACGAAGGCCTGCAGGAAATAGCGTTTCGCGCCCCTGATCCATGGACCGATGGCGCGGAAAGAGTCCTCATTATGCAATTGTTCAACGACCGTCGTCCGGAACTCATAGTCCGGCGCGCGGTTCACGATCAGGGATATGCTCCGGTCGATCAGGCCCGGATCCACCGTGTCCACGCCCGAAGCGGCGGCGTATTTCTCCCTGCTGTTTTTGATGTCCATCGCGACATAATCCGCAAGCCCGCCGTTCAGGACCGTTTTCAGGGCCTCCGGATGAAGGCCGTTGGTGTCCAGCTTGACCCGGTACCCCATGCTTTTGATTTTCCCCATGACATCCGGTAATTCCCGGTTCAGCAGGGGCTCACCGCCGGTGAAGGCGACGCCGTCAAGGAGTCCCTTCCGTTTTTGCAAAAAAGCAATGAGCTCCCCGTCGTCCATCAGCGGCGAAGCCGACGTGTCCAGAAGGCCCGCATTGTGGCAGTATGGGCAGCGCAGGTCGCAGCCGGCCAGAAACACAGTACAGGCCGTGAGTCCCGGATAATCAAGGAGCGTGAGTTTCTGAAACCCGTGGATCTTCATTTTTGCCTCCAGGTATTGAAAAAAGGGTATGCGGGCAAAAACCGCCGCGTGTTTCCCGCAAAATAGCTCATCTTGCAGTGAGATTGTTCATCAGACGCCTGCGCCGCGGAGAATATGCGTATTTCGAAGCGTCCCGTCGGAAATCATGTCGTTTACCGAATAAGCGTGCTTTTCCAGGTCTCCGCACGACGCCTTTGTAAATCCCAGGGCAATCAGCGTCCGGATGATCTCGGAGGCCGTCTCCTCGATGACGGTATATTTTTCAAAGCTTGCTTCGGGATCGTTCGGGGTCGAAATGATTTCGGTCAGGTCTTTTTCCAGTTGAGAAAGCAAGGGAAGATCCCTCATCGCCCTGAAAGCCCATTTATAGAAGGGCTCATACCTGTCGTTCAGAAGAAAAATGACCGAAATCGCGTGGCGGACATATTCGCACGCCGCAAGCTGCGCGGCGCCTGTCTCGCCGTGGTCAAGGCACCGCTGGTAATTGTACTGCCCGCTCTGGGCCATCAGAAGGAGGTGCCCCGCAATTCTCTTGAGGCGGACGTCCCGGGGCATATGGCGCAAAGATTCACGGATTTTTGTGAAAACACCCGAAGGATCGGAAAAAACCTCTCCGTTGGTTGCCTCCGCCAGGGAGGCCGTGGGGATGGAAAGCCACTGCTCCGCGGATAAACGGCCCCCGGGATCGCCGCATTTGTCGGAGAAAAAATCCGCCATGCGCATGACGCCGGTCCGCGCTCCGCCCACCGGCGCAATCCGGGCGCGTCTGAGCCCCTCGAACTCGGCGGGAAGCGAAGCGTACGCCCGTTCCAGAAGGAACGCGGTCTTTCTGTCCACAATTTCTTCCCCGGGAAGCCATATGCAGAATCCGGGCCCAAAGTCGTGGTCCTCCGAAACGGCGTCGTCATATCCCATGCATTCCGATCCGGCGCCCGCAAGCCCCACCGCCAGCTGTATTTCCAGATTTGGGAAACGTTCCCTCAGAAGGGGACGTCCGTATTGCTCATAATAACGCCTGGAGAGCGCCAGACCGTTCATTCCGATTCCACCTTTTCACTCGTTTCGGCGAATCAAAGCCGCGGTGTTTTCCAGTTCTGCCGCTGTTTTGAACCACCCGTAGAAAGAAAAAACAGGGGCGCATTTTTCGCAGACGAAAGCATGGTATTCGTCCCGGGGGAGGGAGGAATCCGTAAGCAGGCGTTCTGCCGCAAGCAGGCAGTCGTTTATTTGTTCTTCGGCGGCCTCCGGACCGAACTCCCGCGCATGAACGTCCGCCATATTGAGCAGGGTAATCGCTTCTTCTCGGGCCCCGTAAGGTTGTTTGCGCATAATCCGGAGCGCGGACTCAAACAGACTGACCGCCTCACGGAAGCGCCCGAGGTCCGTCAGCGCCAGCGCCATATTGTTATACAATCCGCCCAGACGCTCATCGTCCATTTTCAGGGAACGAACATAGATGATCCCGGCCTTTTCGAAACACTCCATGGCTTTTTCGGGATTGCCGGCGTATTTGTACACCGTTCCGGCGTTTACATACGCGGTCCCTGCGCCGACGGTTCCCGTGATCTCCGGTTCGTTAACCAGGCGCAGGGCGCCGGCAGCGCTTTCAAGAGCTTTTATACGGTCATCCGATTTGCGGAAAACGCCCATCATTTCATTCAGGACAAAGAATTCGCCCCGGATGTCCTTCACTGCCCGTGCTTCATCCCGCCAGTATTCCAGCAGGCGCGCGGCGGCGGCATAATCCTTTTTCCCGGTCAGCGCATCAAGCCTGTCACGGATACGGGCAACGGGTATCCGCGCCGCGGGACTCCCGGATTCAAAGTCAGTGTCGTTCATTTTTTAGCCGCTTCCTTCCGGACGACATTGGAGCAAAGGGCAGAGGCGCATGGATTTCCGATAAAAAGCCTGCGGAAGGATCCGCAGGCCCGTTTGCAGAATTCCGGTTTTAATCAGGCCGTTTCCGTGTGTATGATTCCATGAGCGGTGATGCAATGGCAGGGGCAGACGGCTGCGCAGGCGCCGCAGCCCTGACATTTGTCCGGATCGATGCGCGCATAGCCGTTTTCGACGACGATGGCATCGTACTGGCACTCCTTTTTGCAGCGTCCGCAGCCGATGCAGGCGTTGGCGCATACTTCCCTGGCCATACGCGCCGTGTCGCTGTTGCGGCAGCGGACAATGACCTTCTGGGAAGCCGGCAGAAGACGGATGGCTCCGCGGGGGCAATTTTCCGCGCACTGTCCGCATCCCGTGCAAAGCATTTCATCGATGCACGCGATTCCGTCCTTCATGGAAATCGCGCCGAAAGCACAGTGCTCCATGCAGTCGCCAAGGCCGATGCAGGCGAAGCGGCAGTCCTTGGGACCGCCTGCGATGCCGGCCGCGGTCATACAGCTTTTGTACCCGTCATAAATATAGGTTTCCTTCGCGATGCCCTTGATTCCCTGGCACAGGACCCTGGCCACCATTTTTTCCGACGAGCCGGCATCCACGCCCATGATGGCGGCGATTTTTTCGGCGCCCACCGCTCCGGCGGGAGCGCAGCCGTTGGGTTTAGCCTTTCCTTCCACCACGGCCTGGGCAAAAGCGTCGCATCCCGCAAATCCGCAGGCGCCGCAGTTGGCTCCGCCCAGACAGTCGCGAACCCGGCTGACGCGCTCATCTACTTCCACATGGAATTTTTTTGACGCAAAAGTCAGGACCAGACCGAAGATCAGTCCGAGCCCGCCCAAAGCGAGACCGGCATACAGGATCGTCATTGATCATACCTCCTTACACCAGACCGTTAAATCCCAGGAAAGCGATCGCCATCAGGCCGGCTGAAACCAGGGTGATGGGGAAACCCTTCATGCACTGGGGGATCTTGCTGGTTTCAAGCCTTTCCCGAACGCCCGCCATCAGGACGATGGCCACGAGGAATCCGATGGCGGAGAACGTACCGTTCAGCACGGACTGGATCAGAGAGTAGTTGTTGTTCATGTTCAGCGTCGCAACGCCCAGCACCGCGCAGTTGGTGGTGATCAGGGGAAGATAGATGCCCAGAGCGCTGTACAGGGCGGGGGAGGACTTTTTGAGGAACATCTCCACAAACTGCACCAGGGCCGCAATCACAAGGATAAAGGCGATGGTATCCATGTACTGCAGTTCCAGCGGGACCAGGAGCAGATTATACACAATGTGGCAGAAGAAAGAAGCGATGGTCATGACAAAGGTCACGGCCAGGCCCATGCTGACGGCGGTCGTCACCTTGCTTGATACGCCGAGGAACGGACAGCAGCCGAGAAACCGGGAGAAGATAAAGTTGTTTGTCAGGACACAGCTTACAAAGAAGAGAAGAACATTCATCGTCATGTCAGTTTTCCCCCTTTTCAAGCTTGGCTTTCCTGTTATGGTTGGTTATGGCGTTGATGATTCCGAGAAGAATGCCATAGGACAGGAACCCGCCGGAGGCGAGCACCAGGATCAGCATGGGCTCGAAGGAATCGCCGAAAATACCGATGCCGAAGATCGAACCGGATCCCAGAATCTCACGGATGGAGCCGATCAGCGTAAGCGCAATGGTGAAGCCAAGGCCCATCCCCAGACCGTCGACCGCGGATTCCACCACCGGATGCTTGCTGGCGAACGCTTCAGCCCGGGCCAGGATGATGCAGTTGACCACGATCAGCGGAAGGAATATTCCGAGGCTGCTGTACAGGGACGGCACATATGCCTGGAGAAGCAGCTTAAGAATGGTAACGAACGCCGCGATAACCACGATGAAAGACGGGATACGGACTTTGTCGGGAATAAACTTCCTGAGCAGGGAGATCACGATATTGGAGCAGAGCAGAACAAAGGTGACGGAAAGACCCATGCCAAAGCCGTTGGTGGCGCTGGTCGTGGTGGCAAGGGTGGGACAGGTCCCCAGGACCAGGCGGAAGGTGGGATTCTCGTCAAGGATCCCGTTCATGAATACCTTGCCGAGGCCCTGCTTTTTTTCAGCGGTACTCATCAGGCTTTAACCTCCTTTTTCTTTCCGGTCACACCGTAGATCTTCTGGGGGATAAACCTGTCAAGAAGCGGCGCGACGATGTTTGCGATCAGGATCGCGTAGGTAACGCCTTCCGGATATACGCCCCATCTTCTGATTACCACGGTAATGACGCCGATCAGCACCGAATAAATCGTCTGCGCGTAGGACTGCATCGGCGAAGTGGCGTAGTCCGTGGCCATGAATACGGCGCCGAACAGCAGGCCGCCCGAAAGAATGCAGGTAATACTGTCGTTCAGGCTGCCGGAAACGGCCAGGTTGAAAAGAAAAGCCGAGCCGACGGTAATCACCGGAATCCTCCAGGAAATGGTGCGGGTAATCAGGAGATAAAGCAGACCCACCAGGATGGCAATCTTGCAGGTTTCGCCGATGGCGCCTCCGACCTGGCCGAAAAGAAGGTCGTTGAGCGAAATGCCTTTCATGGAGGCGAGGGGCGTAGCGGAAGAGGCTGTGTCAACCACGTTGAACCCGACCGCGGGATGGGAGGTCAGCCTCGTGGGCCAGGACGCCAGCAGCACCGCGCGGGCCGCAAGCGCGGGGTTGAGGAAGTTGTCTCCCACGCCGCCAAAGAGCTGCTTGACGACAATGATGGCAAAAAAGCTTCCGATCATGACCGTCCACCAGGGCACGGTGGGGGATACGATCAGTCCGATCAGGAGGCCGGTGACGGCGGCGGACAGGTCGGATATCCTGACCTTCTGGCGGGCCAGCTTCTGCCATACGAATTCAGCCAGGACCGCGGACGCGGTGGAAACAGCCAGTACAATCGCCGCCCTCAGTCCGAAGAAATAGACGCCTGCCGCAGCGCACGGAGCAAGGGCAATCAGAACGTTGCCCATCAGCCTGGCCGTTGTGTTGCCTGTGCGGATGTGCGGCGCGGAAGAAAGGATCAGACTCATTTTGCGGTGCCTCCTTGCTGCGCTGCCGCGGCTTTTTTAGCCTGGAGCGTGATTTTTTGTTTGGCGTTCTTGAAGGACGCCGTCAG
Source organism: uncultured Eubacteriales bacterium (assembly GCA_902789365.1). Taxonomy (GTDB): domain Bacteria; phylum Bacillota; class Clostridia; order Christensenellales; family Aristaeellaceae; genus RUG756. The sequence goes on from CADANQ010000038.1 coordinate 23,099, forward strand.
CCACCTGCGCGACGGGCAGTCAAAGGAACAGCTGCCGCACAGGATGCAGTCCATCACGTGGAGCGCCTTGCATTTTTCCAGATCGTCCGCATCGGCCGCCGCCTTGATCTGGAAGGGATTCAGACCGATGGGGCAGACGCTGACGCACTTGCCGCAGCGAATGCAGGGGCCTTCCTCTACGCTGGCTCCGTCACGTTTGTTGTATACCACCACGCCATTGGTGGCTTTTGCGATGGGAACAGCCGTGTTGGGAATCGGCAGTCCGGTCATGGCGCCGCCGAAAACGATCTTGCCCGCGTCCTCGGAAAAACCGCCGCATTCGCCGATCAGATCCTCAACCAGGGTACCGATCCGAAGGCGAAGGTTCGACGGCTTGCGGACGCAACCGGTGATCGTGGTGATCCGGCTGATCAGCGGTTTCCCGTCGATGATTGCGTCGGCGATGGCCGCGCAGGTCCCGACGTTCAGCACAACGACATTCACCTGGATGGGCAGCCCTCCCGACGGGACCTGCCTTCCGGTAATCGCTTCGATCAGCTGTTTTTCACCGCCCTGCGGGTATTTGGTGCGAAGCGGCCTTACCTTTACGCCCTGTCTTCCGAAGGATGCCTGCTTCATGGCGGCGATGGCGTCCGGCTTGTTGTCCTCGATGGCGATAACGCCGTTCTTCACATCCAGCGCCCGCATCACGGCGCGAAGGCCGTCCACAATCCTCCTGCTGTTTTCAAGCATCAGCCGGTGATCCGCCGTCAGGTGCGTCTCACATTCCGCCCCGTTGACGATGATCGTATCGCATTTCTGGTCCGGCTTAAGCGACAGCTTGACGTGGGTCGGGAAACACGCGCCTCCCATGCCGCAGATGCCGGCGTTCTGGATGGCGGGGATTACAAGCGCGGGATCGACATGCTCCACGTCGCCCAGGGGATTCAGTTCCACCCATTCGTCCCTGAAATCGTTCTGGATTGTTACCGCCATGGACGGCGCTTCGGTAAGATAGGGAATGGGCTCCACCGCGAGGACCGTGCCCGATACGCTAGCGTGTACGGGAACGCTCATAAAGCCCTGAGCTTCGCCGATCACCTGGCCGACCCTGACCTGGTCGCCCTTTTTGACGCAAGGTTTGGCGGGAGCGCCGATATTCATGTTCATGATGATCTTTACGGTATCCGAAACATATTCCCTTGTTTTCACTCCCCTGGTCGGGTTCTTGCTCTTATGGGAAGGATGAACGCCGCCGCGAAATGTACCTTTCAATTTGATCCCACCTTTTATGTATAGTTCTGGTTAAACGTCGGGAATGTCCATGACAGGTTTATCCGAGTCATCCGAGAGGATCAGCTGAACCTCGACCCGGTTGGGTATGCAGATGATGCTCGTCCCCAGAACGCGGAACATATAATTGTCTTCCGTTACCGCACCCTGGTGCACACAATCCTGGTTATGGCAGGTGGCGGACTGCATATAGAAGCCGCTGCCGGTCATCATGATTACGTTTTCGCTGCCGTCGGGCTGAGTTACCCTGATGATTTCTCCTTCTCTCAGCGGCTGTTCCGAGTACAGCTTTCCGTCCAAAAGAACCCGTACCCTTCCCGTCGAGGTCTTTCCCGCTCTGGATACGGCCCCCGCGGCGATAAGCACGACTGCCGAGAGAGTCATGATAAGGATCACGGCGCCGTTTTTGAGGAGCGCTGTCCTTGTCATTCGTCCGAAAACATCACCGCACCGTCTCATAGGAACTCAGGACCGTGTTGACGGCATCCAATACCGCATTGGAGGAAACGGTCGCGCCGGATACCGTGTCGATGTCTTCCGCGGAAATCACGCCGGTCTTTCCGATAAACTGCGAAAGGAACGTTTCGCTTTCTTTGACCGCGGACAAATAGGGTTTATCCGCTTCGGAGTCAGTCTCGCCGATTACGATCGCGGCGACAGCTCCCTTCTCGTCCAGACTGACCGTGACCTTAAATTTGCCCGTCTGTCCTTTTGCCGCGACGCCCGGTTCATCATCCGCCGGTTCGGCGGCGGGCTCTTTGGTGGGCTTTAACGTGGGAACGGCCGTGGGATCGGAAGAAGGACGCGCCGTCGGCGCAGGAGTCGGTTCCATGATGATCCCGCCGTTCGCCATGGTTACGACGGTATTGACCGCATCGATTACCGCCCTGGAAGAAACGGTCGCGCCTGAAACAACATCAATATCATTTTCGGAAACCAGCTCTTTTTTGCCGATAAACTGATTCAGGAAGAATTCGCTGTTCTTCACGGCGGCCAGATAATCTCTATCGGCCTCGGAATCGGACGGACCGATCTCAACGCCGCATATCGTGTTGTTTTCGTCAAGGCTGACGGCGACGCCAAAGGTGCCTGTCTCGCCGCGGGCAGTAATATATGAAATATTCACGGGATTTCCTGCAGCGGGGGCAGTGGTTTCCGCCGCGGGCTGTGTCTCCGTTTCGGCGGAAGGTCCCGTTGTTTTTTCCTCTGCAGAATCCGGCGCAGTCTCCGGCTCCGGGAAACCGGCAAGCGTATTCACCGCTTCGACCACGGCCAGGGAGGAAACCGTGGCGCCGGACACAGTGTCGATTTCCTTCGGGCTGATGTAAGTGGTCCTGCCGATGAACTGGGCAAGGAAGGATTCGCTGTTCTTCACGGCGTACAGGTACAATTCGTCCGCTTCGGATGAGGACCTGCCGATCTCCACACCTGCCACCGCGCCGTTCTCATCAAGAGTGACGCCAACGCCAAAGGTCCCTGTCTCACCCTTGACCTTAACACTGGCCCCATTGAATTCTTCGACCGGTTCGGGGGTGGGTTCCGCCGTTGTCGCTATAACGGGAACGACGGTGGGCGCGGCCGTAGGCGTGGCTTGGGGCTCGGCCGCGGCGTTTTCCTCATAAAGGGCAAGAACCGTATTTACGGCCCCAAGCACGGCCCGCGAGGAGAGGGTGGCGCCGGAAATCGTGTCGATCTCATCCGCCGAGACGGCTTTTTTCTTCCCGGCGAACTGACTGAGGAACCCTTCGCTTTCCCTGACAGCCTTCAGGTAGAGGTAGTCCGCTTCGGAATTCGATTCGCCCAGCGCAACGCCGCTGACCGCGCCGCTTTCGTTGACGCCGACCGTTACGTCAAAGGTGCCGGTCATGCCTTTTGCTTTGATCGTTCTTTCGAAAACAGGCACTTTTGCGGCCTGAAGCGCGTCGTCAGCCGAAGCCAGCGCCGCGTTCACCGCGGCAAGCACCGACCTTGAGGAAACGGTGGCACCGGACACAGTATCAAAATCGTTTTCGCCGATTACTTCCGTTTTTCCGATAAACCGGACAAGGAAGGCTTTGTTCTCCTTCACGGCCTTCAGGTAGATATAATCGGCTTCGGAATCGGAATCGCCCAATTCAACGCTGCACACGGCACCTTCGGAATTCAGCCCGACGACAACGTCAAAGGTTCCGGTCACGCCTTTCGCGCGCGCCTTGACCGTTGCGATGGCCGCGGAATCAAAGGATGCGTCGGGTACCGGTACGGCGGTTTCTTCGGGTACAGGCTCCGCAGGCGCCGTTTCGGCGGGGGCTGCCGGAGCAGCAGAGGAAAGCACTGTGTTCACGGCGTCGAGCACGCCCCTGGAGGATACGGTCGCGCCGGAAACCGTGTCGATTTCGCTTTCGTCAATCCTGCCGCTCTTCCCGACCCCTTCGCGGTCACCGTAACCCCTTCAGACGCGGCCGCCGGGGCTGCCGGAGCCGGGGAGGCAAGCACTGTGTTCACGGCGTCGAGCACGCCCCTGGAGGATACGGTCGCGCCGGAAACCGTGTCGATTTCGCTTTCGTCAATCCTACCGCTCTTCCCGACGAACTGGGCAAGGAACGTGTCGCTCGCCTTCACAGAGCCGAGGAAGTACTTGTCTTCGTTGGTTGAGGCTTCGCCCAGCGTCACG
>CADANQ010000039.1 GCA_902789365.1 uncultured Eubacteriales bacterium
TTGCGATTTTCTGCAAAAAAATTTAGTTAGACCCTATCATCTTACTGGGCCTAACCAAAGAGGCTTATATTCGTTTATCTGCTTAACTTAATGACATTGCCCCGTGAACAGTAACAATTTATCGCATAATGCCATTTCTTGCCATATTCACGCAATTCCGCGGCGAACCCGGATCCCGGGGAAAGACCCTAAATAATTCTTTTTGCCGGGCAAAAAAAGCTTGACAATCCTCCGTTTCAATGCTAATATACTTTCGTTGACCGATTCGTCGCGGGGTAGAGCAGTTTGGTAGCTCGTCGGGCTCATAACCCGGAGGTCGAGGGTTCAAGTCCCTCCCCCGCAACCATTTGGCTCCGTAGCTCAGTTGGCTAGAGCATTCGGTTCATAACCAAGCATCAGCTTGGTTTTTTTGTTTTCAGGGGCTGCCGCACATCGCGGCAGCCCCTTCCCTGTAATTACATTCCCTGAAAAGCTTCCGCAAGACGGGCACGGATTTCATCCGCCGGGACCGTGCCCTGGACCATTTCAGGCCGGCCTCCCCCTTTTGCCTTCAGCGGAGCAATCATCTTTCTCAGATCAACAGGATCGCCGTCCGGACGGCACATGCAGAAGAAGCTCACGCCTTCCGCCGGCTTCAGCGCCGCGAAAACAACCATTTCCCTCCTTCCCGCCTCGTCCGACGCAAAACGGGCCAGGAATTTTTTATCGTCAAAGGGCAGCATAACCAAAGCGATTTGCCTTTCGCCGCAAATCACAGGATTCCCGCAGGCCCGCTCGATCTCATAACGCGCGATAATCTCGTTTTTTCTGACGCCTTCCCTTGCCAGTTCTTCGTTTCTCTCCTGAATCGTCCTGACCGCCTCCGGCGTATCCCCCCAATGGCAGGACAGTTTGTCCGACAGTTCCTTCAGCACCCGGAAGGCGGCGCGCAGACGGTTTTCGGCGCGTTCCCCGCAGACGAAGCTGATGCGGACCTTTCCTTTGGAGGGAAGCGCCGAAAGGATCTTGATCTGCCCGATCATGCCGCTGCGCGGGGGATGCGTTCCCCCGCAGGCGCAGTATTCAAAATCGCCGTACTGAACGATCCGGATGTTTTCGGTGACGGTCGGCGGCTTCCTCAACGGTATTCCCGGCAGCTGAGAAGGCTGGGCAAAATAGCATTTCACGGGCGCGTCCAGCCTGATCCAACTGTTCACCTGCTTTTCCAGCAGGGTGATTTCGTCTTCCGTCAGGTGCGTCCGCCCGTCGGGAAAGGCTACGTCGATGGTTGAATCGTCCTTTCCCAGATGCAGGCCGATGGTGGTGCCTTGAAGATGACGCCATACTGCGCCGGCCAGAAGGTGTTCCCCGCCGTGCTGCTCCATATGATCCCGACGCCTGTCCCAATCAATCGCGCATCGAACCGGCGTCCCGGCGGCGATTTCCCCGGATATCGTGTGCCATACCTCTCCGTCCCCGTCGCATTCCACGTCTGTCACACCACAGACGCGGCCGTCCGGGCAAATAATCGTCCCGGTGTCATAAGGCTGACCGCCCGATGTGGGATAAAAAGCGGACCGGTCCAGGGCGCAAAGCCATATGTCCCCCCGGCGGACGCAACCGGTCACCACGGCGTCAAACTCAGTAAGCAAGCTGTCATCGTAATAAAGTCGCCTGGTCATAACTTTCCTCCGGTTATGTTCGATTTATTCTATCATAACCTTATTGCCGCGCTCTTTTCAATACTTTTATTGACAAACACCCCTCATATAATTAAAATATATACTGCGGTCTGTTTTATGGATCGTCGAAACCAACGGAGGTGAGATCATGCTTAAAGGGGATCTGAAAAAGCAGGCAATCCTTGAAACCGCTGAAAAGCTGTTTTTTGAAAAGGGCTACTCCTCCGCTACGATCGACGATATTCTTGAAGTTCTGGGCTGCAGCAAGGGCAGTCTTTATCATCATTTTGAATCAAAACAGCATATTCTTCGGGAGTTGTGCGTCAATCAGGCCAACGCCGCTTTCCGTCAATATACCGAATCATCTCAGCCCGACACGCTCTCGTCCTTTAATTCCCTGTTATACCACGGCCTGATGATCCGTGACGGGCAGGAAAGAATGCTTTCCACTCTGCTCCCTCTTCTGGGGACATCGGACGGTGATCTTATGATCGCCGCGCTCATTCATGGCCAGGAAAAACTCTTTTTCCCCGAGATTGAGCGTCTGCTCCTCCTTTTGAAAGAAGAAAAACAGGCTTTCTGGAATCTTCCCGCTCTCCCGGATCTGGTGTGGCGTACATATACCGCGTTTTACGGAAGCATGCTTGCCTTTGCAGGCGATCTGATGTCGGGGGAAAAGCAGCCCGGGAAGATCGTAACAATCCTTGAAGCCGCGCGTTTCCTGTTTGAACGCACCCTTGATCTCCCCTATGGGTCGATGGAGATCATTCGCGCGGATGAAGCGCTGAGCACCATCAATCAGGCTCTGAAGCATAACCGGTATCTTAATTTATAACGGACGGAGGCATGATCATGCGTACAAGCGGCATTCTTCTCCACATTTCCTCGCTCCCCGGAAAGGAAGGGATAGGCACAATCGGAAAAGGAGCATATGACTTTATCCGTTTTTTGTCTGAATCGGGCGTCAGGATCTGGCAAATGCTTCCCGTCGGCCCCACCGGATACGGCGACTCCCCTTATCAGAGTCCCTCCACTTTTGCCGGAAACCCGCTTTTTATCGATCTTGAACTGCTTGTGAAAAAAGGGTTCCTCCCGGAAGACACGGTCATTCCCACCCATCCGGTATCGGACTCCGTTGATTTTGAAACAGTCAGGAAGGAAAAAATGCCCATTCTGGAGGCTTCTTTCGCCTATGCCTGGGAAAAAAGCCGTTCCAAAGCAGAAGCCTTCAGGGATTCACATCCATGGGTCCGCGATTACGCCGTTTTTTCTGCCCTCAAGGATCATTTTGATTCGGTCTCCTGGCTGCAGTGGCCCGACGAATACCGCCTTCGTGACGCCGCGGCCCTCCGGGAAGCGGAAACCGTCCTGAAGGACCGGATTGATTTTTATGTATATATCCAGTATCTTTTCGATCTCCAATGGCAGGCCCTGAAAAAACACGCAAAGAAATACGGCGTTCTGCTGTTTGGGGATATGCCGATCTACGTGGCGGAGGATTCCGCCGATTCCTGGTCCCACCCGGAGAACTTTCAGTTTGACTCGGAACGCAGGCCGCTGTGCGTCGCCGGAGTGCCGCCGGATTATTTTTCACAGGACGGCCAGCTGTGGGGAAACCCGCTGTACAACTGGAAACTGATGAAGAAGAGCGGCTACAGCTGGTGGATTGACCGCCTCCGGACCATGAGCGACCGGTTCGACCTCGTCCGGATCGACCATTTCATCGGTTTCGCCAATTACTATTCGGTGCCCTACGGCGCTCCCAACGCCCGGAACGGCGAATGGGTCATCGGCCCCGGAAGGGATTTTTTCCGTACGGTAAAGGAAAAAATGCCCGAACTGAAGATCGTCGCCGAGGATCTCGGCGCGGTTAACAGGCGCGTTCGCTCCCTGCTGTCCTTCTGCGGCTACCCCGGCATGAAAGTGCTGCAGTTCTCCTTTGACGGCGGCGCAAAAAATCAGCACCTGCCGAAAAACACCCCTTCAAACAGCGTTGTCTACACCGCCACCCACGACAACGATACCACCGTCGGCTGGTTCAAATCCACCGATCCGGCGTCGAGAAAGCGCTGCTGCAAGATCACGGGAGCCACGGGTCCGGAGGACGTCGCGGAAAAGATGATCCGGACCGCGTTCCTGTCATCCGCCGAGACCGCCATCGTACCGATGCAGGATATCCTCTCCCTGGACACCGAAGCCCGGATGAACATGCCGGGTTCGCCGGGCGGCAACTGGAAATGGCGTCTTACAAAGCTTCCCGGGAAGAAAGTTCGCCGGAACCTCCGCGATACCCTGGCGGAAAGCCAGCGTATATAACCGATGCTATTGAAAGGAAAAGCAAAAACGTGAATCAAATCATTGAAAAAACCAAAACGATCTGCCTCGCCAAATACCATTTATCCTTAAAGGACGCCACATCCTGGCAGCTGCACAACGCCCTGTCCGAGGCTGTGATGGAGGTCATCGCAAAGCAGTGGACCGCGGATCAGGAAAAGCAGGCTCAGGGACGCCGCGCGTGTTATCTGTCCGCCGAATACCTGATCGGCCGCGCGATATACAACAACCTTTATTCCCTTGGAATCCTTGAGGATCTGAAAAAAAGCCTGAAGGACGAAGGCGCGTCCCTCGAACAGATGGAAGACATCGAGGACGCGGCCCTGGGAAACGGCGGTCTGGGCCGTCTGGCAGCCTGTTTTCTTGAAAGCGCCGCGACTCTGGGCATCCCGCTTTTCGGCTATGGCCTTTATTATCAGTTCGGCCTTTTCAAACAGCAGTTTGAAAATTTCCGCCAGGTGGAATACCCCGACGACTGGACCCGTTACGGGGATCCTTGGTCCATCCGCAGGGACGACCTGATCGTAAAGGTGGAAATGAACGGCCTGACAGTCAAGGCTGTGCCTTACGACGTCCCCGTCATCGGCTGGGAAGGAAAAACCATCGGAACGCTGCGCCTGTGGAAAAGCGAAAGCTATAACGAGATTGACTTCAAGGAATTCAACGAACAGCACTATGCCACCGCCGCCAAGGACAAGAACGAAGCGGAGGACATCACCAAACTGCTTTACCCCAACGACACCATGCGCGAAGGCAAGCTGCTCCGTCTCAGGCAGCAGTATGTGATCTGTTCCGCCTCGCTTCAGGACCTGATCAGGAACTATAAAAAGGTCCATGGGGACGATTTCAGCGGCTTCGCCTCCTACCACGCAATCCAGCTGAACGACACTCATCCGACCATGGCCATTCCGGAACTGATCCGTTTGCTGACCAAAGAAGGCGTTTTATTCGACGATGCGCTGACCATTGCCAAGGACACCTTTTCCTACACCAACCACACCGTCATGCAGGAAGCCCTCGAAAAGTGGGACCTGGACCTCATGCGGAACCTTGTCCCCGAAATCGCGGAGATCATCATCACCCTCTCCGGCCGCTGGGAGCGCGCCATGGACCGGATGGGAATCAGTTCCCGCCGCGGTTTGTCCATTATCCAGGACGGTCGGGTCCATATGGCCTATCTTGCCATGTACGGCAGCAACACCGTCAACGGCGTTGCGCGCATCCACAGCGACATCCTGAAGACCGACGTGCTGAAGGACTGGTACGCCATCCGTCCCGAAATGTTCCAGAACAAAACCAACGGCATCACTCAGCGCCGCTGGCTTGGCCTGTGCAATCCGGAACTGTCCGGGATCATCACCAAACGGATCGGCAGCGGGTTCCTTACCGATCTGACCCAGCTTGAACTTCTGAAGCCGATGATCGATAACGACATTTCCCTGCAGGACGATTTTATCCGCGTCAAAAAGGAGAAAAAACGCCAGCTGGCCGAATACATTCTGAAGAACGAAGGCGTCGAGATTCCCGCCGACTTTGTGTTTGACGTTCAGGTCAAACGCATGCACGAATACAAGCGTCAGTTGCTCAACGTGCTGGCGGTGGTGGCCATTTACAACGGCATCAAGGACGGACGCTATACCGATCTGCCCCCCACGGCCTTCATCTTCGGGGCAAAGGCAGCCCCGGGCTATATCCGCGCCAAAGCGATTATCCGTTTCATCAACCGCGTCAGCGCCATGATCAACAGTGATCCGGACGTCAACGGCCGCATCCGCATGGTCTTTGTCCATAACTACAACTGTTCCTACGCTGAAAAGATCATCCCGGCCGCGGACATCTCCGAGCAAATCTCCCCCGCCGGTACGGAAGCCTCCGGCACCGGTAATATGAAGCTGATGCTCAACGGCGCCGTAACCCTGGGAACCTATGACGGCGCGAACATCGAAATCGTCGCCGAAGCCGGCGCTGAAAACAACTACATTTTCGGTTCTGACCTGGAAGAACTCAACCGCATCCGCGATACATACGATCCGCTGAGTATTTACAACGGCGACAGCGAGCTGGCCCGCGCCATCGACATGCTGGACAACGAGGCTTTCCATGAGGACGACGATGTTTTCCGTGAGCTGAAGAACAGTCTGCTCTACGGCGCGTCCTGGCACAAGCCCGATCACTATTTCATCCTGCAGGATTTCAGGTCCTACCTTGAAACCAAATTAAAGGTGCTCCGCGACACCGCCGACGCCCATGCCTTTGCCCGCAAATGTCTTTACAACACAGCCAGCGCCGGCAAATTCTCCTCGGATCGTACGATCCGGGAATATGCCCGCGAGATTTGGAAGGTCTGATCCAACGCTTCAGCGGGTCCTCCGGATATCCCGGAGGGCCCTTTATTCATCGCCCGCCTTTTCAAAGGTTTTCCTGCCCTCACCGGCGCTCAGACATCATGAGAGTATACGCCTTTTCTCAAACCCGACACGCTTATCAGGAGAACACACATGAAGAAACTGCTTGCCGTGCTTTGCGCCTGCTGTCTGATCCTTTCGGCGGCATCCCCTGCGGCCGCCGAAGGAAAAAACGTGGTCGTATCGTTCTATCCGCTCTATATTTTCACCATGAACGTAATCGGGGACATTCCCGGAATATCGCTCTCCCGCCTGTCTTCCAACCAGACCGGCTGCCTTCACGATTATCAGCTGGTTACAGGCGATATGGTCACCCTTTCGAACGCCGATCTGTTCCTGATCAACGGGGCGGGTATGGAAGGTTTTCTTGAGACCGCGGCGGAAGCGTTTCCCGAGCTCCGCACCGTTTCATGCTCCGAGGGAATCGACCTGATCAAAAACGATGAAGGCGCCGAAACCGAATACAATGCCCATGTATGGCTGGATCCCGGCAACGCGATCATCATGGTCAAAAATATCCGCGACGCTTTGATCGACCTGGCTCCCGAATACAGGGAACGCCTTGAAGAAAATGCCGGCAACTATATTCTGCGTCTTCAGGCGCTGGACGAGAAGCTGGAGGCCGGCCTGAAGCCTCTTGAAAAGCGGGATATCGTTACTTTTCATGAAGCGTTTCCTTATTTCGCCAGGGCATACGGTCTGAATGTTGTCGCTGTTATTACCCTTGAGCCGGACGAGGGTATCTCGCCGCGTATGCTCGCCGAACTGATCGAAAAAGTCAGCGCAGCCGGATGTCCTCCCCTCTTCACCGAGCCCCAGTACCAGTCCGACGCGGCTTTGGCGGTCTCAGCGGAAACAGGCGCTCCTGTCCGGGAACTTGACCCGGCCGTTACGGGCCCCCTTGAGTGCGACGCGTACGAAAATATCATGCTGAAAAACCTCGAAGCGCTCATCGATGCGCTTGGAGGAAAGTAATATCCCGGAGAGCGGAAAAATCAAATAACGGGACGGATCGATTGTGATCCGCCCCGCTTGTTTTTTTCTTTATTGCTCAAGCCATTTCTTCCATACCTCTTCATCGGCCCCGAAGGTGAAACTGCGTCCGTTGCGGATAATGGGCAATCGCATCAGTTCCGGCTTTGAAGTCAGGTAATCAATCACATCGCTCTCCTGGGACGCGTAGCATGCCGGATGCTCCCGCACCCTGGGATCAGATAGGTTCAGAAGGGAGCGGACCCCGTCCTTTCCCGCAAACAGCTGGATTTCCCTTGCGCCGATCCGCTGTTTTTTCAGGTCCACCATCTGATAGGGTATTCGCCTTTCCTTAAAAAAACGTTCGGCTTTCTGCACGGAAAAATCACGCTTGACCATATATATCTGAATATTCATTGCTGATCCTTTGAATCCTCTTCGAAATCGAGCTCGATGCGGTTCTTCCCGTCATCCCAAAGACGCTCCAGGTGGTAATATTCCCTGTCTTCAGGATGGAAAACGTGGACGAGCACGCTGCCGTAATCCAGCACGATCCATTTGCCTTCGTCTTTTCCTTCCCTGGACCTGAGCGCCACTCCGGCTTCCGCCAGAACGTCATCCACGTCGTCCGCCAGCGCTTTTGTCTGCAGGAAATTCCTGCCCGAGGCGATAACCATATAATCGGTAATCACCGTCAGATGGCGAACGTCCAGTATGATGATGTCCTGCGCCTTTTTGTTGTAAAGGATCCTGGCGATTTTCTCGGCCATCAGTCTCGCTTCCATAGTTGTCCTCCTTTTATTGTGATCTCAATGAAAAACCGAAGATTTTTCCCGCAGCAGCTCCGCGGCCGCGGGGTCCAGGCGCCGATCGTTCCTGAGCCTTTCCTCAAGGGCGGCGATGGTCTTCTGCCCCGCGAGGTGGAATATCTTCCCCCGTTCGGCAACGTAATCCCTGGTGGCGTACAGCGAATACAGGGCCGCCGCGTACAGATCAATCTCCGCCAGCGATCGAATGGCGTTCAAACCGGGATAGTCCTGCCTGTTGGGTTCGATAGCGTCCGCCACAAAAATAATCAGGTCCGTCAGGGTCATCTCTTCGCGGCCGGTGGTATGATATCGGATCGCGTCAAGAACCTCCCTGTCATATACATGATACCTTTCTTCCGCAAGAATGGCGCCGGCCGGCCCGTGCATCATGGCGCCGGACTGGAGGGTTTCGTCATGGATGTCCGCCCCGTGATCCAAAAGAATCTTCCGCATATCCTTCGGATTCATATCTTTGGCGCAGTCGTGGTAGAACGCCGCAACGGCGCACTTGATCAGCGAACCTCCGTATTTTTCCGCAAGGGCCACCGCGGACCTTCTGACCCCCAGGGTATGCTGCCACCGGTGCTCGCTCATCCCGTTCTTTATATCCTGATAATGATTCTGGATATACAGCCCTTTTAAAGCGCAAATTTTCAGGGCCCCGGCGGGCATGCTGTCCGGATCGCGCATTGAAAAGACCGTATGCCTTGCGTCGGATTCCGCTTCGTCCAGGGAACAGCAGGGCAGCATCTCCATGTCCAGACCGCACGCCGCGGCGTTCTGCCGGACCATTCCGGTGTCGTCCCCGATCTTTCCGGGACATATAAAGACAATATCCCTGCAGGCATTTTTACCGGCAAGCTTATCCATCGCTCCGGAAAACAGGCCGACGTCCATCACGCAAAACAGTCTGGCGTCCGCGCAGGATTTCCGGAGCCATTTCAGCGTCGGCAAAAGGCCCGAAGGGGTTTCCCTGGACATGACCCGCATATTTTGCTTTCCGACAGTTGACGCTATGCACATACAAACCCGATCCGCGTATCCGGTGGTATCCTTCGTTTCTCCCCTTCCGGCAACGATCGGAGCAAATATAATCTCATCAAGGGCATATTGATTCAGCACTGTTTCCGCCAAATTCAGATGACATTTCAAAGGCGGATCAAAAGACCCGGGAAATATGCCCACCCGACGCATTAAATCATCTCCCGAAAACAGTATACCAAATTTTCATCCGCATGAAAAGGCTTGCCGAATATAATGAGCCAAAAAAATTATTAGCCCGTGCGCGGGCTCTGTCAGCAAAGCATGAACACCTTGACAAAAGCCCGATAAAAAGCTATCATGGTCGGGAAATGCTTAGGGAGGAAACTGACATGTCTGAGAAGCTTACCATGGACAAACTGGTCGCTCTTTGCAAGGTCCGCGGATTCATTTACCCCGGAAGCGAAATCTACGGCGGTCTTGCCAACGCGTGGGATTACGGTCCCCTCGGCGTCGAATTCAAGAATAACGTCAAAAAAGCCTGGTGGAAAAAATTCGTACAGGAAAACAAATTCAACGTCGGTCTGGACAGCGCGATTCTGATGAACCCGCAGGTGTGGGTCGCTTCCGGTCACGTCGGGACCTTCAACGATCCTCTGATGGACTGCAGGGAATGTCACGCCCGTTTTCGCGCCGATAAGCTGATTGAGGATTACGCCAAAGCCCACGGCGAAGAAATTCAGGCCGACGGCTGGACCAACGAACAGTATGAAACCTTTATTGCCGGGCACGACATCGTATGCCCGGAATGCGGCAAGAAGAATTTCACCGGCATCCGCAAGTTCAACCTGATGTTCAAAACCCATCAGGGCGTTACCGAGGATTCCTCCAGTGAAATTTACCTGCGTCCGGAAACCGCTCAGGGCATTTTTGTCAACTTCAAAAACATCATCCGGACCACCCGTAAAAAGCTTCCCATGGGCGTCTGCCAGATCGGCAAATCCTTCCGGAACGAAATCACTCCCGGCAACTTCATTTTCCGCATCCGCGAATTTGAACAGATGGAAATGGAATTTTTCTGCAAACCCGGCGAGGATCTCCAGTGGTTTGATTACTGGCGTTCCTTCTGCAGGGACTGGCTGCTTTCCCTGGGAATCAAGGAAGAAAACCTCCGTCTGCGGGATCACAGCAAGGAAGAATTGTCCTTCTATTCCAAAGCCACGACGGATTTCGAATTCCTGTTCCCCTTCGGATGGGGCGAATTGTGGGGAATTGCGGATCGCACCGATTACGACCTGAGCAGACACCAGGAAGTTTCCGGCGAAAATATGGATTATATGGACCCGATGACCAACGAAAAATTTATTCCTTACGTCGTCGAGCCCTCCCTTGGTGCGGACCGCATGGCGCTGGCCTTCCTCTGCAACGCTTATGAAGAAGAACAGCTTGAAAACGACACCCGCGTCGTCCTGCACCTTCACCCCGCTCTCGCGCCTTATAAAGCCGCCGTTCTTCCGCTGCAGAAAAACAAACTGGGCGCGCTTGCCGGTAAGGTCTATGAAGAATTGAGCAAGTACTTCAACGTCGATTACGATGAAACCGGTTCCATCGGAAAGCGCTACCGTCGACAGGACGAAATCGGCACGCCGGTGTGCGTAACCGTGGACTTTGACACGGAAAACGACGGCACGGTGACCGTTCGCGACCGCGATACCATGACCCAGGAGAGGATCAGGATCGAAGACCTCCGCGGCTATCTGGAAAAGAAAATGGAATTCTGACATCAATATACCGGTTTCGAATAAATGACAGGGAAAAACGCAGGCAGGCGCCTGCGTTTTTCCCTGTCATTTTTTCTTTCCTGAGAGGACGTCCGCAAAGGCGCCCCGTCATTATGTGTTTGATTGCCGGGCGGATAAGAAACATTTTCAGCGGGTTTTTTCATGCGCTTCGCTGACGACGTTCCGTATATCTTCTTCGGTCGGTCCCTCGCCCGGCCCCGGGAGGATATCCGCCAGAAATTCGATGTTCCCTTTCGGGCCGCGGATCGGAGAATAGGTAAACGCGTCCACATGGCACAAAAGCGGCGGGCAAAAATCACGAATCTCTTTCAGAACGCGCCGGTGTGTTTCCGGATCCCGTATGACGCCGTTTTTCCCAACGGCTCCTTTCCCGGCCTCAAACTGCGGTTTGACGAGGGTAATGATCCTTCCCTTGTTTCCCGTCAGAAGCAGAAGCGTGGGAATAATGAGACGGGTGGAAATAAACGACACGTCCATGACCGCCCCGTCGGGAATCACATCGAATTGTTCCGGTTTCAAAAGACGCGCATTGGTGCGTTCCATCAGCGTGACCCTGGGATCGTTCCTCAGTTTCCAGTCAAACTGCCCATAACCCACGTCAATGGCGTATACATGCGCCGCGCCATGACGAAGCAGCACGTCCGTAAACCCGCCGGAAGCCGCCCCTATATCCAGCAGCGTCTTTCCTGACGCGTCCGGGCGAAATACTTCAAAAGCGCGCTCAAGCTTATAGGCGCCGCGGGATACATAGGCGTCTTCGTTTCCCCTTACCTGTACCGCGCAGTCTTCGTCCACGGTTTCCGAAGCCTTGTCCACCCTTTTTTCGCCGATGAAAACCCGGCCTTCCATAATCAATGCCTGCGCCTTTTCCCGGCTTGACGCCAAACCGACGCGAAACAGATATACGTCGATTCTCTCTTTCATTTCAGATCATCCTCCGGATCAGGTCGGCAACGGATTCCGGATCCAGACCGTCCCGCTTAAAGCAGGTATCCCTGGAACCATGGGGCAAATACGCGTCCGACAGCGCGAAGACATGCCTTGGGAGAATCAGCCCCCGGTCCTGGCAATACGCGGTCACCGTGCTTCCGAAGCCGCCGGTCCTTTCGTTTTCTTCCATGGTAAACAGCGGAATATTCTTTGATGACAACGCCGTAAGAAAGCCCTCGTCCAGCGGCCAGACGGACGACGCGTTCATAACCGCCGCGTGTATTCCCTCTTTTTCAAGGATATCGGCCGTATTCAGGGCGCAGCGAACCATACCTCCGACCGCGGCGATACAGGCGTCAGCGCCTTCCTTTACTTTTTCCCATCTCCCCGGCACAAAGGAAGACGAGGTATAGGCGGCTTTCCCTTCCGGCATGGACTTTCCGTAGCGAATCGCAGCGGGTTTGTCCTGAGACAAACTCCAAACGATCATTTGCCTTAGCTCCTTTTCGCATCTCGGACAAAAGATCTGCATGCCGGGAATCGACCTTAAAAAGCTCAGTCCATATATCCCGTGGTGACTGGCACCGTCGCCGGGAACCAGCCCGGCATGGTCCAGCAGGAAGGTGACCGGAAGGTTCTGAAAGCAGACGTCCTCCAGGATCTGGTCGTATGCGCGCTGCAGAAATGTGTCATAGATTGCGACAAAAGGCCTCATGCCCCCGCGCGCCATACCGGCCGCCATTGTTACGGCATGCTCCTCCGCGATTCCGGCGTCAAACAGCCGTTCGGGATATGCCTCCGCGAAGGGAGTCATACCGGTTCCGGAAGTCATAGCCGCGGTCACAGCCACGATCCGGCCGTCTGTTTTGCACAGATCCTTCAGGAGCAGCGCGGCGGATTTTCCCATGGTCATGCCTTCTTCTTCGCGCGGCTTTCCGCTGTCCATATCAAAGGGGCCGACCCCATGGAACAGTTCGGGATGCGCTTCGGCCGGAGGGTATCCGCGCCCCTTTTTGGTCATCACATGAATCAGGACCGGTTCATCAAAATCGGAGATCTTGCGGAACAGATCGGAAAGGTATTTGATGTTGTGACCGTCCACCGGGCCGAGATAACGAATTCCAAGGGAGGAAAAAAACCTGTCGTTGACAAAAATGTTTCTGATATGGTCCTTCATTCGCTGGAAAATCCCGTGCAGTTTTTTCCCCGCAAAAGGCACCTTCAGGAGTGTTCTTGAAAACGAATGCTTTAGCCGCTGCCATCCTTTGCTGATCCGCATATAGGTCAGATAATCCGAAAGCGCTCCGACATTCCCGGAAATGGACATGCCGTTGTCGTTCAGGATGATAATCATCCGCCCGACGCTCCTGCTCATATCATTCAAAGCCTCGTAGCACATCCCGCCGGTCATGGCGCCGTCCCCCACCACGGCGATTACATGTTCCTTCCCGCCCCTGAAATCTCTCGCGCGGCACAGTCCCAGCGCCAGAGAAATGGCTGAGGATGAATGCCCGGTGCTGAAAAGGTCGTAAGTGCTTTCTTCCCGCCTCGGAAAACCGCTGATCCCGCCGTCCTTCCTGAGGGTATCGAATAACTCCCTGCGTCCGGTAATCAGCTTGTGGGTATAGCATTGATGTCCGACGTCAAAGATTAATTTGTCTTTCTTAAAATCAAAAATATGATATAATGCAAGAGTCAGTTCAACAGCGCCAAGGTTGGACGACAGATGCCCCCCGTTGACGGAAACCGTCGAAACAATGGTGCGGCGGATATCATCCGCCAATTCCTTCAGTTCCCCGTCCGCAGCATTCCGGATATCCTCCGGTCCATGAACATCACTCAGCTTCATGCCTTGCTTCCCCGTCCATACTAATTATTCGGAGTCAAGTATAGCACAAACAGATGCCAATTGTAAATGTTCCCCCGCGGTGCAGGATTTGTAAAAGAAACTGCGAATACTTGTATCCGGGCGCTTTGCCACTATGAAGAACCCTTTTAAAATGCCCTCCCATGGATGTATGGCCGCAGACCGTACAGGGAGCAGTAACCTGAGGAGGATTTGGCCCAGATGAAATGCCCCAATTGCGGAAGCTGGAACCGTGATACCTTTCCCCGCTGCTTTAAGTGCGGAACTCCTCTGCCGCAGGAACCGTTTGTTATTTCCTCGGATCAGCCTTCTGATCTGGATGAATTTATTCACAGCAACAACAGCCCGAAGAATTATGTCCGCATCAACGATGACGGACAGGAGTCGGCCATGGGCGACGCAAAGGACGAACTGGCCCTGGAAATGCAAAACCTGAGCAAACGCAAGGAGTCCGGCCGGGAAAAACAGCGTTCTCTCCGTCAGTCCGGCGCTTCCAGGGGGATTGCTCCGTCCGCCCGCAATATCGAGTTCGACGACAGCCGTAAGCCGGCCAGCCATCGTGTGCCGCGCAATTTCAGGTATACCGACGCCGATGTTGAAGGGGAACTGCGGCCAAATGCCCGCCGGGTTCAGTCCTCTTTAAACGACGGGCTTTATGATGACTATTATACCATGGACGTAGCCCAGCCGCAGACTTATTACAATAACATGGACAACCGGCATGCCGGCGGGGTGCCTGATGTGCCTATTCGTTTGCCACGCAGCAGGCTGCGCAGGCGTATTGTGCGTACGTTCGTTATTCTGCTGCTTGCTGCGTCTGCCGGTCTGTCCTGCTATCACCTGATTTATCTCCCATACGTCCAATCCTCCAAGGAGCCTCCTCTTTCTTCCCGGGTAATTCTTTCCCCTTCCATTCTCGGCGAAAACGCCGCTCATACCATCAAGATTCCCGGAGAGGAAGGGGCCATCATCTATATAAAGGAGCTTCATACGCCTTATACGGTGACCGGCGGATACGCGACCATCGAGGTGCCGGATTCCTTCTGGTACGAAAACGAAGACGTGGTCGTCGACGAGGAAGTCACCGCAACCATAACGCCCTTTTTAAAAACCAGTTCCGGCGAACAGGTTGCGCTTGAGCCCTATACCTATCAGGTCCCTGTTCCGGCCTCTCCTTTGGTCCTGGTGGCACCGGATACGGGCTATGCCGAGGTTTCCACAAAAACATACCGCATCCAGTTCCGTGTGGAAAAAAACTCAACGGTTACCATCAACGGCGAAGACCTCAGTTCCCTGGTCAGCACTCAGGACGGCCTGATCTCCTATAACGCGATCATATCCCCGAGCGGGAATAACTACTTTGAGATCAAGACCCGCTGTCAGCATTACCGGGAAAGCACGGCCACGGTGGTAATTTACCGCGCGGTCCAGGATATCCCCCTTGACCTTTCCGAAACGCTGGACAACCGTTCCACCAATGAAAAAGCGACCATGACCATCTCGGCCACGACGCTTCCCGGAGCAACCATCACCGTCCTGACCCCATACGAAAACCTTGACACTTCCAGGCTTAATCTGACGGGCGAATTCTCCTTTGACGCCAAGTTCAGCGTCATAGGGACCAACACCATCACCATCGTCGCGTCATTCCCGGGAAAACAGTCGTCAGAGGTCAATTATGACGTCTATTATGTTCCGCCCGCGAAGGACTACACCCGCAAGGCCTGGGGCCTTGACGCCTGGAACTATTCCGAGCTGCTCTCAAGCATTTCCACGCGCGTCGCCACGTCACAGATTTACGTCTGCAAAGGCAAAATCGTCAGCATCATTTCTTCGTCGCCTCAGCTTGCGATCATGGAGACCGGAGACGCTTCTTCGTCCCGACAGGTATTATTGGAAAACCGCTCCACCGACACCTGGGTCGTCGGAGAAAGCTACCGTGTCTACGCGGACGTCTACGGCCTGTACAACGGCATTCCGCGTCTGGTCGGCAGATACACATACGATCCCTGAGCCCGTCTGATACTGTTCAAAATGACAGGAATATAAACCATGGAGGGACGTGCACATCCGGCGTTATCGCCGCTTTGCGCGTCCCTTTTTTCTCAATAAGGAAGTCGTGTCGGATAAAAAGGGAGTTTCATGATGTCTGATACTCATCTCAAATTGGTTTAGCCAATTTGAGATGCCGCGTGCTTCGCACGCTAATGCCGCGCAGAGCGCGTCATTCCGTCTCATGCGCCGCACGCGGGTGTCTGTTGATTTTGATCGCAGCCGCAAAGAAAGTTCTCCGGGAAGTCCTCGCTCTCTATGGCGTTTATCCCCGCAACACCGAATCATTCATCGGTCGTTTTTACATAAAGAAAGGGGACGCGCATCCCCGGCGGCAATCGCCGTTATGCGCGTCCCCCACTGATTATCAGGGGTTATTGCTTATTTGCTGTTGAACGCATCCAGGAGGCCCTGCCAGACGGGAGTCTTGGCTTCGAGCAGCGCCTGAGGATCGCTGCCACCCAGGTTCCACAGATAGTCGGCGCCTTCCACGTCGTTCACGCTGCCCAGGGAGTACACCGGGTCAAACGCGGTATGCTCGGGCATACGCATCATGGCATAGGTCTCGTCCACAGCGCGTTCGTCAGTGTACAGATACTTGTTGCCAATCCAGTTGTCCTCTTCGTAGCCGGGGGTCGGGTTGGTCCACAGATCATAGATGAAGGTCATCTTGGCCGCGGTCTCGGCGTCATAGACGTTGGGGAGGACGGTCACGTTCTCGCTGGCAATATGATACATGGTATCGCCCTTGGGGCCCTTGGGGAAGAAGACGCAGCCCCATTCGTCGACCATGTCGGCCATTTCGCTGTTGTCATTGAATCCGCCGTAGGTCTGATACATATAGAAGCCGCAGAAGCCCTGCTTCCAGGCTTCCTTGTAGTAATCCCAGCTGCCGTCGGCGGGCTGCTGATAGCCGTAGGTGTTCCAGATGTTCTTGGCCCAGGCCAGGGCTTCCAGGGTGTTGTCGCTGCCGGCAGCGATAACCAGCTTGCCGTTCTCGTCGTAGTCGAAGAACTTGCCGCCGTTGTTGAACACCGCGACACGGTACATATCCACGTTGGAACCGGTCATGCCGTAGATGTTCGGGACGCCGTCGTTGTCGGTATCCTTCTGGATCTGATTCAGCATGTCCTCGAAGACTTCGAAGGTCCAGGTGCCGTCCGCCTGCATGTCATAGATCTTTTCCCATTCGATGCCGGCTTCTTCCAGAACGCGCTTGTTGAAATACAGGCACTGACGGGGCTCGGTAACGCCGGTGGAAACACCGTACACCTTGCCGTCCGCACCGGTGTAGGCGCCGATGGTGAACTGGTTCCACTTCTCAGCGTCCGCCAGATCGATCAGGTCGTTGTTCCAGGCCATCAGGGCATTGTTGGCAAGGGGGCCGCCCACAAAGTCCGGGGGCAGGATGAAGAAGCACAGGGTGCTGGCGTCGCCGGCGGCCACGAAGTTGACCAGCTCGGTGGCGTTGGAGCCCCAGTCGCCCTTGGCGATCTGGACAACATGGCAATTATAGGTGGCTTCGATCCAGTCACGATAGTCGTACTGAGCCTGCTGTTCCTCGGTGGGTTCAGCGGCGCGCTCAGAGCTGGCAGACCAGTAGTCGTAGATGTAGATGGTCTGACCGCCAAAGTCGATGCCGGGCACGACTTCGGGGTAGCCTTCGGGAGCTTCGGCCAAAGCGGCAACGCTGGCCAGCAGCATCAGGACGGCCATGAGCAGAGCAACCAATTTCTTCATGGGGATTCCTCCTGTGTGGTGTTTTATTTCTACGTGCGGTTTCCCTCAAACGGACGCAAACCGCACACAGATTCGGACTTCAGGGCACCCGCCCTTATTGGAACACGATGAATGAATTATAGCACGCATCCGGTGAAAAATCAAGCGGTAAATCAATCCCGAAAGAACGCCGGGCATTCAGGGAACACGCATAGCAAATCATTCCTTGCTGCCCGTCATCATGATGCTGGTAACGAAGGTCTTCTGCGTAAAGGCATACAGTATGATCAGCGGGATGCAGCAGATCAGCACGCCGATGGAAATCAGCTGCTGCGAACGGCCGGCAGGCATGATGATGGGCTTGCTGGCGTCCGCGGAAAAATAGCGGCTCATCTTGGAAGCGAGGGTCGACAGTTCGTGCGAATACAGGGAACGGGTGGGGGTCACCAGGAAGTTCCTGGTGTAGAACAGGTCGGTCCACTGCCACACGAAGCTGAACAGGAAGCAGGACATGATGGTGGGCACCGCGTCGGGGAGCATGATTCTGACAAAGGTGTGCATGGTATTGCACCCGTCCACGTACGCCGCTTCCTCCAGGGATTTGGGAATGCCGCGGAAATACTGCCGCAGCATGTAGATGTAGAGGCCGTCCTTCAGACCCATGCACGTCATGCACATCATGGCGTACGGGAGGAGGGAACCCTTGATATTGATCGGCTTGCCGTTGAAAAGCGAAACGAGCCCCAGAAGATCGAAGTTGCTGAAGAATACATAGAGGGATGTGGACATGGTCTGCGGCGGGATGATGATCATCGCCACCACGCATCCGAACCACAATTTCTTCAGCGGGAAACTGTACCTTGCAAAACCGTAGCCCACCAAAGTGCACGAAATCACCTGAAGCACCGACACCAGCAGGGAGATCCACAGGGTATTGATCATGGACGTCGGGAAATTCGTCATGTTGAAAACATGAACGAAGTTATCCAGCGTCACATGACGGGGCAAAAGCACGATTGTGGAATCGTACAGATCCCTCTCCTCCATCAGGCTGGTGCCGAGACGTGTCAGCATGGGCTGGATGATCATGAAGCCCAGGCCGAAGAGCAGCAAGGCGCGCAAGACGGAGACAGTAATCCGGGAAGCCCTGCGCTTAAAGTTGTAGCTGTTGAACTTCCTTTTGTCTGTCTTAGTCTTCATAGTAGTGCACCCCCAAAGTAATGATCAGCGAAACGAGGCCGATGAACGCGGCGGCCACCGCAAAATAAATCCAGTTCATCGCCGATACATGGCCGAACTCCAGCCGCTGCATCAGTTCGTTGATCCGCTCCATCACGCGGTTGTCGTTCTTCATGAAGAAGTCGATAATCGTATAGCAGGCGTTGACCAGAAGAAGGGGGCTCACCATGGGGAAGGTGATTTTCCAGAAGGCTTCCCACGCGGTGCAGCCCTCCACGTCCGCCGCCTCGTAAAGAGACGGGGAAATCGCCTGCAGGCCCGACAGGAACACGATGATCTGGATGCCGCTGGCCATGACGATATCGTAGACCGCGTCAATCATATCGAACAGAACCTTGAACACGCCGCTGCCCACGCCGCTGACGGAGAGAAGGTTCTGCAGACCGGCCGAGATATTCACGCCGGAGGAATTGGCGATCTCCTCGTTGATGCCCTGCATCATATTGTAAAACTCGTTCTGGGATTCGATGCCGGGCAGAACGCCGGAGGACAGGATGACCGGCAGGAAGAAGATAACCCGGGCCAGGGTCCTTCCCTTGAAATTCTGGTTAAGGATAACGGCAATAACGAAAGCCATAACCAGCGTGGCCACTGAATTGATGGCCATGCGCGGGATTTCCTCCACCAGGCGCTGATTGAAATACGGATCGACGCTGAAGGCGTATTTGTAGTTGTCAAACGCGATGAAGTTCCATGTCAGGCCGCCGCCCTGGGCTAGTTTTACATCGTTGAAGCTCATGCGCAGGGACTGAATAAGGGGACTGGCCATAAACACCAGAAACCCGATGATGAATGGCAGGATAAACGCCACGCCGTGGCGCGCGTTGCGCGAACGCATCGAACCGTAAACCTTATTGCCGGGGATAAAGGTCAAAATGGATTCCGCAAATCCCCACCGATCACGATTATTCATCCTATTGAGTTTTAGTTTCTCGAAGAGACTATCGAAGAGAATACCTATGGTCTTTTCGCATAACAATCCCAATAATGACTTCACTTGGTGTCACCCCCTGTAACAATGTAACTCCTTGCAGGAATAATCACACCGTCTCCCTCATAATCTTCCATGCCGTAGTTGACGTAAACCTTCGCGCCGTTCTGATATTCGGTCACGCTCACGTCCTTCGTCAGATGTTGATGGCCGGTGATGGGAACATTGTTCAGGCCCTTCATGCTGTCCTGGTAGGATGTGACGATCTCCAGGGCATGCTCTTCCCACATGTCGAAGCTTGCGCCGAAGAAATTGGTGTGGAAGGTATCCTGAAGGATGGTGGCGTTCTCCCCCATGAAAGTAAAGTTGAGGCCCGCGCCGTACTCCGCGCAGCGAAGCAGTTCGGTCTGCCAGTCTTCCGACAGATTGAGAGCTACGCCTGTGTAGTTCACTCTGCCGTGGATGGCGATCTGATAGAAGGGGACCAGCTCGTCGAGGATCGAGTACTCGATTCCGTTGAAATCCATATCGGTGATCAGGTCGGCGTAGGGCATGGCAAAATCAAAGCCTTCCTTGATCATAATCTTCTGCCCGGCATCCCTGGCTTCCGCAATGACCTCCAGGTTCATCTTTTTGACCTGCTCGCGGGTTGTGGTCTTCTTCGGGTTATAGTCGCCGCTGAGCAGGTACCCGATATCGCGGAAAGCAATACCCTCGGCGCCCTGCTTTTTCAGGAAGGAGATCAGGTTTGAAGCGCATCTCCTGGCGAACGCGGGCTCCACAAGATAGAACGGTTCAATGTCCTTGTCGGGCTGGTAGGTAATCAGCGAATAGGGATTGATGCCGATCTGTTCCCGGGTGGTGAAGCGCGCGGCGTCCCTGAAGGGGATAAAACCCTGGAAGATACCGCTGCGGTACGCAAAGCAGAAAACGCCGTCAAAGTACAGGGGAACATTGCGTCCCCTGGCGGTCTGCATCAGGTTATTCATGCCCCTGACGCCTCCGAGCTCCTTCAGGACGCCGACGCCTGTCAGCACCTTCTGATTGACGCCGCCGTTGCACCAGCCCGTCATGCGGACGCTCATGTTGCCGACGCCGGAATCGGCGAACAGGGACATGATCTCCCCCGCCTTATCGAAGGTCGTGGTCGCGACCACCGAGTCCACCGGCATACCCAGCTTGACCACTTTTTTATCAATGGCGCCAACCAGCTCGATGTTCACGGGCATCTGAGCGGGCAGCTGCGCCTGCGCCAGTTGCGGATATGCGGCGCACAGATAGTCGCCGTAAGCGAGGGCCATGTCCACATAGCTGTCGCTTTCCAGGAAACGGTACCGCTGTACGATGGTGTCGTCCGGGATTTCTTTTTCGAACATGTAGACCATGCGCTCGGTTTTCGCCGAAACGTTGTACCGGTCGCTGTGCAGGATGGTATACTTTGCCGAAACGGAGTTGTAGGAATTATTGCGCATGGAAATATCCGCCTGGATACCGCCGTAGGAGGCCGCGCCTTCGATCACGCAGATGAAGGATCCGCCGTCGCGGGTCATGCCGAAGACCGGGAAGGTGCTCATGGTTTCAGTGACCACCTGACGCCGCTCCGTTCCGTAATCCCAGCCGTAAAGGTTAGCGTAATAGCTGTTCTGGTTCAGCTTGCCGTTATTGTACCTGATCAGGGCTCCGCCGCCTTCCGGCACCAGGATGCAGCCCTCGTCCCCTGTTCCCGCCGCGCCGAACATGGGCAGGACCGTCAGGCCCGTGATCCGAAATTCGCCGTAATAGCGGATGTCGGTATAAGGAACGCTGACGACAAGGTCGCCGCCGTCAAGCCTATATTCGACGGCAATGTTGAAAACCGGATTCCTGGCAGTCTTGGCCCCGGCCACAAGCTGCATGTCCAGCTCGTAATCTTCCTGCGTATAACCGACTCCGGCCAGGAGTTCCGCAATGCTCTTCTTGTTTCTCTCCTGGGTATCGGATTTCATGATATACAGGGACTGATTTTCCAGTTCGGGATACAGCCCGAGCAGTTCGTCCCGGTTATCCGCCTTGGCCACCTTCTCGGGAGTATACAGCGTATAGATGCCGTCCAGCTTCTTCTGGTTGGCCTTGCTCATCTGCTCCTTGAAGCTCTTGTAGCGCGCTTCGGTAATGGCGGTGGGAAGAATGTAGGTTTTTTCTATTTTGCCGATGGAATACACGATCCGGACGGTTTGCCCGTCCTCCGACGTTTCGATCAGGTAGTTGCCGTTTTCGATGGAGTACTGGTAATTGCTGAAGGGAATGGTTCCGTCAGCGGAGGAGTACTCCATGATCAGGGTGGACATCAGGGCGCTTTTGTTCGCCGCGGTGTTGGCCACCTTATCCTGCGCTCCGTCGGGGGGATTGGAATGCCATACGCGTCCGGAGCTCTTCTGGGTAACGGTAAAGTACGTCGTTCCGGGATCCAGTTCAAAACGCAGATCGGCGTTTTCAAGAACGATCGGGTCAGTCCCGCCCTCATAGTTTGAAATGACGGGCGGACGTTCGTTGGTTTCATCCGACTGTGAGTAAAGCGGGATTCCGACGAAGATCACGATGCACGCCAGGATGACCAGCGTAATCAGCCAGGGCAAGAGGCGACGCAGAATGCCGGGTTTTTTCATTCCTTATGCTACCTCCTTCCTCAGTACAGCCTGAATGCGATCTCTCTGTACAGCGAAACGAAAAACCCTATGGCATCGCTCAGCAGAGAGAAGAACACCAGAATCAGGAACAGGATGACCAACGCCCCAAAGATGGTAAAGAACAGGAAGATGACCGTCTTGCCGGGAGAAAAGTCATGCACCTGCATCAGTCCCACAAAAGCCAGGAACACACACCAGATCACCGAGACGCTCATCATCACTTCATAATATGAAGCCTCATCAAACGAAATGGCGTGGCTGATCAGGATCAGAGGCAGCTGGATCAGGATATACGGCACCAGCGCATAGCACATGGCCATATAGATGTCCTTGAAGCGTCCCTTGCCGTCAAACAGCGTGGAAAGGGCCCAGTTGGCCAGACACAGGATAAGAAAGGGGAACAGGAGGGATCCGCACTGCTCGTAAATATTGATATACTGAAGCGGGGCTGAAATGAACTGGAAATTAGTCAGCATCAGCTTCAGGACACGGGTGAGCAGGAAAAGAATCAGAAACGTGTTGGCCGCGGAAAGCGAGCCGCGTTTTTCATGCACCAGGTCCCAGAAACCGTCGAAGGGATGAAAAATCACATACAGGCCGTAGCGCAGGGTTTCTTTATAGCGGCGCAGCGCCTGCCCGGAGCCGCCGGAGGATCCGGGTTTAGTGAATGACTCGCTGACGCTCATATTCTTTTACCTCCCATTTTATTTTCTTGATCTTGCGGATCACGTATGACACGACGATCAGGACCGCAACGACCACGACGATCCACAAAATGTTCTTCTCCACCAGCTCCTTGCGGTAATACCTGTAGGCGCGGCCGTAGTTTACGCGGTCATGGGCCATCTTGAAATACTTCATGGCCTCTTCGTATCTTTCCTGCTGCATCAGGGCGCGCCCGATCCCGATAAAAGCCAGGTCGTAGTTCGCGTTGAATTTCAGTACCTCCCGCCAGGTATCGGCCGACCCCTGATAATCTCCCTTCAGGTACTGCTCGATGGCGTAATAGACCAGGTTGCCGTATTCTGTGGGCGTGAACAGGGTGATGCTGCCGTTGAACTCGTCCATGACAAGCAGGTCCATCCCCATATGCTCAATGGACACGGCCGAGGAGAACGAACCTACGCTGTTGCCCTTGTTGCCGAATGCCCACAGGAGGATTCCCTGGGAATCATACCCGAAAAGCCTGCCGCGGGTCCGGTCGACCGCCACATAGATATCGTTTTCCAGGACAGTGATATCCTTGAACTTGGAAGGACCGTCCACCTGGCTCTGTTCCACCCAGTCAAGATCTCCGATGGGGGGATACTTGCCGTTTTTGATCAGGATATCCGTACCGATCGCGTTCAGGCGGCGGATGGGCTTGGCGTTGTCATACAGCAGATCGTATTCGCTGAAGACGGTGTTTGTGGCGTAGATAAATCCGTCGCGGTCGATGTATATGTTTTCATATTCGGTGGGAACAAAAGCCGCCTGCTGCGAACGCTGTTCCTTGGTGGTGAAATACATCTTCCACACGTAATCCCAAAGGCTGTATGTTACCTGGTTGGCGCCGATATAGCCGCTGAAGGTGCCGTCGGCTTCATATTTGACCAGGCCCTTGTTGACGTTGGTGGCAAGGACATAAACGCGTCCGGAGGAATCGACGACCAGCTTGTTGGGAAGGAAGCTGAGGGCCTGGTCGAAGGTATTGCTGTCCGGCTTGACATAGGAGGCGAGGTAGTTCAGGTCCTTGTCGGCCATGATCACCCGGTTGTTGTTGGTATCGGCCACATAGATGTTTCCGTTTTCGTCCACAAAAACATCGCTGGGCGTGGCAAAACCGGAGGGCTCGGCTCCGCTGACGTGGTCTATGATCCTGACGACCGAAAAATCGCTTTTATCCCGGTGCAGCTGGATGATGCGGTTATTGCCGGTATCGCAGACATACAGCTCGCTGTCCCTGACAAACATGCTCTGGGGCCGGCGCATCGCGGTTTCCAGGCCGAGCTCCGCCGAATAGAGCACGGTATCCACGCGGTACGCGTCGGGGGACTGGATAATCTCGCCCCAGTAGTCGTAGTTATACGTATAACAGCCGTTGAAGCCATCCTCCGCCGCCAGGGCCGCTCCAAAGGGAAGCAGCATCGCCATGACCAGCAGCGTCGAAAACAGTTTTTTGATCTGTTTCACTTTCAAATCCCTCCCGTCGTCCGAATGGCGTTGGTCAATCTTTCAAGCCGGAACTGGCCATGGTCTCCAGTATCTGGCTCTGGGAAAGAATGAAAATGGTGATGGGAACCAGCATGACGATGACGGTGACCGCCGCCGCCTGGCCGGTGCGCGCGATGCCGCCGGCCTGGATCTGCTGCAGAGCGTAGACCAGCGTCTTTTTCGCCTCGGAATAAATAACCGTGGCCGCGTTGGTGTTCCACAGGCCCTGTACCGAGAAGATAATCAGGGTCAGCCAGGCGGGCTTGACGTTGGGCATCACGATATTCCAGAAGATCCTGAACTCCCCCGCCCCGTCCAGATGAGCGGCCTCGATCAGGGAATTGGGCAGGCCTTCCATGAACTGCTTCATCAGGAACAGACCGATGGGAGCCGCAAAGGCAGGCAGGAGCACCGCCCAGTAGGTATCGATCATCTTCAGGCGGCTCATAATCACATAGT
This sequence comes from uncultured Eubacteriales bacterium, assembly GCA_902789365.1. Classification (GTDB taxonomy): domain Bacteria; phylum Bacillota; class Clostridia; order Christensenellales; family Aristaeellaceae; genus RUG756. Next base: position 25,021 of record CADANQ010000039.1, read on the forward strand.
TCGGGATGCCGGTAACGTATCCGGAGAACATCAGGCAGGTGACGACCACGTTGAAGAACGTCCGTCCGCCGGGGAAATCGTACTTTGCCAGCACGAACGCCGCCATGGAGGCGATGATCAGGTGTCCGAAGGTACCGACAAAGGTGATCAGCACGGTGTTGGTGATATAGCGGGTAAAGGGCACCCAGCTCTGCCCCATGGTCACGAACAGGTCGCTGAAGTTATCCAGGGTGACCTGCCTCGGGAACACCGTCGGCGGGAAACGGAACAATTCGTCCAGCGGCTTCAGGGATGACCCGATGGAAAAAACCAGCGGGAACGCCATAGCCACGGCGACCAGGGTCAGCATCAGGTAAATGCCGATATCACCGAAAACCGAACGGTTGGGCTTGCGTCTGCGCGGAGCAATGAAGCGGATAACCGCGTAAATCAGATAGAGCGCTCCCAGCACGATCGCCCCAAGCTTCACGGCCCGGTAAACCGGCGCGTAACTCTGGTCAAACAGCGCCTCCGCCTTATCTCCGAGAAGAAGGTTATTCTCAAGAACGTTAACGCGCCAGCTGGCGACGACGGCGATAATGGTGATTACAGCAAGGATGATGCCGGCTTTGAGGGCAAACATGCCCCTGTTGAATTTGACCACGGGCTTAATCTCACCGTTGCGGACCATCTGTTCGTGAAGGATGTCCGCCCTGGTCTTTTTGACCGGCTGCGCCGCCGGCGCCGGATTTCCGTTTTGTTTGTTCAGATTTACCCCGCTCATTCGCCTATCCTCCTCAGCAAGCCCTGGACGCCTTTCTTGGACAGGATCATCACAACGAACAGAACCGTCGCGATGGCCGAAGCATAGCCCATTTCAAAGCGTGAAAAGCCGTAGTCGAAAAGGTGAGTTACAATGGTGCGCGCCGCGTAGTCCGTACTGGGATACCCGGCCAGGGCCCGCGGGACGTCGCAGACATTGAACGCGTTAGTAATGGCCATGATGGCGCCGAAAAGCAGCATCGGCTTCATGCTGGGCAGAGTAATATAGAACAGTTCCTGCCAGCGGTTGCGGATGCCGTCCACATATCCGGCCTCGTACATGCTGCGGTCGACGCCCTGAAGGCCGGCCACAAAGGAGAGGAAACCCGTGCCCATGCTCATCCACAGGATTACGATGATCAGCACCGGCATGATGTACTTCGGATCCGTCAGCCAGAGAATCGGGGAATTGACGAACCCGAACTGAACCAGGAAGGAGTTCAGGTAGCCGTACACGTCGCCCTTGAAGATGATCGAGAAGATGTAATACGCGTTGCCCGCGATGCTCGGCGCGTAGAAGACCACCACGGCGATGGTCCTCAGCCAGCGGGGCAGTTCGTTGATGAACCAGGCGAAAATAAACGAGAGCATATACCCGATGGGCCCGGTAATCACGGCAATGACGAAGGTGTTGCGCACGGCGGTAAGGAAAACCTCGTCCTGAAGCACCAGGTTGATATAATTCTGGAACCCCACGAATTTGGGCCGTTCAAGGATGTTGTAATTGGTAAAGCTGTAATAGATGCTGGTTACGATGGGCAGGATGAAAAAGGTGAAAAACAGGAGGGCGTACGGAAGGATGAACAGATAGCATACCTTCATGCGCTTTGCCTTCGTCCATCCGTATTTGATTTTTTCGCGCCTGATGGAAAGATACGATACAGTAGAGTTCGTGCTCATACGCGCTGCGCTCCTTTCTGATGATTTCGATTAATCAAGGGGAAGATTGAATTCTTTTCGTTTGATGCGTATCTCTTCATTTATTGTCCGCGCGTATGTCAGCAGTGTCTCCCTGGCCTCTTCCTTGGATATGATTACTTTGCGGATGGCGTTGGTTATATGTCTTGTGGTGGAATATCCGCCGGCGATCTCCCTGAAACCGACGGTCCATTCCATCTGTTCGGAAAGGATCTTCATCTGGTCGGTGCTCCAGGACAGTTGGGCCAGGGCTTCCTTGTTGGCGGTGGTGTACCTGGCGGAGGACCCCAGGATGCTTTCGATCTCGCGGCCGAAACGAACCTGCGACTCGGCGGAGACCCACCATTTCATGAACTCCCAGGAGTTCTGCTTCACCTTTTCATCGTCCGTCGCGATCATCATGCAGCAAACGCCGGAGCAGTGAACGGAGCGGTCGATATAGGTTTCACCGTTTTCATTCGTCCTGACGGTCCCCGGGAACAGGGTGAAATCCCACAGGTTCCTGATTTCGGGAGCGGAGACAACCAGGGTGTTGTATGTGGAATAGTTGGCAAGGCCGATGGGCATCTCGCCGGAACGGAACCGGCTGACGAAATCGTACACCGTCGGCAGGCCGTAATCGTTGTACAGGGAGGTGTACAGCTTGAAAGCCGTCACGCCGTTTTCATTGTCGATCAGGGTACGCTTGGCATCGGCGTCGTAGATCTGCCCGCCGTTCTGGTAGATCAGGGAATTGAAGATGGACATGTCCGCGTTGGCGATATCGGGATACGGCACGCCGACGGACATGTTGTTGCCCTGGATGGTGGGCAGCAGGGCGATCAGGTCTTCCCAGGTCTGCGGCGGCTCCAGGCCCAGGCCTTCAAGGATATCCTTCCTGTAGAAGAGGACGGAAAATTCCTGGGTTTCGGGCAGGGCCCAGATTCCCCCGTTGTATTCCATGCTGGCCAGAGCGCTGGGATAGAATTGGCCTACCACTTCCTCCCAGCCGTCGAATTGCTTGATATCCTCGACGGCGTTGCGCATGGCGTAGTTGACGGGGAACCAGGAACCCACCGAGAGCACCACGTCGGGACCGTTGCCGGCCACGACCGCCGTCAAAAGGGTATCCGCCACAACCAGCTTGACGTTTACCCTGATGCCGGTTTTGGGGGTGAACGAATCGTCCACCATGGTCTTGAGGACCGTGGACTGATCGCGGCCCGTAACAATCCAGACCTCGATCAGGTTGGATTCGTCGTCATCATCATATTTATCGCCCAGGGAGTTGTAATCGACCGTGTAGGAAGCCACGCAGGACCGGACCTCGTGGGCGATCCTGGCGAAAAAGCCTTCCTTGGGCATGGGCAGCTGAGCCTTTGAGCCGCTGATGTAGATGGCGTCAATGTCCAGCTTGGTTTCGGACATGTTCTGCATCGCGGTACCGAGGCTGGTGATATTGTCCTTGAAGTTGGTAAACTGCTGCGTGATGCGCTCGTTGAAGCCGACGAAATTTTCAAGCTGCACCGCCAGCGTCTGGGCAACGGCGACACGGTCGTTTTTCTGGCCCGTGATAGCCACCGTATCGTCCACCAGCTTATACAGCCGCTTGCTTTCCAGGTCCATCGCCTCAATCACTTCAGGATAGATGCCCGGCAGGTTGTAATCCCTGAAGCGGTCCGGATTGACGCCCGTCAGCACCAGAATCTTGCGGTAGATCTGGTTCAGGCGGTAAATGCTCTCCTCCATCTCGCTCAGGATCGGACCCATCTGGCCCAGGGTGGCTTCAATGCGAACAGTATGTTTTCCTTTTGTCAGATAAAACTCATACGGGACCTTGTTTTCATCGGAAAGCGTCACCATCTGCCATGCCGTTCCGTATCCGAAAGAGACAACGTTCAATTCTTCGAACGGAATCTCTCCGTCGATGTAAATGCTCCTGGCGGATATCGCGCCGCGCTGATAGGACTGCCTGGCCTTGACAGTAATATGATAAAAACCATCCTCGGGGACCTCGAATTCCCATTCGATCCATTCGCCCGCATGGTTCCACGCGTCGCCGCCGATATAGTTGAGAACCGTTCTCGTCACCGAATACGGCTCCGTTGCGGGCGAGGAGCGGTCATATCTGGGGTAGAGGGAAGGCGTGCTCCTGAGCGCAGCGTCCTCGCCCTGAACCGTAATCAGCGTGCTCGCGGCGTTCTCGGAAACATGGGAGCCGGCGAATTGATCCGCGTACTGCCTGTATGTAATCCTGTTTTCCACCGGCACCAGCGTAATTGCGCCGATGATCATGGGCTCGTTGACGCCCCGGAGAGTAATTGTATTCTCCCCGGCCTCGAACCTGAACTGATACGGCTCAATCACATAACCCATCGGATCCTTCAGGAAAACGGACTGCCAGTCGAAATGCTCCACCTGGGTGGGGCGGATCTGATTGCCCTGGTTGTCTTCCCTGATCGTTCCCCCGTCCTTCCACAGACGGGTAAAAGTCAGCGAAGACGCGCCGGAAAAAGGAACCTTTCCGTTGATGAAAAGCTCCCTTTCCATATCGACCCCGCGGGATTTATAGGTCAGATACCTGATCCGGATATTGTAAAGGCCCGCCTTTTCGAGGGAGACCTTCCAGGTGACGTTGGAGCCGTCGTCGGTAAAAACGACGGGAACGCCGCCCTCGTCCCGGATCTCCGCGTCGCCTTCAAAAGAGGCGATATCCACGTCCACCGCTTTTTCGCCCACCGGCGTCCCCGCGCAGGCGCGAACATACCCCTCGTAGGTATCTTCCCTGCCGATGCCGGTAACGCCGCCTGAAAGGTCGCAGCCTTCGTATTTGCCGCTGAAATTCTGCACACCGCGGCCCAGGACGGCGATCAGAACGACAATCACCGCCACGCAGGCCAACCCGATCAGTATCCGATGCATCTTTCGCATAAGCAAACCCTCCGCCCATATGAAATCGCCGCATCTTCCGTTCGCGGAATAAACCACGGAACATGGCCTTCCGGCCCGCATTCCGAAAAAAAACCTGCGCCTGCTTGGTCAGCCGGAGAGAACCGTCAGGCAAGACAACCGGAAAAGCAAGTCAATCCACCTACCGCATCAGAATAAACAGAAGAATAACTTTATTCTTCCGAAACGTATTTTAGATACAAGGATTCTATCACACGAACCGATATCGCGCAAGACCTCGCTGATCGATTTTTGCCATAATTATTCCGTCCCCGAAACACGGTATAAGGGACCGGGCAACCGGAAAACAGGGCTTTTCAAAGCGGGAACCTCCGGATATAATTGTCCCGAAACAGTCTGCATGAAAGGAAAAAAACAATGAAAAAACAAAACCTTTCGGGTAACTGGGATCTTGCCGTCATCGGTCAAAGCCGTTCGGAAACCGCCGAATACGCGCACATTATCTCCCTCCCCGCGACCCTTGCTTCGGTCGCATCTCTGTCCGCCGAACAGGAAGAGGCTGCCGGCAGGCTGTCTCAGACACGCCCTTTCGTCGGCAAAGCCATGTTCAGGAGGGAATGCTTCCTTGAGGAGGCCGAATCGGCGTACATTACGCTGGAGCGCACCAGAAACAGCAGACTTTGGTTTGATAATACCGAAGTCGGTTCCTGCGACTCCCTTTCCTCCCCGCACCGCTACGCGCTCGGCAGAATTGCCGAAGGCATGCACCGCATTGAAATCATGATATCCAACGATTGCTATGCCGTTCCGGGCGGCCACCTGACCGGCGACGACACCCAGGGCAACTGGAACGGCATCCTCGGCGACATCCGCATCACCTCCGGCGACTGCCTCCTGCTCGATGAAACGATCATCCCGGACGCAAAAAACCGTACTCTCCGCTTTTCAGCCCGCGTTTTGGGAAAATGCACCTTTGCGGCCTTCTCCGTGGACGACGGACCTGAACAGGTTTTCCCGCCCGAAGAAGGAAAGATCGACGTTTCCGTCTCCCTTGACGCGGGTCTCTTTCTGTGGGATGAATTCAATCCTTCCCTCCATACCTTGTCCTGCAGGACGGATAAGGACAGCTTCCGTTATCGTTTCGGCCTGCGCACCCTTTCACATTCGGGACGCAGGCTGATGATCAACGGGCAGGAAACCTTCCTGCGCGGAAAGCACGAAGCCCTTGTTTTCCCCAATCATGACGGGCTTCCGACGGACGCGGACTCTTGGGAAGCATATTTAAGGACCGTCGCCTCCTACGGCTTCAATCACATTCGCTGCCACACCTGTTGCCCCCCCGAAGCGGCTTTTGAATGCGCGGACAGGCTCGGGCTGTACATGGAGCCCGAACTGCCTTTCTGGGGGACGGTCAAAGGTCCCGGCGACGAGGGCTATGACGAAACGGTCAACGATTTCCTGTTCCGGGAAGGTCTGCGGATCCTGACGGAATACGGCCGGCATCCTTCTTTTGTACTGTTTTCCCTCGGAAACGAGCTGTGGGGAAACAAGGATGTCCTCAGGCAGATGCTTTCGGAGTACAAAAAGCGTTTCCCCCACATCATGTTTACCGCCGGCTCGAACAATTTTCAGTTCATGCCCGACATCCTGCCGGAGGAGGACGTTTTTGTCGGAGTCCGCCTCGGAAGAGACCGCCTGTTCAGGGGCTCCTATGCCATGTGCGACAGCCCACAGGGCATCGTCCAGACGACGGAACCGGAATCCGTCTCCGACTATGACCGCGCCATCGTTCCCGCAAACGATCTTCCCGGCAGGGAAGAAGAAAGCCGGTCCGTGATGATCCAGTACGGTACCGGGGTGAAGACCGTCAGCGCCGAAAAAGGGCGGCAGATCGTCCCGGAGATTCCCGTCGTCGCCCATGAGGTCGGCCAGTACACCTTTTATCCGGATTTTGACGAAATCGGGCTGTATACCGGGACCCTGAAGCCATATAACCTCGCACGCCTTGCCGAAAACGTCAAAAAAGCCGGCCTCTGGCCGGACAGGAAACGCTTTTTCGAATCCGCGGGCAGGCTGGCCGTCGACTGTTACCGGAGGGAGATTGAGACCCTTCACCGCACCGGAGAGCTCAGCGGCTTCCAGCTTCTGGACCTTCAGGATTATCCGGGCCAGGGCACGGCCCTGGTCGGCATCCTGAACGCGCTGATGATCAGCAAAGGGCTGATTTCCGCCGGAGAATGGCGGCGGTTCTGCTCGGACACGGTGATCCTCGCCGGGTTTGAGCGCTTCGTCTTTTATTCCGGGGAATCGCCCTCCTTCACCCTCCGTCTTTCCCGGTACGGAAAACGCAATGTCACGCACACCGCCCGATGCCGCCTCTGTTTGGATCAGACCGTGCTGTTTGAGACTTCCGTCACCGTTCCCGCCTCTCAAACGCGCCTTTCCGCCCCTGTCAGGATTTCGTGTCCCCCCGTCTTCACGGATAACGCGCACATGGCCCTCATGGAAATCAGCCTCGAGGACGGCGCATATCAGGAATGGCCCCTGTGGTTTTTCCCACGCAGAAACCTTCGGATTACCCCGGACGGCATCCGTTCGGAATTCGGTTTTCTTCCTTTTTATAGGCGCCCCGCGGATGCGTCTTCCCGCCGTTCGGTGCTGGTCCCGGACGCCGAAGGCAGCCTGCCCTGCGAATACAGCAGCGATTTCTGGTGTTACCGGATGTTCAGCACAATCTCCCGTTCCATGGGAAAGCCCGAACCCACCGGGACCATGGGGCTGTGCGTCAATCCCGCCGATCCGCTTCTCGAAGGCTTCCCCGCCGACGTTTATACGACGCCTGTCTGGTATCCGGTCCTCTCCTGCGCCCACGCCCGGCAAATGACGGACGCTGACGCGCCGGTGCAGATGATCGACAATCCCGAGCGCTGCCTGCGTCTGGGCGTCCTGTACAGGCAGGACGGTTTTGTCTGCCTTACCTCCCGCCTGTGGGAAAACAGCGCCGCCCCCGCTGTCAATGGCCTTGCCTGGTCCCTTTCCCGGGCAATCCTCGGCTGAACCTTTTCCCGTACGCCGCGGACCGGGCGCCGGCTCCGTTCCCCGGGATAAGGAACCCGAGCCGCTTTTTGTTGCTTTCGGTCATTTTACGGCAAGGCTTATTTGTGGTTTTCGATAAATTTCTTTTGACGAAACCGCGCTTTGGTGTTATACTGATTACAACAAAAAACACATATCTTCTTTCGTGGGGATATGTCAGGAAAGGAAGTTTTGTCATGAAGAAACTGCTCTCTGTTCTTCTCACTCTTGCCATGGTCCTGACCATGACCGCCGGCGCTTTCGCCGCCAGTCTGGAAGGCACCTACCAGATCACGATCTGGGTCGCCGAAGAGGTCAAGGATCTGACGGCGAAACAGATTGAGGACTTCAACGCCACCAACGAGTACGGCATCACCATCGTGGCCAACATCGAGGCCGTTTCCGAGGCCGACGCCGCCACCTCCATGATCACCGACGTCGAAGCGGGCGCGGACATCTTCTGCTTTGCGCAGGACCAGTTCGCCCGCCTCGTGCAGGCCGGCGCCCTGAGCAGCCTCGGCAAGCAGGCCGCCGAAATCGTCAGGACCAGCAACGACGCCGGTGTCGTCGCCGCCGCCACCTCCGGCGATACCCTGTACGCCTATCCCCTCACCTCCGACAACGGCTACTTCCTCTATTACGACAAATCCGTGATCCCCGATGAGGATGTAGACTCACTGGAAGCCATCATCGCCGACTGCGAGAAGGCCCAGAAGTATTTCGCTTTTGAAATGGGCACCTCCGCCTGGTACAACGCTTCCTTCTTCTTCGCCACCGGCTGCGTCTCCGAATGGAAGACCGATGACGACGGCACCTTCATCTCCGTGCACGACACCTTCAACAGCCCCGCGGGCCTGATCGCCGTCAAGGGCATGAAGAAGCTGGTGGATTCTCCCTTCCATCTCTCTTCCTCCGACGGCGCCAGCTTCGCCTCCAACGCGGCCGCGGTCGTGACCGGCATCTGGGCCTATACCACCATCGAGGGCATCCTGGGCGACAACATGGGCGTGACCGATCTGCCCTCCTTTGAGGTGGATGGCGTTTCCTATCACCTGGGCTCCTACAACGGCTGCAAGCTGATGGGCGTCAAGCCCCAGACCGATCCCATCAAGGGCGCCGCGATTCACCGCCTGGCCCAGTACCTGACCGGTGAAAAGTGCCAGATGGAGCGCTTCGAAGCCCGCGCCTGGGGTCCCTCCAACCTGGCCGCTCAGGCTTCCCCCGCCGTTCAGGCCAACCCCGGTCTGGTCGCCCTTTACACCCAGAACGCCTATTCCGTTCCCCAGGGCCAGATCCACGGCTCCTGGTGGGATATCGCCAAGGTCATCTCTGACGACGTGAAGAACGCCACCGACGATGCCGGCCTGCAGCAGGCGCTGGACAACTACTACGACAAGATTTCCAGCCTGTTCAATCTGGATACCTCCGCGCTGCTCTTCGTGGGCGCCTGGAACGGATGGAACAACGCCGATGAATCCGACACCTATTACTTCAAGGACGGCTCTCTGACCCTGGATGTCCCGGCAAGCGATTACATGGGCGGCCGCATCGTCAATCCCGGCAGCTGGGACACCGACAAGGGCTTTGCGCAGGTCACCGTCGGAGCCGATCTGATCAAGGATCTGGGCGCCGACAATCCCGATAACAACATCGTGTTCATCGAAGCCGGCAATTATACCGTGACCATCGACGGTGACGCGATCAGCATCGTAAAGAACTGAGTTTTCTGAGGTGCTCATCTGTCCACCGAGCGGATGCAGTAGCTTCCTTCGCAAAATCTCCGGCCGGAGTCATTCACCCTGACTCCGGCCGCTTTTTAAAGGAGCTTTCACCATGAAACAGTTAACCGATCTGGAATACCTGAAGCTTTCCAAATGGAAAAGGTTGCTGCACAGACTTGGAAGTTTTTTTGCTTCCATCCCTCACGGCATCGTCAACGGACTCATCTCACTGGGACGCGGGATCAAAAAGGCTGCGGTCGGGCTGCGTGACGATGTGACGGATATCTTTGCTACCTTCAGGGAAGGCGACTGGTCCGCCAAGGCTTCCTTCCTTGTCATGGGAACGGGGAACATTGCACACGGGCAATGGCTCCGCGGCCTGCTTTTCCTGCTCTTTGAAGTCGTGTTCATCGTATACATGATCACCGGCGGCATCTACTGGCTGAGCATGCTGCCGAGCCTCGGCAAACAGGGCCCGACGCTGGAGTATGATCCGATCTACGACATCGACGTCGTAACCTACCACGACAATTCCTTCAAAATCCTTCTATACGGCGTGCTGACGATCTTCTTCATCGTCGCGCTGATCTACACCTGGCGGGTCAACATCAGGCAAAACAAACTGATCGCACAAATCAAGCGTTCCGGCAAAAAGCTTAAAAGCGGCAAGGACGACCTGCGCTCCCTGGTGGATGACCAGTTCCACAAGACCCTCCTGGCGCTTCCGCTGACGGGCATCCTGCTGTTCACTGTGCTGCCGATCTTTTTCATGATTCTGGTAGCCTTTACGAATTACAGCGGCACCAACAACGGATATACCAACAACCTGTTCACCTGGGTGGGCCTGGACAATTTCAATACGCTGCTCTCATGGAAGGCTGTCGGCGGGCAGTCCTACGCGGCGACCTTCGGAGAAGTGCTGGCGTGGACGCTGATCTGGGCCTTCTTCGCGACCTTCACCAATTATTTCCTCGGAATGATGGTTGCCATGCTGATCAACAAAAAGGGCATCAAGCTGAAAAAGCTGTGGCGCACCGTTTTGGTCATGACCATCGCCGTACCCCAGTTCATCTCCCTCCTGTATGTATCCAAGATGTTCGCGAAAAACGGCCTGATCAACAATTTCCTGATGAGCATGGGCTGGATTACCAAAGCGCTCCCCTTCTGGGAGGATCCCACCTGGGCCAGGATCACGGTAATCCTGATCAATATCTGGATCGGCATCCCCTACCTGATGCTGATCACCACGGGCATCCTGATGAATATCCCGCAGGATCTGTACGAATCCTCCAGGATCGACGGCGCCAACGCCTGGCAGCAGTATTTCAAAATTACCCTTCCATATATGCTGTTCGTCACGGGCCCGTACCTCCTGACCAGCTTCACGGGCAACATGAACAATTTCAACGTGATCTACCTTCTGACGGGAGGCGCTCCCACAAACACCGCGGCGTCCAGCGCGGCAGGCTCCGTAGGCTACACCGACCTTCTGATTACATGGCTGTTCAAAATAACCACCGGCGCCGAAGCCCAATACTATATGGCATCGGTCATCGGCATCATGGTGTTTGTTGTGGTGGCCCTGATCAGTCTGGTCGTTTACCGGTGCCTGCCGTCCATTAAAAACGAGGAGGATTTCCAGTGATGATCCAGTCACAGAAAAGCGAAACACCTTCCATGAAACGCCACATGGGTATGAAAGCCTCCTCCCGCATTTCAAATACCGTTTCCTATGTGGTGCTGGTCCTGATCAGCGTCATCTGGCTGATCCCGTTCGTCTGCATCCTGCTTCAATCCTTCAGGTGTGAGTCGACTCACCAGGTGGGGTATATCATTCCGCAGAAATGGGGCCTGGACAATTACAGAAACCTGTTCAACACCAATTTTCCCCGCTGGTACACCAACACCCTCATCACCGCGCTGTTCGTCGCGGTATTCCAGACGATTATCGTCCTTTGCATGAGCTACACGCTGTCACGTTTCCGCTTCAAGATGCGAAAGCCTCTGATGCAGTTCATGCTGATCCTCGGCATGTTCCCCGGGATGCTGAGCATGATCATCCTGTACCAGGTCCTGAAGGATCTGGGTATGACCCAGTCCAATGCCGTACCCGGCCTGATCCTGGTCTACATCGCATCCTCCGGCATGGGCTACTATGTATCCAAGGGCTTTTTCGACACCATCTCCAAATCCCTGGATGAAGCGGCCCGGATCGACGGCGCGACCCGGTTCCAGGTGCTGTTGAAGATCATTCTCCCATTGTCCAAGCCCATCGTCATTTACACGATTCTGACGGCGTTCATGGGCCCCTGGGGCGATTTTGTGTTCGCAAGGTACATATCCTTCAACGTTTCCGCGGGCATGAACGCTGCCGTCGGTCTGTACGGATGGCTCAGTCAGGACCAGATCAGCAAAAACTACACCATGTTCTGCGCCGGCGGCGTGCTGGTGGCCGTTCCCGTAACCATCCTCTTTATGTGCCTGCAGAGGTATTACGTGGAAGGCGTCACCGGCGGAGCCGTCAAGGGCTGATCGGCGTGAGATCATGAAAGGAGAATGAACAATGGCTAATGTGAAACTGACCGGCGTCAAAAAGATCTACGACAAAAAGGTCATCGCCGTACACGATTTTGACCTGGAGATCCAGGACAAGGAATTTGTAGTGTTTGTCGGCCCCTCCGGCTGCGGCAAATCCACCACGCTCCGCATGATCGCGGGGCTGGAGGAGATCAGCGAGGGAACCCTTGAGATTGACGGCGAGGTCGTCAACGATCTGCAGCCCAAAGACAGGGATATCGCCATGGTATTCCAGAACTACGCCCTTTACCCCCATATGACGGTATACGACAACATCGCCTTCTCACTGCGGCTTAAAAAAACACCGGAGGACGAGGTTTATCAGAAGGTGACCAACGCCGCGGAAATCCTCGGCATCACCGAATACCTGACCCGCAAGCCCCGCGCACTCTCCGGCGGCCAGCGGCAGCGCGTGGCCATCGGCCGCGCCATCGTCCGCAACCCGAAGGTGTTCCTGATGGACGAGCCCCTTTCCAACCTGGACGCCAAGCTGCGCAACCAGATGCGCGCAGAAATCATCCTGCTGAGGGAAAAGCTGAACACCACCTTCGTCTACGTCACCCACGATCAGACCGAAGCCATGACCCTCGGCGACCGCATCGTAATCATGAAGGACGGCTTCATCATGCAGGTCGGCACCCCCGAGGAAGTGTTCGACACCCCGCGCAACCTGTTCGTGGCCACCTTTATCGGTTCCCCCCAGATGAACCTGTTCAGCGCTTCCCTTGTCAAATCCGGCACGGACAGCTACGCCGTCCGGTACCAGAACATCACCGTGCCTCTGGACAGCGACCGCTGCGCCCTGCTCAGGGAAAACGGCATCGGCAGCATGGAAAAGGTAATCCTCGGCGTTCGTCCCGAACACATGACCTGCTGCTTCGGCAATGAGAACAATGCCGTCCGCGGCACCATCACCGTCAACGAAATGATGGGCTCCGAGCTGCACCTGCACGTGGCTGCCGGAGACGACCAGAACATCATCGTCAGGATTCCCACCATTGAGCTGGATCACGAGCGCCGTTCTTCCCTTGTCCACGGCAGTCCTCTCAATTTCACCTTCTCAAGCAAGGTCATTCAGCTGTTCGATCCGGAAACGGAGCAGAGCCTCCTCTGGAGGTGACCTCCCGCGGCAGGCTGCCCTGCAGCAGCCTGTTTATATGCCTTCCGGACCCGGGGGAACGCGGCGCACCCGTTCCCCCGGGTTTTTTGCGTATCCCTCCATCCGTTTTAACCAGGCATCCCTTTCTTTTATACATTTCCATTGAAACAGGCTGTTTTTTCGTGTATAATGCGTATAGAAGGGCCCTGCATCCGGTCTGTTTTAAGGGAAGGGGCGCTGAAAATGTTTCCCGAAATACCCGAAAGAAAGGATGATATCGTATGATTTCCTGGAATAACCTCGACAAGCTCGCCTCTTACAAAAAGCTGCAGTCGCTCAAGGGCAGTGTGGAGCTCAGGGATGTCATGGCCGGCGAAAGCGGAAAAGAACGCGTCGCGAAATATTCTATCCCCATGGGCGGAGGACTCAGCTACAATTTCGCGGCCAAGGCCGTCAACGACGAAATCATCGCCGCTCTGAAGGAACTCGCGGAGGAAGCGCAGCTGGCCGAAAAATTCAGCGCGCTGTACAACGGGGAGGTCATCAATACCGGCGAAAAACGGATGGTCCTGCATCATCTGACACGGGGCCAGCTGGGCGGCGACGTCATTGCCGACGGCGTAAACAAACGCGCGTTTTATACCGCGGAGCAGAAAAAGGCCGCGGATTTTGCCAAAGCGGTCCACGAGGGAAAGATCACCAATGCCGCCGGTGAAAAATTCACCACCGTCGTCCAGATCGGCATCGGCGGCAGCGACCTGGGCCCCAGGGCCATGTATCTCGCCCTTGAAAACTGGGCCAAAAAGAACGGCTGCTTCCATATGGACGCGCGCTTTATCAGCAACGTGGATCCCGACGACGCCGTCTCCGTTCTGGGCAGCATCGACGTGTCCAGGGCGCTTTTCGTCCTGGTCTCCAAATCCGGCACCACCCTTGAAACGCTGACCAACGAATCCTTTGTGAAGGACGCCCTCCGCAAGGCCGGCCTGGATCCCGCCAACCACATGGTCGCGGTCACCAGCGAAACCTCTCCTCTCGCCAGCTCCGACGAATATCTCCGGGCGTTTTTCATGGACGATTATATCGGCGGGCGCTATTCCTCCACCTCCTGCGTCGGCGGAGTCGTCCTGTCCCTCGCGTTCGGTCCCGAGGTCTTCGCCCGCTTCCTGGCGGGAGCCGCCGAAGAAGACAAGCTGGCCGCCGATCCCGATATCTGCCGCAACCCGGCCATGCTGGACGCCCTGATCGGTGTTTATGAGCGCAACGTCCTCGGTATGCCCGCTACGGCGGTCCTCCCCTATTCCCAGGCGCTGAGCCGTTTCCCCGCCCATCTTCAGCAGCTGGATATGGAATCCAACGGCAAGTCCGTCAACCGCTTCGGCGACAAGGTCGATTACGTCACCGGCCCCGTCATTTTCGGCGAGCCCGGCACCAACGGCCAGCATTCTTTCTATCAGCTCCTGCACCAGGGAACGGATATCATCCCGCTGCAGTTCGTGGGGTTCCGCTTCAGCCAGGCTGAGACCGACGTGAACATCCAGGACAGCACCAGTCAGCAGAAGCTGTGCGCCAACGTCGCAGCCCAGATCATGGCCTTTGCCTGCGGCAAGGATGACGAAAACCCCAACAAGAGCTTTGCCGGCAATCGTCCCTCCAGTATCATCATCGGAAAGCAGCTGACCCCCGAAGCGCTCGGCGCCCTTCTGAGCCATTTTGAAAACAAGGTCATGTTCCAGGGCTTTGTCTGGAACCTGAACAGCTTTGATCAGGAAGGCGTGCAGCTGGGCAAGGTGCTGGCCAAACGGGTGCTCAAGCACGATACCGACGGCGCCCTCAGCGCCTACAGCGACCTCCTCGGCATCTGATCTTACACATGGCCGCGCCCCGCTCCATCGCGCATGGAGCGGGGCGTTTTTTGCTGCGCGCCGGAAAAGCGCCGGTTATTTGTTTTCGATCTTTACGATGGGGGCGATGGACAGCGAGAAGACCTTTTCCCCATAGGCCGTAAAAAAGATACGGATCCGCGCGTCGCTGCCGGTGCCGAACACCTCCAGCACCTTGCCTTCGCCGAATTTTCTGTGGAGCACGGTATCCCCCGCCCGGAAGAGCGTATGCAATACACTGTCCTCCTTGTCGCGGGCTTTGGACGGCACAAAGCCTTTCGTGACGCCGGGAATATTCAGCGGGGGCCGCTGGCCCATTCCCGGAGTTCCGAAGGACAGATTGGGCTTCCTTGCCCTGGGGAATTCCGCCTTCGGTTCCTGTGGGCGCTTCCACGCCGGGGTCGAGGCCGTAAGGGACCGGTTCGTCTTTACCGACGCCCATTCGTCATGCAGAAGGCGCTGAGGAATTTCCTTCAGGAAACGGGAACGGTCGTTATGCATGATCTGGTTGTTAAGGATCCTACGCCGCGCATAGCTTAAATACAGCCTTTCCCGTGCGCGGGTAATCCCCACATAGCAAAGCCTCCGCTCTTCCTCAAGACGCGCGTCGTCCATAATGCTGCGAATATTCGGAAACAGGCCGTCTTCAAGGCCGGCAATAAACACGTTTTTGAACTCCAGGCCCTTGCAGCTGTGCAGAGTCATCAAAGTGACATACTTCGGGGTATCCTCCTGTCGGTCCAGATCGGTAATCAGGGCCACGTTCTCAAGAAAAGCCTCCAGGGAACGGTCATCGGAATGCTTTTCAAAATCACCGGCGGCCCCGGCGAATTCCCGAAGGTTCTGTATATGGGATTGTCCCTCTTCGCTCCCCCCGTCGTACTGCCTGATCAGACCGGTCGCGTCCAGTACCTCTTCGATGAATTCGCTCAGACCCATGTCCCGGCGTTTTTCTGTCAGCCCGTTCATTAAGGCCGCGAATTCGGCCACGCATTTCTGGGGGCGGGAGGACAGCTGCCCCGGCAGATCCCCAAGCACGTCGAACATCGGAACGCCCCTGTCCGCGGCGCATTGCCTGATGACATCCACCGTGCTTTCCCCGATGGACCTGCGCGGCGTATTGATGATCCTTTCGAGAGAGACGTCGTCGTTCCGGTTGACGATGACCCTGAGGTACGCCAGCGCGTCCTTGATCTCCTTCCTGTCATAGAACCTCTGATCGCCGAATACCCTGTAGGGCATGCCCGCGCGCATCAGCATTTCCTCGATCACACGGCTCTGGGCGCGGGTGCGGTACAATACCGCCATATCGCTGTATGGCGCCCCTCCCTGTTCAAGCTGTCTGAGCTGTTCGCAGATCCATGCCGCTTCTTCCCTTTCATCGCCGGCGCCGAACAGCAGGATCGGCGCTCCCTCGCCGTTCTCGGTCCAGAGGACCTTCTCCTTCCTTCCGCGATTATGGGCGATTACCTGGTTGGCCGCGTCGAGAATATTGGAGGTCGAGCGGTAGTTCTGTTCCAGCTTGTAGACTTTCGCGTCCGGGAAGTCTTCTTCGAAGTCAAGGATATTGCGGATATCCGCGCCGCGCCAGCCATAGATGGACTGATCGTCGTCACCGACAACGCAAAGATTCCTGCTGTCCTGGGAAAGCAGTTTCACCAGCTGGTACTGGGCCATATTGGTGTCCTGGTATTCATCCACATGAATATAACGGAATTTACGCCTGTAATAATCAATAACCGGCGGATGATCGACAAAAAGCTGGAGGGTTCGAATCAGCAGATCGTCGAAATCCAGCGCGTTGGATGTGCGAAGCTTTTCCTCATACCGGACAAAAACGTCATGGATCCTCTGGCTCCTGTAATCCCTTTGGGAAGCCCGGAACCATTCGTCAGGCGTCATCACCTTGTTCTTGGCGTCCGATATGGCGTATTTCACATCCCGCCAGGAAAGCGTTTTCTCGTCGATATTCAGCGCTTTAATGGATTCCTTGATTACTCTTTCGGTATCGTTGTCGTCATAAATCGTAAAACAGCGCTGATACCCAAGCTTTTCGATATCGCGCCTGAGGATTCGGACGCAGATCGAATGAAAGGTCCCCACCCACATGTCGTCGGTGCTTTGACCGACGAGGCGTGATATCCTTTCTTTCATCTCCCTGGCGGCTTTATTGGTAAAGGTCAGCGCCATGATGTTGTACGGAGGCACACCATGTTCCACCAGGTTGGCGATGCGATAAGTGAGGGCCCTTGTTTTTCCGCTTCCGGCCCCGGCCAGAATCAATACCGGACCTTCAAGGGTCTCCGCGGCTTTTCTCTGCATCGGATTCAAATCATTCAATGTCATCGTACACCTCAGCAATTCTCGCACTCGCCGCCAAATAAAAAACCGCCCGCATTTCCGCATCATTGCCATTGGTACTATTATACTCCGGAATCATTCAGTTTTCAAGAAAAAGTTGCATTTTCATTACCAAAATATCCATTAAAAAAACTTAGTGAAGTGCAAAAGTAACTTCCAGAGTGGGGGTAAGGAAGTGGAAGTTAGTCTTACAAGAGAATCCAGTTGGAAATTAGTAGTACACTTGGCATAG
>CADANQ010000040.1 GCA_902789365.1 uncultured Eubacteriales bacterium
GCCGGAGCGGCATCGGGACCGTGTACCCGATAGGCCGTTACACGCCGCTGAAGCGGATTATAATCGGAGGGAGCTCCCTCCGATACCTCCCCACTGCTGTCATACGTTCGTTCTCCTTCACACACGACTGAACAGTTACATACGGATAATGAAAAGCCGGTAAAATGAAAACAAAAGCGGCGCATCCGCGGAATGGACAAGCATAAACAAACCTGATATCATAATACACAGCAAAGGATGTGCACGGGCGGCGTGACAGGCGGACGGAGGCGATCTATACGGAAGAGCGGCTATATAAGGAATATCTCCGGATCCTTCATGAGGAACTGAAGCCGGCGATGGGCTGCACGGAGCCCATCGCGGTGGCTTACGCCGGCGCGCTGGCCCGGAAAACGCTGGGACATCTGCCGGAGCGGGTGACCCTGACGGTGAGCGGGAACATCATAAAAAACGTGAAAAGCGTAATCGTTCCGCATACGGGCGGACGGAAAGGCCTGCGTACGGCGCTTGCGGCCGGGCTGCTGTTCGGAAGAGCCGACAAGGAGCTGGAGGCGCTGTCCGATGTCCTTCCGGAGCAGCTGTCCCGGCTGGACGAATACTGCGAGGGGCTTTCCCTCACCATAGAACGGTCCGACGCCCGGAATCCCTTTGATATCCGGGTGAAGGCCGAGTCCGCCTATGTGCGCATTGTCGGATCCCATACGAACGTGGTGGAGATACGGAACGGGGACGAGGAGATTCTGTCGAAGCCCTGGGAGGACTGCGCGGTGAGCGTGCCGGAGAACAGGAAGCTTCTGACGGTCCGGGACATCGTGGAATTTGCGGACCGGGTGCGCGTCGCGGACGTTGAAAAGCTGCTGGACACGCAGATCGCCCTGAACACCGCCATCGCGGAGGAGGGCATGCGCGGGAATTACGGGGCGGGCATCGGGAAAATTCTTCTGTGCAGCTACGGCAGCGGCGTGCAGAACCGGGCCAAGGCCTATGCCGCCGCCGGTTCCGACGCCCGGATGAACGGCTGCGAGATGCCCGTGGTCATCAATTCCGGCAGCGGCAACCAGGGATTGACCGCGTCGCTTCCGGTGATTATTTACGGAAGAGAGATGGGCGCTTCCCGGGAACAATTGTACCGTGCCCTGGTGGTTTCGAACCTGGTGGCGATCCATCTGAAAACCGGCATCGGCACGCTGTCCGCCTACTGCGGCGCAACAAGCGCCGGGGCGGGCGCGGGAGCGGGAGTCGCTTATCTGTACGGCGGCAAGTTCCGGGAAATCGCCCATACGGTGGTGAACGCCCTGGCAATCAATTCCGGTATGATCTGCGACGGGGCCAAATCCTCCTGCGCGGCGAAGATCGCCTCGGCGGTGGAGGCCGGACTGTTGGGCATGCAGATGTTCATGCACGATTCCCAGTTTTACGGCGGGGACGGCATTGTGGTGAAGGGCGTCGAAAACACCATCCGGGCCGTGGGCGAACTGGCCAGGGAAGGGATGAAGGAGACCGACCTGGAGATCATCCACCTGATGATGAACACCTGACCGACGGATAAACGGCGCGCGGAAAGGTCCGGCGCGATACGGAGGAGGGACGGATGGCTGAAAAAGAATATACTTTGGAAAGCGTCCTGAGCAGGTTTACCGATTCCTCGGTTCCGGAACGCGGGAAAGACGAGGAACCCATCGATCCGCCTTCATGGCGGGTGAGCGGGGAAGGTTCGGGAAAGACAGCGCCTGAAAACGGCATGGCCCGGCATTCCATGCTGTATATCGGGGAAGGCTGCAACCGGATTTTTCTTGTGGCCGGCGGGAAGGTCATCTGGACGTATGATACCGGCAGAGGCTGGGAACTGGACGATATCTGGATGAAAAAGAACGGCAATATCGTCTTTTCCCGGATGAGCTGGGCGGGCGAGGTGACGCCGGACAAGCGCCTCGTATGGCGCAGAAACTGCCCGGAGGGGGAAGAATACCACACCATCCAGCCCATCGACGCCGAAAGGGTCATCATGGCTGTGAACGCGCCGAAGCCTTACTGCATGATCGTCAATACCGGGACGGGCCGGGTGGAATACAGGCACGATATCCCGTATGAAAACCCGGGATGGGTCCACGGCCATTTCCGCAGGTTCAGGATGACGGCCCGGGGAACCTTCCTGGTGCCGTACCTGAGCCTGAACAAAGTGGCGGAGTACGACGGGGATTTCAATGAGATATGGCGTTACCACATCGACCGGCCTTGGGCGGCGGTCAGGCTGAGGAACGGCAATACCATGATGACCGACGAATACCATGCCCTGGTTCGCGAGGCGGCTCCGGACGGCCGCACCGTATGGGAGATCGCCCTGAGCGAGCTTCCGCCCGATAAGCGCCTGCATGACTGCCAGAGCTTTGTTCGCCTTAAAAACGGCAACACCGTTCTTTGTTCCCGGGGAAACGGCGGGCTGTCGCCCCAGATGGCGGAGGTGACGCCGGACAAGCGGGGTGGTGTGGTGCCTGAATGACTGGCGGGAGCTGGGACCCTGCACCGCTGTGCAGATTCTGGACGACCCGGGGGATCCGGAGTCGCCGGGAGACCTTCAGAGGTAAATTTATAAACGGATTTGAAGAAATTCAGAGCAAAAAGAGTTTGACGAGGCGCGGGAACGGCTTTACTTGCTCTTTCATGAGTGATAAAATAAGAACAGTAAAAAAACAAGGAGGCATTTATCCATGAAAAAGATCCTGGCCCTGGCGGCTGCCCTTGCCATGCTGTTCTCCTGCGCCGCGCTTGCCGAAGCTCCGGTGCAGAAAGGCGTCTATACCATCGAGAACTGCACCGGCGAAACGGTCACCGGCATCTCCATCACCGACAACATTACCGGCAACAAACTGGCGGTGACCTACCCCGAAGGCATGGGCCTTGAAGACGGCGACGCCGCGCAGATGACCTTTACCATTCCCGAGGGCGAGGACGGCAATCACCGGCTGACCCTTAAATTCGTGACCGCGGGCGGCTATGAAGGCACCTTCGGCACCCTGAGCATCGAGGAAGCGATCGTTAACCTGCTGCCCGCCGACACCGCCGCCGGCGCCACGCCGATCTCCTTCGGCGTTCCGCAGCAGGCCGGCAGGTATACCGTGTACAACCGGACCGGTGAAAAAGTCACCCTGCTGAGCCTGACCGATAACGAGAATCCCGATAAAAACCTTTCCGTCGTTTTCCCCGAGGGCTTTGCCGACGGTGCGTGGGTCGAGGTGTCCTTCTACGTTCCGAAGGACGAGCAGCATTCCCTGACCCTCCATTTTGAGACCGAGAGCGGATACCAGGCGGATTTCACCACCCTGCACATCGAGGAAGCCCCGGTCACCCTGCTGAGCGCCGACGCCGCCAGCGGCGCCACGCCCATCAGCTTTACCGCGCCTGAAGCCGAATAAAGCCCGCGGCGTCACACATGCATTTGCGCCGGCCCGTAAGGGCCGGTTTTTTTATCGAATAACTGGACATTCTTTGAAATTATGGTATGATAAGTTTATGAAAAAGTTGATATTCCCGCCGCGGAGGATACCCGGAATGGAGGAAGACGGGGGTATCGACACAACGGAAAAGGAGGTCGGACCGGTATGAAAAATTGGATCCTGCCCATGCTGCTTGCGCTGCTTCTGCTTCTGCCTGCAGTATCCGCGGCGGAGAGCGCCGCCTACGACCCGGCAAAGGGGACCATCGTTTACGGAGGAGAGGAGATCCCGCTGTCGGAAAAGGTGCTGTACGTGGACCCCGCCCTTGGGGAGGAAGCCAGGGGACCTTACGCTTTTGCGTCTCTCAGGGACTGCATTGCTCAGGCGCCGGGAGGCGTGCGCGGCAATGAGACGGTCATCTATCTGGCGCCGGGCGTTTACTGGACGGATGATTACGCCGACCCCGCGGTAAGGGAAAAGGATGACCTGATCGGTCTTTCCATTCCCCAGCCCTATATCACCCTCATCGGGCTTACGGGAAACAGGGACGACGTGGTTATCGCTTCCGACCGGGGCCAGAACGCCGGAGCCAACGGCAACTACAACACCCTAGGCATCGCCGACGGTTTCCACGCCCGGGACATTACCTTCGGCAATTACTGCAACGTGGACCTTGTGTATGAACGCGACGAAACGCAGAACCACCCGATGCGCCAGGGCGCTATCGTGCAGGCCCAGGTGATCACCAAGGCGGAAGGTGCGGGGGCGATGGACGAGTGGCTGTTTGAGAACTGCTCTTTCGTATCCCGGCTGAACCTGTTTTCCCGCGATGACCGGCCCGACAGGGCGCTGTACGTGGGCTGCCATTTTGAGTGCACCGACGATTCCATCGGAACGGGATACATCTCCCTGTATATGGACTGCGACTTCGACCTGTATTCCAACACCCCCAGCGGCTCGGCCTCCAATTACCTGCAGGCCTACCTGGGCTGCACCTTCGACGCGCGGCTGACGGATCCGGGGGTCATCAACCTTTCCAAGCATGTGCGCTATTTTGTTCTGGCGGACTGCGCCTTTACGGGCAACCTGACGGGCGTGGAATGGCGGGCTTCCGGATTGTACGACAACATGCGGAACATCGTTTTTTCCTCGACCCTGAACGGTGAAACGCTGCAGGTGTCCCCGTCCAATCCCGAATACACCATCGTGCCGGGGGACGAGCTGCTGACGGCCTTCAAGGTGGGGGACAGCTACAACGTATACAACCTGCTGAACGGCGCCGGATTCGACGAATGGGACCCCCTGGGGCAGAAGGAAGCCCTGGTGGCGTATACCGCCCCCTGGGAGGTGCGCTTCCTGGTGAACGGACAGGAATGCGACGAATATGAGGCGCCGGTGATCACCGCGGACGGGGAGACGGAATATACGGTGACGCCCGCGGTCCTCGGCGGCGGGAGCGGCATAGAATGGAGCGTGGATTCCGACGCGGTGACCCTTGTTCCTCAGGAGGACGGGTCGGTCCGGCTGACGGCGCTCAATTACACCTATCAGGACGTGAACGCCTGCCTGACCGCGAGGACGGAAAACGGTCTGGAGAAGGTGCTTCACCTTAACGTCGTTTCGCCCGTGCTCGCCGCCCCCGCGGCGGTGGGCGAACCGGTCCTGAGCTTCGGGGACGGCTCCGCCCTCGTATCCTATGAGCTGACGCCGGTCGAGGTGTTTGTGAACGGTGAAAAGCTGGATATCAGCGACGAGCTGAACCCGGACCATTCCGTCATCGAATGGTATCGCGGCGCGTTCCCGGACGGCAGCGATGCGAAGATCGTCGCGACCACCACCTATGCGGACGACGGCGCCGCGCCGCTGAAGGCCTACAGGCTGACGGGGAAGGACGTGGGGTATTACCTGACCTGCGTGGTCCGTCCCCGCTACGCCCATTCCGAGGAGGGAGAAAGCGTCAGGATCACCGCGGGCGAGCCGGTGAAGGCGGAGGACGTCGCCGATGATCCCGCCTGCGCGGAATTCGTCCTTTCCAACCTGGCGTACACAACGGTGGAAAACGGCGGCCAGGAAACGGACTGGGCCTGGGATACCTCAGGCTTTGAGAGCGGTTTCTGGTACGGCGGGTTTTATCTGCCCGCGGAGTACCGTGAGGGCGGCGTTTACGCCGCCAAGCGCTTCAGCCCCGCGGCGGGCGAGGCGCCCTTTACCTATGCCCAGGGGACCAACGGCGCAAAGGGCACCGTCGGCCTGCAGACAACCACCCAGGGAGCCCGGCTCGTGTACTGCGACGGCGAGCCCCGGGGGGACATGACCCTCACCGTGACGCTGTCGCCCCATAAAAACGCCGGGCAGGGCTTCGGAAGCGGAAACCAGTTCCTGGATATCTACTTCAAATACGACGCCCGCACCATGACCGGCTACGGCCTGCGAATCACCCGCGAGGCCGAGACCGAAGATGAGAAGTTCAAGGATTACCTGGGCAAGAGCTGCTCCTTTGTGCTGATGGAATACCGGGAGGGCACAGCCGAACCCGTATCCGAAAAGGTCTTCGCCACGGCCTTCAATCCCACCGCCACGGTGGTGATTGCCATGGAGGGCAATGTGCTGACCGCCCGCGTCACCACCACCATGGCCCAGAGCGACAGCTATCCGGATTATATGCCGAACGAGGTCTTCCTGAGCCATACCTTTGAGGCGGCGAACGATTTCGGGGGGATCGGCTTCCAGCACACCGGCACCGCCGGGGAGGGCAAAGCCGGGAACCGCACCACCATCCATACAATCAAAATCGAATACCGCTGATCCCTGATAAGCCGGCGGGGCCGCGGCATGGCGCCGCGGCCCCCTTTTCCTGCATTTTTTTCGTTTTTCCGGTTTCGTACTATACGGATCAGCTGAACCGATTTGTTGAGCGTCAGAGTACCCTGATCAGTTCCTCCCGCACGGGATCAAGCCACGGATCGATCAGGCCGAAGTCCATGCGCTTCCAGGACCAGGCGGTGCGCGCGATGCCGTGGGCTTCGAGGACGGAGGTAATATCCCGATACCATTGGAGGGCGTCGTGAGGATCGGCCCGGTCGATCACGCCGTATTCGCCGCAGTAGAGGGGCACGTTGTATTTTTCGGCAATCTCCAGCGCCGGGACAAAGAGATTTTCAAAAAACCGCCGGTCGACGGTACCGCGGAGGGATTCCGGGAATTCGGAGGCAAAATCGTCCCCGAACAGTTTTAAGGAGGCGTCGCGGTACTCCTCAAAGGAGCCGGGATAGGACCTTTTCCACAAAGCGGGGTCGGAGGGCATCCTGCGGACCCAGGGAGCCCCCT
The DNA here is from genome assembly GCA_902789365.1 of uncultured Eubacteriales bacterium. GTDB lineage: Bacteria > Bacillota > Clostridia > Christensenellales > Aristaeellaceae > RUG756. The sequence continues at coordinate 6,762 of CADANQ010000040.1, forward strand.
GATGGGTGAAAATCAGGGGAGAATAGCAGTGGAAGGTGAATACCACGTTTTCATCCGCGGGCGGATCCAGCAGGGTCAGCCCGAAAATGCTGTCGTTGAATACGCCGCCGATGACGACACGAATTTCCCGGTCGATGCGGCGGATGGCCTCGAGAGCCCTGGCGGCGACGCGGTTCCAGGTGACGGCGTACTCGCGGTCGGTCACCTCGTTGAGCAGTTCCAGAGCCAGGATATCCCTTTGGGATGAGTACCGCTTGGCAAGGGCCTCCCAGAGATTCACAAACAGATCCTGCAGGCGCTCATTATAAAAGAAAGAGTTGTTGGTCTCGTCGTCGAAGACATAGCCGTGGGCCTTGTGCAGGTCCAGCACCATCTTCAGGCCGTATCCGCGGCACCATGCGAGGGCGGAATCGATATAACGCAGGCCGTCCTCCCGGAGGGTGCCGTCGGTGTTCTGGATGACCTCCGCATCCACGGGCAGACGCACGTGATCCAGTCCCCACCGGGCGATGCGCGCAAAATCCTGTTCGGTGATGAAGCTGTCGTAATGAAGGGCGTTGTAATTGTTTTTTCCGCACTGGGAGAGCCATCCCCCAAGATCGACGCCCCTGCTGTAGCCGGTGAATGATCTCATATAAGGTCCTCCTTGAAATGTTATTTGAATGTGAAGGTACGCGTGGTCAGAAGCGTGATGTCCATATAAACGGAGAATATATATTTGCCGGCGGGGATTTCATGATATTGGGTAAAAATGTATGTCCATACCTGGGAAAAATCAATAAACTCCCGGTAGAATGATTTGCCCTTGGTATTGTTGCCGACACTGTTAGTGGAGGTGTGTAAGTAAGACTTCCGGCATGAGCACGCTTTTCAGTTTTTGCTCCAAGGCGTCGGGGTCTTCGGAAAAACCGTTCGCGGAAGCAGCGCCGGAGAAGAGCGTTACAAGGATCAGGGCGGAGAGCAGGAAGGAGGTGAGATTTTTCATCCGTTCGGTATCCTTTCCCGGGCGTCGCATACATCGTCCCGCGGTATCGGGCGTGGTAATTCCTCTGTCAGCCTTTATTTTACAATCGATAATCCGGTTAGGCAAGAAAAAGATACCGAAAGAAGGACGGGAAATGTGCCGGGACGAACGCAGAGAACGGATCCGTCGGCGGACCGCGGGAGCGGATTTCGGCGAAAAATAAAAAAAACAAAAAAAATCAAAAAAATTTTATTTTCCTGCAGGAATAATGCGTTTTACAGCGAAATGACAAAAATTGAGTCATTCTTTTTTGGAGGTCTCTCATGCCCGTAACCCTGGCACGGCATTCCGGATACTGCGCCGGCGTACGCAAAGCCATGGATATGGCCGAAGCCGCCGCCAGGGCCGCGTCCGCCGCGGGGGAACGCATTTTTGCCCTGGGCGACGTGATCCACAACCGTCTGGCGGTCGAACGGCTGGAGAAGCTGGGAATCGTAAGGACGGACAGCCTGGACGGGCTCCCCCGGGGAGCGAGCGTCATCCTGAGAAGCCATGGGGTGCCTCCCGAAGTGATGGACGAATGCTGCGCCCGCGGCCTGAAAACGGTGGACTGCACCTGCGCCCACGTGGCCATGGTGCACGAAATCGCCCGGGAAGCCGCCCGGGAGGGCAGAACGCTTTTCCTGATCGGGGAAAAGGACCATCCGGAGGTGAACGCCACCCGGGGATGGTGTTCTGTCCGGGATGAGGAGACAGGAAGGCTTACAGAGGGCCGCTGCCTCGTCATTCCCGACGAAGCCGCGGCAAAAGAGATCCCGTATACGGAAAAGGCGGTCGCCGTAGCGCAGACCACCTTCCCTGTGGACAAGTGGGACGGGATCATCCGTGTGCTGAAGGAGAGGACCGGAAACCTGGAGATCAGGCGGTCCATCTGCGGAGCCACGGCCCTCAGGCAGGAGGAGGCAAAGCGCCTCGCGGCCGAAAGCGACTGCATGATTGTGGTTGGCAGCACGCACAGTGCCAATACACGCCGGCTGTACGAATCCTGCCGTAGGCTGTGCGAAAGAACATGCCTGGTGGAATGCGCGGCGGACCTGCCCGCACATTTTTGCGATATCCACAGGGATCAAATCGGAATAACCGCCGGGGCTTCAACTCCGGATTGGTTGCTTAAGGAGGTTGTCACACACATGAACGACATCGAGAAGGACATTGCCCAGGAAGCGCCCCTCACCGAAGAGGAACAAAGCAATCAGGATTTCATGGCTGACGTGGATAAGACCCTGGTCCGCATCCATAACGGCCAGACCCTGGAAGGCACCGTCGTGCAGATCTCGGATGATGAAGTCTGCGTCAACATCGGCTACAAGTCCGACGGCATCATCAAACGCGAAGATCTGGTGGACAAAGACGTGAAGATCGACGACAAGATCGAAGTCGAGGTCGTCAAGGTCAACGACGGTGAAGGCAACGTTCTTCTGTCCCAGCGCAACATCGTCAACCGCAAGGCCTGGGACGCGCTGATGGAAAAATACGAAAACGGCGAGTACGTGGAAGCCGTCGGCAAGGAAGCCGTCAAGGGCGGCCTGATCGCCAATGTGGACGGCATTCGTGCCTTCGTTCCCGCTTCCCGCCTGGCCATGCACTACGTTGACAAGATCGCCCAGTTCGTGGGTCAGCCCATGAAGCTGAAGATCATCGACGTGGACAAGCAGAAGAAGCGCATCGTTGCCAGCCGCAAGGACGTGCTGATCGAGGAAACCGCCGCCCGCAAGGCCGCCGCCTGGGAGAAGCTTGAAGAAGGCGCCGTCGTCAAGGGCATCGTCCGCCGCTTCGCCGATTTCGGCGCGTTTGTCGACCTGGGCGGCGTGGACGGCCTGATCCACGTCACCGACCTGAGCTGGGGCCATGTGAACCATCCCAGCGACATCCTGACCGCCGGCCAGGAGATCGAAGTCAAGGTCCTCTCCCTGGACCGTGAGCGCGAGCGCATTCAGCTGGGCTACAAGCAGCTGCAGCCCAAGCCCTGGGACAACATCGAGGAGAAGTATCCCGTGGGCGTCATCCTGGAGCGTCCCGTGGTCCGCATCCGCACCTTCGGCGCTTTCATCGAGCTGGAGCCCGGCGTGGACGGCCTGGTGCACATTTCCCAGTGCGCGCTGACCAGGGTCTCCAAGGTGGAGGACGTGCTTGAGGTCGGCCAGATGGTCCGGGTCAAGGTTCTGGGCGTGGATCCGGAAGCCAAGCGCATCAGCCTGTCCATCCGCGAAGTGCTGGCGGACGAGGCGATGAACGACGAGTTCAGCATGGATATCCCCGGCGACGAGGCAGCTCCCGCCGAAGGCATCGAAGAAGGCGCGGAGGGCGCCGAACCCGATCAGGAGTAAAAAACAAAGCGCCCGCCGAAAGGCGGGCTTTTTTATTTCATCGCGCGGCTCTCCCGCGGGGAGGGCCGAATAACGGCGTCCCCGGATACGGGGCGCGCCCGGGAGGTGATCAGGCCGATGAAAAAACGGCTGGTCTTTTTTGCGGTCCTGGCCGCGGCGATCCTTTTGGTCCTCGGGGCCGCGGCGGCGGAAGAGGCGGAGGAGTTCGCGTCCGAGTGCGGTTTTTCTTCCTCCGGCGGCAAATACAAGATTACGCGGCTTACGGACCGCGCCTACGACACCACCTTCATCTGCACCAAACGGCGCTATCCCTGGATCCAGGCCGACGCCCCCGAGGGAAAAACCGTGTACGGGGTCTACGTCTGCTTCGGCGACCTGACGCTGCGCCCCTGGGAGATTCAGACGCAGATCGACGGGAAGTGGACGGCGGTCTATCAATCCCAGGGGCTTTACGCCCATGAATTCGCTCCCCTGGACGGGGTGAGCTCCTTCCGCGTGGTGAATTCCCAGGACAGGCAGACAGAACTGAACGTGGAGGAGATTTTTGTGTTCGGGGAGGGGGACATTCCCTCCTGGGTGCAAAGGTGGGAGCCCACTTACGAAAAGGCCGACCTTCTGGTCCTGGCAGCTCATCCCGACGACGAAATCCTTTTCCTGGGCGGGACGATTCCCTATTACGCCTCGGAACGGGGGAAAAAGGTGGTCGTGGCCTATATGACCTGCGGCACCTCGTACCGGCGCAGCGAACTGCTCGACGGGCTGTGGTACGCAGGGGTGCGGAATTATCCGGTGATTGGCAATTTCTGGGACAAGTATTCCAAAAAGCTGGATACGGCCTACAAGGCGTGGGGAAAGACCGCGACGTATAAATACGTTACCGGCCTCTTCAGGACCTATCGGCCGGAGGTGGTGGTGACCCACGACGTGAACGGCGAATACGGCCACGGCGCGCACCGCGCCTGCGCGGACGCCTGCCGGATTTGCGTTTCCTACGCGGCGGACGAAGCCAAATGGAAGGATCTTGGGGAAAACTGGCAGGTGAAAAAGCTGTATCTGCACCTGTATAACGAAAACGCCATGGTCATGGACTGGGACGCCCCGATGGCGTCCTTCGGCGGGATGACCGGCTTTGAGGCGGCGGAGGGGATGTACGCCTTCCACGTTTCCCAGCACGCCGCCGGGCAGAAAAACGAGAAGGGCGTGTTCGAGGTATTCAGGGTGGAGCCCAGGGACAGCGCCTGCTCCTGCTACCGTTTCGGCCTGGCTTTTTCCATGGTGGGGGAGGATGTTTTCAAAAACGATTTTTTTGAAAATATCCCGGAATGAAATCCGCTTTGGTGTTTACAGCGGGCGGTTTTTGTGGTAATATCTTTTATTGTGAACCGCAGGCTCAGGCGCGCGAGTTTCTCCGCGGCGTTCCGGGTTTACGGCAATTATACGAACGGAAAGCACTGTCTTTCCGATGGAGGAGAAGAACATGGACAAGGCAAGAAAAGCTCAGATCATGCAGGACTATGCCACGCATGAAGGCGACACCGGCTCTCCTGAGGTACAGGTTGCTCTGCTGACCGAAAGGATCAACCACCTGAACGAGCATCTCCGCGACAACAAGAACGATCACCATTCCCGCCGCGGTCTGCTCCTGATGGTCGGCCATCGCAGGGGCCTGCTGGATTATCTGAAGAGGACCGATATCGAACGGTACCGCGCGCTGGTCGAAAAGCTCGGACTGCGCAAGTAACAAAATCCGGAGGCTATCGGCTGAGGAGTCAGCCGATAGCCTTTTCATACGCTCCGGGAGGTCCCGGAAGCCGGATGTGATGTGGTGTGTGAGGTGTAAGAAAGAATGGAAGCAAAGGTTTATTCAATGGAATTCGCGGGAAGACCGCTGACCCTGGAATTCGGCAGGTATGCCCAGCAGGCGGGCGGCAGCGCCCTGGTTCGCTACGGTGATACCGTGGTGCTGGTGAACGCGACGGCCTCCGAGTCCCCCCGCGAGGGCGTGGACTTTTTCCCGCTGACCGTGGATTTTGAGGAGAAGCAGTACGCGGTCGGCAAGATTCCCGGCGGTTTCATCAAGCGTGAAGGCCGGCCTACCGAAAAAGCGACGCTGACCTGCCGACTGATCGACAGGCCCCTCCGTCCCCTGTTCCCCAAGGGAATGCGGAACGACGTGCAGGTGGTGGCGCAGACCCTGTCCGTGGATCCCGACAATCCCCCCGAGTTCCCCGCCATGATCGGCTCCTCCATCGCCATCGCCGTCAGCGAGATTCCGTGGGCGGGCCCCACCGCCGCCGTGGTGGTCGGCAGGATCAACGGCGAGTTCATCCTGAACCCCAGCGAGGACGAGGACGCCCGCAGCGACATGCACGTCACCGTGGCCGGCACCAAGGACGCCATTATGATGGTGGAAGCCGGCGCCAAAGAGGTGAGCGAGGACGCGATGATGGACGCCATCCTGTATGCTCACGAGAGCATCAAGGAGCTGGTGGCCTTCCAGGAGAAGATCATCGCCGAGATTGGCAAGCCCAAGAAGGATTTCCCCCTGGTTACCACCGGGGAGGACGTGAAGGCGGCTGTCAGGGAATACGCCTATGACAAGTGCGTCTACACCTACGATACCTTTGTGCGCAGGGAGCGCCAGGCCAGGGAGGCCGAGGTCAAAGCCGACGTGCTGGCCCATTTCGCCGACACCTTCCCCGGCAGGGAAAGCGAGGTCGCCGACGCGCTGTATTACCTGAACAAGGAAGTCATGCGCCGCAAGATACTGGACCAGGGCATCCGCGCCGACGGCCGCAAGGTGAACGAGGTGCGCCCCATCTGGTGCGAGGTCGGCATCCTTCCCAGGACCCACGGCTCCGCCGTCTTTACCCGCGGCGAAACCCAGGCCCTGACCGTCACCACCCTGGGCTCCGTAAGCGAGGCCCAGCAGCTGGACGGCCTTTCCAGCGAGGAAAGCAAGCGCTACATCCATCAGTACAACATGCCCTCCTACGCCACCGGCGAAGCCGGACGCCTGCGCAGCCCCAACCGCCGCGAGATCGGTCACGGCGCTCTGGCCGAAAGAGCCCTGCTTCCCGTGATCCCCGATGAAAGCGAATTCCCCTATGCCCTGCGCCTGGTCAGCGAGATCATGAGCAGCAACGGCTCCTCCTCCATGGCCTCCGTGTGCGGCAGCACCCTGAGCCTGATGGACGCCGGCGTTCCGATCCACGCGCCGGTCGCCGGCGTGGCGATGGGCCTGATTCAGGATACCGAGAGCGACAAGATTGCCGTCCTGACCGATATCCAGGGCCTGGAAGACTTCCTGGGCGACATGGACTTCAAGGTGGCCGGCACCATGAACGGCATCACCGCCATCCAGATGGATATCAAGATCAAGGGCATCAACAGGGAGATCCTCTCCCGCGCCCTCCGGCAGGCCCTTGAGGGCAGGCTTCACATTCTGGGCATCATGCTGGATACCATCGGCCAGCCCAGGGACCACCTGAGCAAGTTCGCCCCGAAGATCATCCAGTTCTCCATCAACCCCGAAAAGATCCGCGAGGTCATCGGCTCCGGCGGAAAGATGATCAACAAGATTATTGCCGAGACCGGCGTCAAGATCGACATCGAGGACGACGGCAGGGTGTTCATCTCCACGCCCGACGAAGCCGCCGCCGCCCGCGCCAGGGGCATCATCGAGGGCATCGCCAGGGATATCCAGGCCGGCGACGTCTTCACCGGCAAGGTGGTCAGGATCATGAACTTCGGCGCCTTCGTCGAGCTGCTGCCCGGCAAGGACGGCCTGCTCCATATCTCCAAGCTGGCCAAAGGCCGCGTGGAGAAGGTGGAGGACGTGGTCAAGATCGGCGACGAACTGGAGGTCAAGGTCAGCGAAATCGATTCCCAGGGCCGCGTCAACCTGGTCAGGAACGATATCGTTTATGACAGCAATCCCGCCGGCCGCCAGGCCCCCGCGGGAAGCCGCCCGCCGCGCCGCGAATCCAGCCATAACTGAACCAGAAACCCTGAAAACGCGCCTCATTGAATAAAACAGCGGGTATCCGGCTTTTTGCCGGGTATCCGCTTTTTTCGGGCGGACCGGGAAAGGGACGCGGAAGCAAACCGCAGACGAACGTTTTTTCGGCCCGACGGAACGAAAGATGCGTCTTTTTCGTTATATTGATGCGGCGCTTTGCTTGTCTCAGGCCGCGGGAAGGTGTAAAATGAAAGGGTGGAGGTCCTATGAAAGCGAAACGTTGTCTGGCGGCCGCGCTGGCCGCGTGTTACGCCGCCGGGGCGGCAGCCTGCTTTGGGGAAGAGCCCGTAAAGGAAACGCTGACCGTTACGCGCATGGAGGCCGCCGGCGCGGGCGGGAGCATGGTGGCGTATCCGCTCCTGACAGGGAGCGGGAGCGCCTCGCGGATCAGCGCGGATATTTTTTCTTCGGCGCGCGTCGGCGAGTATCTGGCGCTCCTGTCCTCGCTTTCCGGCGGCGGCGTGGGTCTCAGGATGGATTATACGCTGTTCCCGGAGTCCGCGGAGGGGATGGTATCCCTGGTTCTGTCCGCCAAAGGACGGATGCCGGAGGGACGGCCCTCCCAGGTGTGGTACCCCCTGGTTTACCGCCTGGAGGACGGGAGCCGTGTGACGGCTGAGGACATTTTTGAGGACCCCGACGCGGCCGAAGAGGCGATCGGGGCGTATCTTGAGGAGCATGTGGAGGAAGGACTTTCCGATTATCTTGAGAACCGGGAGCTGTATCCCGTGCCGATGGATTCCTTTGCCCTGTGCGAAAGAGGCGTGATTTTTTATTACGATTACGACGCGCTCTGTTTTCTGTCGGGCTTTTCCGGGGAAGTGCTTGTCCCTTACCCGGCGCTGGAGGGTTTCCTGAGGCGGGACCTGATCATGTCCGGGGGAATCGGGGCGGAAACGGTTTTTTCCTGCCTTGAGGAAGGACGTCTGTGGGGAGTTCCGGCCGTTCTCGGGGAGGACCTGGAAGACGCCCTGGCGCGCTTCAGGTCCGCCGCGGACTCATCCTGGTGGCCCGGCGGCGCGTGCTATGAAACCGAGGACGCCCGGATGCGGGACGTTTTGATTGTATCCATGGACGGGAGCGGTACGGTGGACGCGCTCCTTTGCCGCGGGGAGGAGGCGGACGCTTTTCTTCCAGGCGCGGAGGAGAGAGAAACGTGGCGCGCCATGCTGGGCGAACCCGACGAAACAAAAGTCGTTGCCGCCGGCGATCCGATGGAAACGATCCTCGGAACGGGGGAAACCGATATCTACCGGCGGGGAGACCGCCTGCTGGCCCTGCACGCGGGGGATGACGGGAAGCTTTCGGGCATCCTGATCGCGATTTCACGGAAGGGTATTTTGGAATGAGCAAAAAACCGGAAAGAAAGAAAAAACCGAAGGCTGCAAAAGCCGTCCATACGTCGCTGAACGCGTGCTATTTTCGCCTGACCGCGGGCGTGATTCTGCTGGCGCTCGGCGGGCTTTTGCTGTTGCCCGTTTTCGTGCCCGGGGGGCAGAGCGTGGCCGTGGAAGGATTGGAGCGCGTGCTGCACGGCCTGGGAGGGGGCGCCCTGGCGCTTTTCCTGCCCCTGTGGCTGATCCTTCTCGGCGTGCTGCTGCTGAACGGGATGTTCCACCGGGTCAGCGCCCGGACGCTGCTTCTTACGGGCGCAATCTGGGCATTGACGCTGGGCTTTTTCACGCTGGTGACCGTTGTCGACAACCGGGGAACCAACGTAATGTCAAATTACCGCGATACCCTGGCAGGCAGGGAGGGCGGGACCCCGGGATATGCCGATTTTGTGACGCTCGCTTTCCAATATGGGGCGGACAGTCATTACTGCCAGGGGGCCGTGGGCATGCTGATCGCTTATCCCCTGTGGTGCTTTTTCCGCTTCAGCCATATTGTCGGAAGCGTGTTTCTCGGCGCACTGATCGTTGTGCTGGTCATGGTCCTTTTCAACATCCGGCCCTGGCGGATGATCAACTCGGTATCCTATAAAATGGCCGAACGCAGGGAACACGCGCCGGACGGGAAAGAAGGTTTGGAAGATCCGCTTCCCGAAGAGGAAGAGGACGCCTCGGAAGCCGAAGGATATCCCGGCCCGGAACAGGACGGATGGGCCGATCCCGCTCCGATGCCGACGTATCCGCTGGCAGGCGCCGACGGGATGTACGCCGCGCCCGCGGGACCCGGCTACGATTATTTGGACGGCATGCCCGGGGAACCCCCCAGGCGGCAGAACGGCTATGAGGAAATGGCCGACGAGGACGGTTATTACAGGGTGTCCGGCGAGAGCTTTTACAATGAATATATCCCGGACGACCCCGGGAACGCCGGTCCTTTGGCTGCCGGACCGCGAAACGATGATATTCCCGTCAGTCCGCCGCCCCCCGCCGCGTCTGCGGACCGGCCCCTGAGAAAACCCGCGCCTGCGGGAGAACGCGCCGCGCCCCCCAGGGAAAGGCGCGCGGATGCCGCCGCCGCGCCGGAAGACGAAACGATGGGGCGCGTATTCAACAGGAACGCGGTCACGGAGGCGGACCGCGTGGCCGCCAGGGCCGCCCGAACCCCTGCCGCGGCACCTGCGCCGGTTCCCGCTGCCGCGCCGGCGGAGCGGCCTTCGGCGCCTGATGCGCGGAGCAAAGCGCCCGCCCCCGGCAGGGACTTTCCGCAGCCGGACCGGGCCCGGAGGACCGACGACCGTACGCCCGCCCCCGGCAGGGACTTTTCGCAGCCGGACCGGGCCCGGAGGACTGACGACCGTACGCCCGCTCCGGAAAGGGATGTTCCGCAGCCTGGACGGAACCGGAGAACCGACGACCATGCGCCTGCCCCGGACAGACGGACGGAGAGTGAAACGCCCCGCGACGCCGGCGCAAAGCAGGGCAGCTGGCTCGACCAGGTCCGCGGCGCGGAGAAGCGCCTGAAGGAAGAACCGGCGGACAGCCAGAAGACCGAGCAGGTGATGCGCGGCGGCGCCGTTCCGGTGAATACCGCCAATGTCCTGGAGGAGGACGTGCACGTGCCCATCCGCCAGAACGCGAGGAACACCGGAAGCGACACCCTCGACGGGATGGAACGCGGCCGGACCAGCGACCTGGAGATCGACACCCGATCCAATGTGAATTACCAGTATCCGCCCCTGACGCTTTTGAATCAGGGCGTGGACTTCAATACCGTGGACCATAGCCAGGAGGACAACCAGAAGGCGGTCCTGATCGAGGAGACCCTGAAGAGCTTCAGCATCCCGGCCGAGGTCAAGCGCATCATGCACGGCCCGGCAATCACGCGTTTCGCCATCCAGATTGCCCCCGGCATCCGTGTCCAGAGAGTGACCGGGATGGCCGACAACCTGGCCCTGAATCTGGCGACCCGGCACGTCCGCGTGGAAGCGCCCATCCAGGGGACCAATTACATCGGCATCGAGGTGCCCAACAACAAGATATCCAAGGTATCCCTCAGGGAAGTGCTGGAAAGCGAGCAGATGCGCGGCAACAGGTCGCCCCTGGCCGTATCCCTGGGCAAGGATATCGCCGGTACCCCGGTGGTGTGCGACCTGAGCCAGATGCCCCATCTGCTGATCGCCGGCGCCACCGGATCCGGTAAATCGGTCTGCATCCATTCCATCGTCTGCAGCATCCTGGCCCGCTCCTCACCCCAGGACGTCAGGCTGATCATGATCGATCCCAAGCAGGTGGAACTGTCGGTCTATAACGGCGTTCCGCACCTGCTGATTCCCGTGGTGACCGACGTAAGGAAAGCCTCGGGCGCCCTGGGCTGGGCCGTGCAGGAGATGCACGACAGGTATTCCAAGTTTAAAAACGACAGCGTCAGGAACCTGGAAGGCTACAACCGTCTGCACGCGTCCGACGGCAAAAAGCTGCCGAATATCGTGCTGATTATCGACGAAATGGCCGACCTGATGGACGTATGCCGCAAGGATGTGGAAGAGTACATCCGCAGACTGGCCGCCCTGGCCCGGGCGGCGGGCATCTATATGGTGCTGGCCACCCAGCGGCCCTCGGTGGACGTTATTACCGGCGTTATCAAGAACAATATTCCCAGCCGCATCGCTTTTGCGGTCTCCAGCGGGACGGACAGCCGCACCATCTTGGATTCCTTCGGCGCGGAAAAGCTGATGGGAAAGGGCGACATGCTCTATAAGCCCTCGGGAATGGCCGCCAACCGAGTCCAGGGCAGCTTTGTTTCCGACGACGAGGTGATGGCCTTTACCGACTATATCCGCAGCCGCAACTCGGTGACCTACGACCAGGACATCATTGAGCACCTGAGCAAGGCCGGCAGCAAGTCCGGCGACGAGGGCAGCATGGATATGTCCGACGGCGGGGACGACGAGGTGGACGACGGCAAACCCGACTCCCTCCTGGAGGAGGCAATCCAGATGGCCATCGAGGACGGGCAGACCTCCACCTCCATGCTTCAGCGCCGCCTGCGCATCGGTTACGCCCGCGCCGGGAGGCTGGTGGACGAGATGGAAAGGCGCGGCGTTGTCAGCGCCCAGGACGGCTCCAAGCCCCGCAAGACGCTGATTACCCGCGAGCAGTTCTACGACATGTTCCAGGACGAAAACGCCGGAGAATAGGACGGCATAAAACAGAAGAGCTGTGCGGGAATGACGGAAAGTCACGCCGCACAGCTCTTTTTGTAAAGGCGAAATCCCGGGCTTTGTTTTTTCCGATGTTCGAAGCGGATTAAGGCGAAGACGCGGTTTATATTGTTGAGGCCGCGATGCAGACGCACTCCGGAACGGCTTCCTTCAGGGAAAGACAGGCCGCCCCGGCCCGGTTTTCATCCTCAAAGACACCGTAAACAGCCGACCCGGAGCCGGTCATCTGGGCGAAGGAGGCGCCGGCGGAATACAGGCGGCCGATATCGGCGCGGATTCGGGGACAGAGAGAACAGGCCGGAGGTTCAAGGACGTTGGTGAGGGCGGATTTCAGGTCCGCCCGGGGCGACATGAGCGCAGCCGCGGCCCGTTCGTGGCGATAGGCCGAGGGGACCGCCGACTGATCATACCGCCTGTAGACCGACCCGGTGTCAAGGCCCTCGGGCCCCTTCAGGAGGACCAGATGCCTTTCGGGCAGGGCGGGAAGGGGGGAGAGGATCTCGCCGATGCCTGTGACGCGCATGGCTTCCCGGTGGAGGCAGAAGGGGATATCCGCGCCGATGGGCAGGGAGAGAGCCTCCAGTTCATTCAGCGGCAGATCCAGTTCCCACAGGCGGTTCAGCGCAAGCAGCGCCGCCGCCGCGTCGGCGCTGCCGCCGCCCAGGCCCGCCCCTGAGGGGATGCGCTTTTTAAGGATAAAGGACGCGCCGCGGTTTTCACCGGCCCGCTCCCGCAGGGCGCGGGCCGCCCTGAGGATCAGGTTCGATCCGTCCGGGGGGGCGGAGAAGCTGCTTTCGGGGTCCAGGGCGAGCGACAGGTCTTCCGACGGGAGGACCTCCAGGGTGTCGCACAGGGAGATGCGCTGGAGGATCATATCCACCAGGTGGTATCCGTCGCCGCGCCGGCCCGTGATGTCCAGGGACCAGTTGATTTTGGCGTGCGCTTCAACGATCATTTGTTTTTCTTGCCGCGTCCGGCGCGGCGCCTTTCCTGAGCGTAAACTCAAAATCGCATCCGCCCTCGCCGGAAACGAGGCGGATCTGCTGGTTGTGCTTTTCCATGATGACCTTGCAGATTGCCAGGCCCAATCCGGTGCCTTTGCCGACGGTGTGGGCCTTGTCGGCTTTATAAAAGCGGTCGAAGATATGGGCGGCGTCCTTTTGGGAGATGCCGATGCCGTTGTCCCTGACATGGACGCGTACCAGCTGCCCGTCCGTATGGGTGGAGACGGTGATCGTGCCGTTGGTCGGGGTGTACTTGACGGCGTTGTCAAACAGGTTATAAAGAACCTGCTGGATCTGTTCCTGGTCGGCGCTCACATAGCAGCGTTCCTCCTCAAAGAGGGGCTCCACCTCCATGTTCTTTTCCTCCAGGACGCTGATCCGGCTGATGATCACCCGGCGGACAAGTTCGTTGATATCGAAATCCGAAATGGCCAGGGCCACCTGATCGTTTTCCATCCGGGAAAGGTTCAGCAGGCTTGAAATCAGCTTGCTGAGGCGGCGGGATTCGTCGACGATGATCGAAAGGTATTTTTTCCGGTCCTCGTCGGCTGCCGTGCCGTCCAGCATCCCCTGGGCAAAGCCCTGGATGGAGGTGATGGGGGAGCGGAGCTCGTGGGAGATGTTTGCGACAAAATCCCGGCGGGACTGCTCGGTCATGGACATCTGATCCGCCATGTGATTGAAGGCGGCGGCCAGGTCGCGGATTTCCGAACTGCCGGAGGGGGTGACGCGCTTGGAAAAATCACCCTGCGCAAATTCCCCGGCGATGGCGGCAATATTGGTCAGCGGGCGGGTGATGCGGCGGGTGAGCAGAAAGGACGCGGCGGCGATCAGCAGGAAGACGGCCAGCGCCGCGCCGAAGAGCTGGACCAGAAGACCGTCATAGATGCCCTTCACGCTCTGGGGACCGGTCCGGATAATCACGATGCCCATCACGTTGCTTTCGCCGGTGGCAATGTTGGTCTGTGTCCAGGGAAACACCAGGGTGAACAGGGGACCGGAGGCGGTGTTGGTTTTGACGGTGATCTCCTCACCCTGCATGGCGCGGGAGAGGTATTGGTTCAGTTCCGCGTCGGAGGGCAGCATCTGGAGGCTCTCGTTTTCGAGCGCCTCCTCCAGATAATAGGTCCTGGGACGCCCGTCCCGGGTGACCACCACGGTGTAAGCGTTGAACTGGGTGTAAATGGAACCGGTTTTTTCATACAGATAATCCCTGGTGGTCGAACGGCCGGAGAGGGTATACCACATCTCGTTCTGCAGGCTGTCGGCCAGGTAGACCACGTCCTTGGCCTGGTAGCAAAGCTGATCCAGAAGGGCGTTGATGCGCGTGTCGCGGATGTTGACATACAGCAGCAGGAACATGACCAGCGTGAACACCAGGGAAATGGAAAGAAAAACGATCAGCAGCTGGGAAAACATACTGCGTTTCATACAGTTTCCTCGTGAAGGTTATTCCTTGACGTCGAATTTATAGCCGACGCCCCAGACGGTCTTGATCTGCCAGCCGAACTGCTCGCTGTCCGCAAGTTTTTCGCGCAGGCGCTTGATGTGGACGTCCACGGTGCGGGAATCGCCGAAAAAGTCGAAGCCCCAGACCTGTTCGAGCAGCTGCTCTCGGGTAAACACGCGGTTCTGGTGGGACGCGAGGAAGTAGAGCACTTCCAGTTCCTTGGGGGGCATTTCCACCGGTTTGCCCCGATAAACCACCTCATAGGTATCCAGGCTGATGTAAAGCTCTTTGAAGGAGAGGCCGCGGTTGTTTCCCGCGGCTTCGGACGCGCCTAACTCGGGCGCGGTGCGGCGGAGCACGGCCTTGACCCGGGCGGTCAGCTCCTTGTTTTCGAAGGGCTTGGTGATATAATCGTCGGCACCCAGCTCCAGGCCCAATACCTTGTCAAAGGTATCGTCCTTGGCGGTCAGCATGATGATGGGCACCTTGCTGATCTGGCGGATCTCCCGGAGAACCTGCCATCCGTCCATGCCGGGCAGCATGACGTCGAGAAGGATCAGGTGGATCTTTTCGCTTCTGAAGCATTCGATGGCGGTGTCTCCCCGGCCGCGGATATAGACCTCGTACCCCTCCTGGGAGAGGCAAAGGCTGATCAGCTGGGCGATGTTCGGGTCGTCGTCCACGACGAGAATATGGGTTTTGTTTTCCGCTGCGGGCATGGTCGTCAACTCCTTTGTATTCGCGGTCCGGCATATGCGCCGTGGAAGGGGTTCTTATTTCAGGGTCACGACGGTCACGCCGTCCTCGCCCTCGCCGTAATGCCCCAGCCGGAAGGATTTAACGTTGGACTGCCGTCTGAGGAACTGCTGGATGCCGCTGCGCAGAACGCCGGTGCCCTTGCCGTGAATCAGCGTCACCTCGTGCAGGCCGGCCATAAAAGCGCTGCTCAGGTACCGGTCCGCCGCCAGGATCGCTTCCTCCAGATCCATGCCCCTCAGATCGCAGGACATGGGCACGGAGGCACCGTCGGACAGCCCGCGGGAGGTATTGACCGCCACGCGCTTCTTCGGCTTTTCCTCCTGTACGATGCGCAGGGAGGCAAGGGGAGCCTTCATCTTCATGGAACCGACCTGGACGCTGGTGTCCCCGTGGGAATCGGGAGCGCTCAGCACCGTTCCCTCCGCGTTGAGGGACAGCACCAGCACCCGGTCGCCCGGCTTGACGGAGGCGGGAACGGGACCCGAAGCAGGATCGGCCGACGCGATGCCGTCGGACAGTTCGTCAAGGGAGCGGTCCAGCTTTTTTCTGAGGGCGGCGGCGTCCCCGGCCGCGGCGTTTTTGCGGATGTCCTTCATTTCCCGAAGGATGTCCGCGGCTTCGCGGCGCGCCTTCTCCACAACGCGGCGCGCCTCCTCCCGGGCCTTGCGTTCGGCGTTCTGCCTGAGCTCCCGGGTCTCCTTGTACAGGTTTTCCGCCTCGCTGCGCAGCCGGATGGTCTCTTTGCGGGCCTCCTCGGCAAGCTCCCGCTCCTTTTCGGCCACCTGGCGGTGGTATTCGGCGTTGGCGATTACATCCTCAAAGCGGACGGTGTCATGGCTCAGAAGCTCCCTGGCGCTGTCGATGAGGCTCTCGTCCAGGCCCAGCCGCCGGGAGATCTCGAAGGCGTTGGATTTGCCGGGCACGCCGATGGAAAGCCGGTACGTGGGCCGGAGGGTTGAAACGTCGAATTCCACCGAGGCATTCTCGACGCCCGGGGTGGTGAGGGCGTAGGATTTGAGCTCGCTGTAATGGGTGGTGGCGGCGGTGCGGATATGACGCGCCGTCAGCGAGGAAAGGATGGCCTGGGCCAGGGCGGCGCCTTCCGTGGGGTCGGTGCCGGCGCCGAGCTCGTCAAAGAGCACCAGGTCCCTCTCCGTAACGTTGGAGGTGATTTCCACAATATTTTTCATATGGGACGAGAAGGTGGAAAGGGACTGCTCGATGGACTGTTCGTCGCCGATATCGGCATAAACCTCGTTGAAGACGGCGGTCACCGTACCTGGGGCGGCGGGCAGCTGCAGCCCGGCCTGGGCCATCAGGCAGAATAGACCGAGGGTCTTCAGGGATACCGTTTTGCCGCCGGTGTTGGGGCCGGTGATGACCAGGGTGGTGAAGTCCTCGCCAATGCGCAGCGTCAGCGGGACGACCCTGTCGGCGGGAATCAGGGGATGCCGTGCCCGGTTGAGCCTGACAATGCCCTGATCGTTCAGCTGGGGCGCTACGGCGTCCATGGAGCGGGCGAGGCAGGCCTTGGCAAAGATAAAATCCAGACGGGTCAGAAGGGCGATATCGCGGCCGATGATGTCGGCGGCGTCGCCCACCTGAGCCGAAAAAGCGGCGAGGATCCGGTCGATTTCGTTCTTTTCCTTGATGCGCCATTCGCGCAGCTCGTTGCTCAGTTCCACCACCGCCATGGGCTCGATGTACAGCGTGGCGCCGGTGGCGGACTGGTCGTGGACCAGTCCGGGCACAAACTGGCGGTATTCCTGCCTGACGGGCAGCACATACCGTCCGGAACGGACGGTGACGATGGGCTCCATCAGGTATTTGGCGTAGGCGTTCCCGTGGGCCATGGCGTTGAGCCTCTCGCGCACCTTATCGCCGCTCTGGCGGATGTGCCGACGGATGTCGGCAAGCTCAGGACTTGCGTGGTCGGAAAGCTCCTCCTCCGACAGGATGGCGTCGCTGATATCCCGGCAGAGGGAGGAAAGAGGCTGAAGAAGGGAGGCGCAGGAGGTGATGAGGGGTGTATTTTCCCTGTCGGTCACAAGGGACGAGCGGACGACGGCGGCGGCGCGGAGCACCTCGGCGACGCTTAAAAGCATTTTCATGTTCAGCGTCGCCCCCTTTTCGGCCAGGGACAGGAAGGGGGAGATGTCGCTGAAGGAGACCATGGGATTCTGGCCGGAATAGGTCATCACCGAAACGGCTTCCTCGGTTTCCTTCTGGGCGGTCTCGATGTCCCGGATGTCTCCCAGGGGCTTAAGCTCAAGGCACAGGGCCTTGCCGGATTCGCTCCGGGCGTGGGAGGACAAAAGGGAACATATCTTCGTGAATTCAAGGACGCGCAGGACGCGTTCGTTCATGCGGATGCACCTTCGTTTCTTATAAAAAAAGCGGATAGACAGTCCATCCGCTTTTTAATACTGTTATTTCAGGTCCGCCCCGGTGTCGGGAGCGGCGTTTTTTGCCTGCATGGCAAGATACAGTTCCCGCCGGAGACGGGTGATTTCGTCCTGGGCGTTCAACAGCTCTTCCGACAGGGAGAGCGCGGCGATTACCGCGCCGTCCTCGCGGCTGACAAAGCCGGAACGGAGGATCTCGGTCAGTTTACGGTCGGTATAGACCGCCAGCCTGCGAACATGCTCCGGGGCGTCGGCGGAACGGATGGTGTAATCCCGTCCCGCGATCTTCAGGCTGTATACTTTTTCTTCGTTCGTCATTTTTCAGATCTGGTCGAAGGGATAGGTGCGCCCTTCGGTATCGACGCGGATGCTCTTAATCACAACGGGCTCCAGAGGACGATCCCTTTGGTCACGGGGCTGCATTACGATGGCGTCCGCGGTTTCCATGCCGCTGAGGACCTTGCCGAAGGCGGCGTACTGCCCGTCAAGATGCGGCGCCGCGGCCACCATGATGAAAAACTGCGATCCCGCGGAATCGGGATGGGAGGAACGGGCCATCGAAAGCACGCCGTAGGTGTGCTTCAGGGGGTTCGCTACTCCGTTGGCAGCGAATTCGCCCTTAATGGAATAGTTGGGGCCGCCCATGCCGTTGCCCTTGGGGTCGCCGCCCTGGATCATGAAATTGGGAATGATCCGGTGAAAGGTGAGCCCGTCATAAAAGCCGCTGTTGGCCAGCGCGATAAAGTTGCCGACGGACTGAGGCGCGTATTCGGGATAAAGCTCGCCGGACATGACGCCGCCGTTTTCCATGGTGACGGAGAAACGGGGATGAAATACTTCGCTCATAATGGAATGCCCCCTTATCGGATTCGAATCAGTAAGACATCACGACGATGATGCCGCCCATGTTGTCGGTGGAAGCGGAAACGTCCTTGCAGGAGGAGGATACATAGACCGTCGCGTCGGAGGATGTGTCCCCGCCGGAAACGCGGATGATCTCATAGCGGAGATTGCCGTCTTCATATACGGCCACGTGGGGATGGGCGATCATGTATTCGATGTATTCCTCCATGCAGAAATCCATCGCATGCATGGCGGCCGCATTGCCCTTGCCGACGTAACGGTAAATCATCAGGGACTTGCTCTCGCCGGTCTTGAAGGATTTGTCGGTCACGGCGGAATTGGGATAATTGGTCACCGGGAAACGGAAAACGATGCCGTAGCGCCAGGAATTGGCCAGCAGCCAGTCGCTGTGCTCGGTGGTGTGGAACTTGGGGGAGTTGAATTCGGCGTCGTTTTTCTTCCAGCGCTCGATGTTAAAGGAAAGCCCGCTCTGGTATTCGCTGGTGCCGGGATAATTGACGGTGGCGGTGACCTTTTCCCTCAGGGCGTCGCCGCTGAAGCTTGAGGCGTACTGGGCCTCCCGGTCCTGATACAGTTTGGTCTGCTCCGCCATGGTGCGGTAGCCGTTCTGAACCACGAAGTTTTCATAGCCCTCGTCCGCGGCGCCTTTAAGCATATCGCTGATGGCGACGATGGCGGTGGGGAACAGCTTGACCCTGGAGCCGGACACCGGGATGGATTTGTCGACGGACTGAACGGATACGACCTCGTCCTCCGGGAAATCGGCGGGAAGGGAATGCCAGCGGTTGAGCAGCAGCATGCCGCCGCTGATGAGCTCGGAGCGGGTGACGGTATAGGAACGGGTGGCGGTGGTGAGGGGGAATTCGCTCAGGTCGACCACTTCCCAGCCGATGCCCGTGGGCGTGGGCCACACGGCTGTCGATTCCGACGACCGAAGGGCCGCCTGGTATTCGCTGGTGGCCTGCTGATGCTGACGGATCAGGGAAGCGTTGCGCTCTTCCCTGGCGGCCTCGGCGGCCGCCTTCTCATTTTCGTACAGATGCGTGAGCCAGACGTGGCCCGCGCCGAAAATGACGGCCAGAACGGCCAGGACGACGGCGATTCGGATCAGCTTTTTATAGGAATCCTTTTTAGCTTTTGCCATGCGGTTCACCTTCCATCGGGGTTTATTGGGTACCCAAAAGACCATCTATATTTATATCATTATTACAGATAAAAGTCAAATGTTTTACGGCACGGCAGGCAATGGGTTCCTTTTTCAGTGAAGTGCAAAAGTAACTTCCAGAGTGGGGGTAAGGAAGTGGAAGTTAGTCTTACAAGAGAATCCAGTTGGAAATTAGTAGTACACTTGGCATAG
>CADANQ010000041.1 GCA_902789365.1 uncultured Eubacteriales bacterium
CACCATCGTGATGGCGGCGGTCAGGGTGGTCTTGCCGTGGTCAACGTGACCGATGGTCCCGATATTGACATGCGGCTTATTGCGTTCAAAATGTTCCTTGGCCATGGGAATCTCCTCCTTAAACGTCCAAACGCGATATTGATGCCGGGATCATGAGCCGGCAGTGCGGAATTCGCCGGCATCCAGCCGGGTGCTTCATGCGTATACGCATGAAATGGAGCGGGTGATGGGAATCGAACCCACGTAGCCAGCTTGGGAAGCTGGAACTCTACCATTGAGTTACACCCGCACAATAACTATTCTAATCATATGGAACGGCTTTGTCAACAGAAAAAACAAATTTCTTTTATCCTTCAGACATAAAGATCTCCTTCACCGTGCCGCAGGACAGCTTCATCCTGCGGTATTCGTCCGTTACGCCCTTGTTGTTCATGGTGCGGGGCCTTGAGGCGAACCATTCGTCCGACACCCGGCAGTCGGCCAGCTGCCAGATGAAGACGCCCGCGATTTCACGGTCGTTCCTGACGGCCGTAAGCTGTTCACGGAGGATGTCCGCCTGCCGTTCCTCGCTCCACTTTGGCCCGGCGGGGCTGCGGTAGCCGTAGATTGCGCCGGCGCCGATTTCGCTGACGATGAAGGGCTTGTCCTTCCCCCCGTTCTTTTCGGCCCAGGCGCGCACGTTCTTCAGGTATTCGTCTGAGGGGATGTCCAGGTACCAGCCGGGATAACAGTTGAAGGATATCACGTCGTACAGATGCAGCGTCGCGTCCCCGTCGGAAAAGCCGGGAGCTGGTACGGACTTTTTGCCATTGACACAGGCCGCGGGCCGGCAGGTGGCGGAGGTGACCGGACGGGAAGGATCCAGACCGCGGATGAGGGTGACAAGCCGCTCATAGACCGGTACGCATTCCGCGCAGTCGGCGGCGCATTCGTTCAGAAGGCCCCAGATAAATATGGAAGGATGGCTAATGTCTCTCAGAATCATTTCCTCCGCGCAGCGGACGCTCTGGGACAGGAAAGCCGGCCGAAGCATCTGCTCCCTGTGAAGGCCGCGGGCGTGGGATTCCTCCCAGACCAGGATGCCCTCTTCGTCGCACAGGTCCAGGAAGTACGGATCGTTTGGATAATGGCTGGTGCGCACCGCGTTGCCCCCCAGGGAACGGATGATCTGTATATCCGCGGCCATGGCGGCGGGCGGGAGGGCGCAGCCGTACAGGGCGTGGTCCTCGTGGCGGTTGAATCCTTTGATCCTCAGGGGGCGTCCGTTCATAAAAATCTCCCTGCCGCGGACCCGGACCGTTCTGAAGCCGGTACGCTCGATCAGGTCGTCCGCGTCCGCGCCGTCAACGGAAAGTACGCATCTGACCGACGTCATTTGTGGGTCTTCCGGGGACCAGGCTTCGGCGCCGGGCACGATAAAGCTTTCGTCGATATCCGCGAAAGCGCCGCCCGGAACCTTTACCCCGCCGAGCTGGAAAACGCGTCCGCCGATTTCGCAGCGGATCGTTCCCTCAAAGGGATTAAGGACGCTGTTTGCCCGGACGCGGACGCGGAGGGACCAGTTTCCTTCCGTTCCGTCCGGGACAAGGGTCAGGCCGGAAAGATAAGCGTTTCCCACCTTTTCCGCTTCGCAGGCGCGGGTGATGCCGCCGTAGGTCATATAATCGTTGGGAACGGAGAGGGCGCTTTCCTCGCCGAAACGGTTGTCCGCCTCCACCCGCAAAAGATGTTCCCCTTCGGAAAGGGCGCGGGCGAGGACGGAAAACCCGGTATAAGGCCCTTCGTGGGTTCCGAGCTCTTTACCGTCCAGAAATACCCGGGCAAAGCGGCTGACGCCGGAAAAGGAAAAGAGCATGTTTCCCCCGCATGTGATTTTTCTTTCATATACGGAGACCCCGCGGTAATTCTCCAGCCCGGGGACGCATTCGACGCATCCGGGCACATAGGCGGGGCCTGAAAAAACTCCCGCGGTCAAATGCCACAGCCCGCAGAGGTCGGTCTTTTTGCGCAGCATGGATGTATCAAAGGTCCGGAGCATACGGATTCCCCCGTTTCTTTTTTCCTGTCCATTATATCGGATATCGCTCCTGGAAACAACCCCGCCGCGCTTTGTAAAAAAGGGAGGAGACACGGAGCGGCAGGGCGCTTTCGTAAAAAATTGAGCGCTTGGTGAAAGGATGTGGCCTTTTGCGGCGGTATGTGGTATGATGTCCGGGGAATAAACCGCCCGGGAAGGGCGGGGATGCGCAGGGAGGTCCGAAGGGAAATGTGCGCGAGGTATTTTCTGGAGGAATCACCGGAGCTCAGGCCTTACGTGGAAAAGATGAACCGTTCGCCGCTTTTGACCATGTTCCCGGGCGCCGCGGCGGTTACGGCGGGGGAGGTTCGTCCGGGCAATGTTTCGCCGGTCCTTGCCACGAACAGGAGAGGAGAAGCCGCGGTGTTCCCGATGCGTTGGGGCTACGGCGGAAAAACGCTCCTGATCAACGCCAGGAGCGAAACCGCGGCGATGAAACCGACATTTGCCGAAAGCTGGGCGCTCCGCAGGTGCGCCGTTCCCGCTTCCTGGTATTATGAGTGGCTTCACCTTACGGACGGACAGGGCCGTGTCAGAACCGGGGAAAAATATCTTTTCAGGTTCTCTGAAACCCATGCTTTATGGATGTGCGGGCTGTACCGTATGGAGAACGGGCTTCCCCATTACGTCATCCTGACCAGGGAAGCGGGAGAAAGCATTCGTTTCATCCACAACCGGATGCCCCTGATCCTCCCCCGGGAAGCCGCGGAGGACTGGATCAGGCCGGACGGGAAGCCGGAGGAGACCGCCGCGGCGGCCCTTACGGAACCGGAGTTCCGTAAGGCCGTGTAATTTTATTATATATGGAGGGAAAAAGATGAAAAAGATACTGTCGATGATTCTCTGTGTAATCCTGCTGCTTGCGTTCGGAGCCGTGTCGGCCGAAACGGCGGAAGTTGAGCCTTCTTTCGGCGTGTCATATACCCTTCCCGACGGCTATGAGAGCGCCGAGGAGTTCTGGCTCGAGCCCACGGTGGTCTATCTTCTTCCGGAAAGCACCGACATGAGCCTTCCGATGATTGATGTCACGATTTCCTATGAGGAAATGATGAACGGCGTCACTTTTACCCGCGAATCCTGGGACAGCGACGCGGTGCAGGACTGCGCCCGGGCGCTTTCATATGACACGGAAGCCGAGCAGTACGATCCATACGATATTCTGGAAGCGGCGGACGGCACCCTGGTGATGATCATCCACGAGATCGATTTTACCCGGATGATGACGGTGAGGGACGGTTATAAGCTGACGATATTCGTATCCGACAAGGCCGTCGGGGGGGCCAGCGTGCCCGCTGAAAACGAGACGGTGGACATGATCATGAAGTTCATTTCGGATTTGAGGATTTCTCGGGTTTCCGGGTAACAACGGGAGACGCTCGGAAAAGACGGACCGGGGAAGCGGCGGAATGCCGCTTCCCCGGCCCTTTTTCAGGCTTGTGTTCGTACTTCGGTATTTTTTTCGCTTTCGGGGGTCAACCGGCCAGCCGACCTGTCAGCCCGGATCGCTCCATGGCGTTTTCGGCGATATGATTTCCTCCCAGGGACGCCGGACGGTTTCTTCCATGCAAAGCCAGAAGACCGCGTCGTCCAACGATTCCCACAGGGGGCATGGCGGCTCGCCTCCGTTCAGCCAGTCTCCCATGTCAAGGAGCATGGTGGCGATGGCGTACTCGTCGTGGCAGGTGTCCAGGAAAAGCTCTTCGGAACGGGTCTTGCGCAGGTCCCGGAGGGCCTGACTGTCAAGACTTTGGTATTTTTTCGGGAGCTCGGCCATCAGGAAGGTGCGGGCGGGCAGGCCGTCCTCGTCAAGGTGAAGGATGACGGTGTCGCTCCATTCGCCCCGGCTTCCCCGGACGGACAGATGCCTGGAACGTATAAAGGAACGGTACTGGACGGGAGAAAAATCATAGACGGCGGTTTTTCCGCTCTCGTAGGTAATATGCGCCATATCCCTTTCCCGGAGAGCGTATTTTCCGTCCCTGATCGCGCCGTATCTGGAATCGGTCTCGGCGGCGGCGAAGGAGGTGCGGACACCCCGCATGCTGTATTCCTCGTGCCCGGTCAGGAGCATGTGCCTTAACAGGGACGCGGCGTGGTAATCGTGCATCAGACTGAGGTATGCCGTCTGCGGCGTTCCGATCACACCCCGGGCGACGGCGGAAAGGCCTTCGGCCAGGACGGGATGCCGCGGGTACTGCTCCAGGCTGACGATTTTTTTGCCTTTTTCATGCAGGTTCCACAGCGCTTTCAGGGATTCCATATCGCAGCCCAGGGGCGTTTCGGCTGCGACGGGCAGGCCGAGGGAAACAAACTGAGAAATGACCTGGGCGTTGTGCCCCCGGTCCACGGCGACGACGGCAAAGTCCGGGCCGAAGGCGAGGGCGCTTTTCAGGTCGGTACAGACCTCGCATCCGGTATGGGCCTTGATCAGGGCGGCTTTTTCCTGGCTGCGCACCAGATACCGGGCGTTGAACAGCTTCGGCCATGCCTTGGCGATGCGTCCGTAGTATTCCGAACGGTAGCCCGAACCGACGATCAGGTATTTCAGGGCCATGAGTTCCTCCGGTCCAACGGGTTTTCCCGTTTTTTGTTATTTACAGGCTGTATGCCCGGGGTTATTCCTCTTCATAGCCCGCGGACCGGGCGAACTGGCCGTCGCAGGCTTTTTCGAGGGCGTCGACGATGATCTCGAGGGTCCTGATACGGGCGTATTTCTTGTCGTTGGATTCGATAATGTACCACGGCGCGTTCTTCGTGGAGGTCTTTTGGAGCATCTCGTCCACAGCCACCTCGTACTGGGGCCATTTTTCACGGTTGCGCCAGTCCTCGTCGGTAATCTTCCATTGCTTTTCGGGGGTATTCTGGCGGTCCGTGAAACGCGCCAGCTGGGTGTCGGAATCGATGTGAATCCAGAATTTCAGCACCACCGCGCCCCAGTCGGTCAGCATGCGTTCAAATTCGTTGATTTCGTTATAGGCGCGCTTCCAGTCTTTTTCGGAGCAGAACCCCTCCAGGCGCTCCACCATCACCCTGCCGTACCAGGTGCGGTCAAAGATGGTGATATGGCCGCTGCGGGGCAGGCGGGTCCAGAAGCGCCACAGGTACTGACGGTTCAGTTCGTGGGGCAGCGGGGAGGCGATGGGCTGCACGTCAAAGCCCCTGGGATCCAGCGGATAGGCTACCCGCCGGATGTTTCCGCCCTTCCCGGCGGCGTCCCAGCCCTCGTAACAGAGGACGACGGGAATCTTTTTGCGGTAGATGATGTTGTGCAGCTCGCTGAGACGCGCCTGCAGCTTTTTGAGTTTCTTTTTGTAATCCTCGTCGGAGATGGTCGGCGTCAGGTCCACATCCCTGAGGGCGGGCATCGGGACAAGGGGGAAATCCTCCTTGAAGGGGGAGCCGCAGTAGCGCTCTTCACGGAGGGCGCGCCCCATTTCGCGCACCATCAGCTTCATGGCGTCCCGGACGGCGGTCATGCGGTGGGTGCCGTCCAGCACATGCCAGCGCACCTCGTCGTCGGTCTTATCCATGAATTCGTCATAGGCCTCAAGGAAGCGGCTGTAATCCCTCAGCTGCCACAGGTCCTCGTTCGTCACGCGCCAGCCGGTGTCCTGGTGTTCCGCCAGGGCCTTCAGGCGGCTGTACTGCTCATCCCTGCCGATGTGCAGGAAAATTTTGATCACGACATACCCGCCGTCCCTGAGCTGGCGCTCGAACTCGTTCACCTGGCGGATGCGGCGTCGGTATTCGCCCTTGGTGATCTCGTGGGCCAGGAATTTGCGGACCGCGCTTTCCATCCAGCCGGAATCCAGAAACATGATCTTCCCGTTTTCGGGGATCAGGGTGGCGTAGGGGTACAGGAAAGGATACCGCATTTCCCTTTCCGGCTGAATCACCGGGGATTTGACGTTGTAAAAACGGGGGTCAAGCTCGCTGATAAGCTCCTTGATCAGGCTGCCCTTGCCCGCGGCGGACCAGCCTTCGATCAGAACAAACACAGGCAGCTTTTTTTCCTTCAGCTGCTGGGGAAGCGTGGCGAGTTCTTCGTTCAGCTCCCTGATCTCAGCCTTCAACGCGGTCTTGTCGTCCGGTTTTTTGCTTTCAAAGTCCTTCAGCATGGATCAAACCTCCTTATGGGACAGGTAAAAAAATATGCTGCTTTGCGGAATTCCATTTAATAATAGGATACCGCAAAACAGCGCAAAGTCAAGCGAAAAAAAGACGTGGGATGTGAGATCGGCTCTTCGCATATTCCGTCGCTGCGGACCTCCCCGGGCGGCGGGCTTACGGGGAAATAGAGGGCGTTCAGCTTTTTTTGTCCCTCCGGTCGGGGCCGGGCAGCCGGACGGTGAAACGCGTTTCCTTTTCGTCCGACACGCATTCCACGCTTCCCCGGTTTTTTTCCGCCAGGGATTTGAGTATGGAAAGCCCCAGACCGAAGGTGCCGCTGTCGTATTTGCGGGAAGGATCGGAACGGTGGAAGCGTTCGAAAAGGCGGGGCAGCTCCTCCTTCGGGATCGGTTTGCCCGTATTGGATACGCTCAGCTCGGCGCCGCCCCCCGCCCTGATGAGATTCAGGCGGATCCTGCCGCCCTTTCCGGCGTGCCGGACCGCGTTGTCCAGGAGGATCCCGGTCATCTGCCCGATATCCTGCGGGGACACGCAGGCGCGCGCGTCCTCTGCCGCGCTGATTTCAAGGACGCATCCGCTCTCGTACGCGGCGCTTTCAAAGGGCAGGGCCGATTCCATGACCGGCGGGTACAGGTCTGTCTCGGGGGCCTGCTCCGGGCGGAGAGGGGAATTGATCTCCCAGTCCAGGCGGGAAAGCTGAAGCATCTGGGTGATCAGGTCCGTCATGCGGTCCGTTTCGGAATGGATGTAGTCAAGCCATTTGGAACGGCCCGTCTCCTTTTCCAGCACGTCCGCGTTGGCTCTGATCACGGCGACCGGGGTTTTGAGCTCGTGCCCGGCGTTGGCGATGAATTCCTTTTCCTCACGCATGGCGTTTTCCACCGGCGCCGTCAGTCGGGAAGAAAGGCGGTAAAAGAAAAACCCGAAGATTGCCGCGGCGGTCAGGAAGATTCCGAGGGAGAGCAGCATGAGGGGCAGTATCCCCGCCGAAAAAACGTCGGACCGGATCAGGGCGACGCACCTGCGCGAGCCGCTGGAGGATACGGCGAACTGGTATCCGGAGGCGGTTCCCTCCGTGCGTCCGAGGGACAGGATGCTTTGGCAAAGCGCATCCAGGGCGGCGGAATCCATGCCCTCGGCGAATCCCAGGGCGTGGATGGCCTTGCCGTCCTGGTCGACGCTGACGGCGGCCATGTCGCTGCTCATCATCAGGGACAGGGCCCGCCGTCCGTGCAGGTTCGCGTCCCGCACCATCAGGGCGTCGTCAAGGGGAGGGCCCATCGGGCCGCCCGCTGCGGGGCGGAAAGGCCCCTCCCCCGCGGGGAACGTCCCGTCCTCCGGAGGCTCTCCGGCGGGAGCGTTATTGACGATCTCCGCGTTTTCCCGCGTCTCCCGGTCCAGGGCGTTCACGGTTTCCAGCGCCAGGCGCAGGACTTCCTTCTGGTTGCGGGCATAGGTGACGCCGTTGGATACGTTGATCACCGCGAGCACCGCCAGGAGGATTGCCAAAGCGGTGATTTCCATGGAAAAGAAGATCTTCCTTTTCAGCTTTGCGATCATTTTTCCGTCTCCAGGATATAGCCGACACCGCGAACCGCCCGGATGCGCACGTCGGCTCCGATATAGGCCAGTTTTTTGCGGATGAAGCTGATATAAACGTCCACGTTGTTGTATTCCGCGTCCGAATCGAAGCCCCAGATTTTTTCGGTGATCATTTCACGGGTCAGCACCCGGCTGTGGTTGCGCATCAGGTATTCCATCAGCTGGAATTCTCTGCCCGCGAGGCGGATGCTTTTGCCCGTGGACGCGTCCGAAAGCACGCAGGAATCGCAGCCGAGGGTCACGCCGCCCAAATGCAGGTCGTTGTCCGCGGCGCTGCCGCCGTGCCGGCGAAGCACCATGCGGATGCGGGCTTTCAGTTCCCTCAGGTCAAAGGGCTTGGTCAGGTAATCGTCGGCGCCGCCGTCCATCCCGCGCACCTTGTCGTCCACCCGGTCCAGGGCTGTCAGGAGAATGACCGGGGTCGTCATGCCTTCCGAACGGATCCTCGCAAGGATCTGAAGGCCGTCGATTCCCGGAAGCATGATGTCCAGGACCGCCAGGTCGTAGATCCCGCTGAGGAGCATATCAAGGCCGTCCGGGCCGTTCGCGGCGCCGTCCGCCTTCCATCCTTCGTCCTCCAGTTCCTTTAAAAGCGCGGCCCTGAGGCCGTCCTCGTCCTCGACAAGAAGGATATTCATTCCCGATCCCTGCCTTTCCTGAATTATCATAGCATGCGGGCCGCGGGCGGGGCAAGAAGGTTTTTTGTTTTCGGGCTTACGATGAACGGGACAAAGCCCGCGCATATTTATGGAAAGCGGAATGAAAAAAGTTTGCTCGCGGTAAAAAAAGGATTGAAAAAACGGCGAAAAAAGTGAAAAATAGGGATGTGATTCAATATAATTTCAATCTACCGGGGATAAGATGACGCTGCCGGGGGAAAAGACGGCTTCCGGCAAAACGTCAAGGATGAAAAAAGGAGGACTGAAAAATGTTCGAAAATGTGAAAAAAACCCTGAGCGCATTCGCGGCCGCGGCCATCATCTTTTCCGCGGCGTCAATTCCGGCCGCCTCACTCGCGGCGTCGCCCGACAAGGATCAGCTGATCGGGACCCTCGGGGCGGACGATCTTTTCTCCGACCGGGATCTGAGGCAGGAGGCCGACACTTCCGAAGCGGTCTTTTATACCGTGAGCGACGGCGGCAGCGTGACCATCGACACGGAGGGCGTGTATGTTTTCACCGGCAGCGCGGAGGAATACACAATCCTCGTCGAAGCGGGGGAAAAGGATAAGGTACAGATCGTCCTGGACGGCGTGAATGTGACCAATACCTCGGCGCCCGTTATCTATGTGAAAACCTGCGATAAGGCCTTCGTCACCACATCCGAAGGGAGCGAAAACACCCTGAGCGTGACAGGGACCTTTGCGAAGAACGGCTCCGACAAGGCGGACGGGGTCATTTTCTCCAAACAGGACCTGGTCCTGAACGGTCTGGGCGTTCTGAATATCGCGTCCTCCGACAACGGGGCCGTATCCAAGGACGACCTGAAGGTGACCGGCGGCGTCTGGAATATCTCCTGCTCAGGCAATGCCCTGGAAGCCAACGACAGCGTGCAGATCGCGGACGGATCGATCAATGTGACGCAATGCAAAAACGGCATCAGAGCCGATAACGACGACGACGATTCCCTGGGCTATGTGGTCATTCTCGGCGGAAGCATCAATATCGCCGCGTCGGGCGACGGGATCAGGGGAACCAGCGTGGTGCGCATTGACGGCGGCGATATCGCCGTAACAGCCGCCGAGGGCATCGAGGGAACCTATGTCCTTTTGAATGGCGGCAAGGTCAGCGTAGCCGCGTCGGACGACGGCATCAACGCCACATCGAAATCCTCGGCTTATGAGGTATGGATCGTCATCAACGGCGGAGATATCACCGTTGCCATGGGCAGGGGGGACACGGACGCCCTGGACGCCAACGGGTCCATCGTGATCAACGGCGGCAATGTGAACATCACCGCCCAGACACCCTTTGATTATGACAGAACCGGCCAGATCAACGGCGGCACCGTGATGGTCAACGGCGAACAGGTGACCGTCATGACCGGCCAGATGATGGGCGGCGGCCGGGGCCCCGGCGGCGGCTGGGGCCAGCCCGGCGGCGGATGGGGTCAACCCGGCGACGGCAGCGGTCAGCCAGGCGATGGCAGCGGCCAGCCCGGCGGCTGGGGCCGTCCCGGCGGCGGTCACAGGTAAAGAGGGAGGCGACTGTATTTCGATTGTATTTCCGTTAAAACGCGGCGAACACCGCTTGACGAAAAAGCGGGAGCCTGTTAAAATTCATTTAAACCTGAGACAAAGAAGAGTACCCCTTTACCCGGCGGTCAAGAGAGCCGCGGACGGTGGAATCGCGGCGCGTCGGCAGGGCGAATGGCCTTTCGAGGGCGAACCGAACGGGCGTGGAGCCTGAGTAGGGGAGACGGAGATATTCCCTCCGTGATCAAAGGATACCGTATGATTGTACGGGTCGAGCGGGCGCGAAAGCGTCAAGCCGGGTGGCACCGCAGGAATGAAACGTTCCTGTCCCAGCAAACAATTACTGGGGCAGGTTTTTTAATGCAAAAAATCTCCCCGACAGATTGAAAGGAGAGACGGCCATGAAGACCCCGAACGAAATCCCCTACAAGATTTATCTGGAAGAAGAAGAAATGCCCACCGCCTGGTACAATGTCCGGGCCGATATGAAGGTAAAGCCCGCTCCGCTTCTGAACCCCGGCACCCTGAAGCCCATGACCGCGGAAGAGCTGGCCCCGGTGTTCTGCGAGGAGCTGGTCAAACAGGAGCTGGACAACGATACCCGTTATTACCCGATCCCCCAGGAGATCCTGAATTTCTACAGGATGTACCGTCCCTCGCCCCTGGTTCGGGCCTACTGCCTGGAAAAGAAGCTGGGAACCCCCGCGAAAATCTATTACAAATTTGAGGGCAACAACACCTCCGGTTCCCACAAACTCAATTCGGCCATCGCCCAGGCCTATTATGCCAAACAGCAGGGCCTCAGGGGCGTAACCACCGAGACCGGAGCCGGCCAGTGGGGTACGGCGCTCTCCATGGCCTGTTCCTATTTCGGCCTGGACTGCAAGGTGTACATGGTGAAGGTCAGCTATGAACAGAAGCCCTTCCGCCGGGAGGTTATGCGTACCTACGGCGCTTCGGTGGTGCCCTCGCCCTCCGAAACCACGAATGTAGGCCGGGACATCCTCTCCCGTTTCCCCGGGACCGGCGGGTCTCTCGGCTGCGCCATCTCCGAGGCTGTGGAGGTGGCCGTCAGCAATCCCGGCTACCGCTATGTGCTGGGCAGCGTGCTTAACCAGGTGCTGCTGCACCAGAGCGTTATCGGCGTGGAGGCCAAGACGGCCATGGATAAGTACGGCATCGTGCCGGACATCATCATCGGCTGCGCCGGCGGCGGAAGCAACCTGGGCGGCCTGATCGCCCCGTTCATGGGCGAAAAGCTCCGGGGGGAAAAGGATTACCGCATCATTGCCGTGGAGCCCGCCTCCTGCCCCAGCTTTACCCGCGGCCGCTTCGCCTACGACTTCTGCGATACCGGCAAGGTCTGTCCCATGGCGAAAATGTATACCCTTGGCAGCGGCTTTATGCCCGCACCCAACCATGCCGGCGGACTCAGGTACCACGGCATGAGCAGCATCCTTTCCCAGCTGTATCACGACGGCTTTATGGAAGCCCGCAGCGTGGAGCAGACCAGCGTGTTCCGCGCGGCCGAGGAATTTGCCCGGGTCGAGGGCATCCTGCCCGCGCCGGAAAGCGCCCATGCCATCCGCGCGGCCATCGACGAGGCCATGAAATGCAAGGAAACCGGCGAAGAAAAGACCATTCTCTTCGGCCTCACAGGCACCGGCTATTTCGACCTGGTGGCGTACGAAAAATTCCACGACGGTCTGATGACCGATTACATCCCGACGGACGAGGACCTTCAGAAGGGCTTCGACGGGATCCCGAAGGTGGACCTGTAATTCAAATCCCGTTTTATTTTCCCGGACCGGATCAGGCTTTCCGCCGCGCTCAAAGGGCGCGGCGCTTTTTTACGAAAGACCCCGGCATAAAATGAAAACGTTGACTTAGAGTGAACTGAAAGGTTTACAATAAACGCGGCAAACCGGAAATGTCAATAAGGGGAGGAAGAATCATGAGAAAGGTGCGTTGGGGCGTTCTTGGCACGGCGGATATCGCCTGGGGACAAACGATTCCCGGCATGCGGCGGGCGGAGCACTGCGAGCTTTACGCCGTCGCGGGCAGAAAAACCGAAAAGGCCGAAAAATACCGGGACGCGTTCGGGTTTAAAAAGGCGTATACCGGCTATGACGCGCTGCTGGAGGACCCGGAGGTGGAGGCGGTGTACATCCCGCTGTCCAATGATCTTCACTGTGAGTGGACGGTGAAGGCCCTGAAGGCGAGAAAGCACGTCCTGTGCGAAAAGCCTCTGGCCGTAAACGAAAAGCAGGCCGAGAAAATGTTCCGCGCGGCGGAGGAAAACGGGGTAAACCTGATGGAGGCCTTCGCCTATCTGCACAGCCCCTTTGTCCGCGCCGTCCGGGAGGAGATCGAATCCGGCGCGGTGGGAGATATCCGCTATCTGGAATCAGCGTTTATCACGCCGAGGCGGGGGGATACGGACATCCGCCTCAGGAAGGAGACCTATGGCGGCGCCCTGTACGATCTCGGCTGCTACTGCGTCAGCATGGCCCTGTGGATGATGGGACGGGACCCGGGGAACGATCGTGTCCCCCGCGGAATTCAATCAGAGCGGAAAAATCCCCTATACGGTAATCCGGGACGGCGCGGCGGTGACCAGAGAAGTCGACGCGCCCAACAACTATGCCCTGGAAATTGAGCAGATGAGTCTTTGCGTCCTGCGGGGGGACAGACCCCATGTGTCGAAAGAATTCTCCCTCAGGGTCGCCCGGGTGACGGACAGGATCCTGAGGGAGATCGGGTACTAACCGGTGTCCGCGTCCGGTTACCGGGCGGAATCCGCGGCCCTGAACGTGGGCGGGGAAGCGGTCAACGCGGCCATGGCCGCGGCGAAGCTGGGGCTGAAAACGGGGATCTTTTGCGCCCTGGGCGAGGACGCGGCGGGCGATCTGGTGCGCGCCGCGCTGAAAAGGGCCGGGGTAAACATCGAGCATATCGCGGCGGGACCGGCGACCCCCGTGACGACGCTGTTTATCCGCGGGGACGGCTCGCGCAGGTCGGTCACGAACCCTTCGCACCGGTTTAACTTTCATCCGGAAAAGAACCCCGCGGCCTTTACCGGCGCGAGGGCGCTTTTGCTCGGATCCCTGTTTCGACCGCCCTTTGACGATCCCGGGATCGTTTATTCCGTGGTAAAGGCGGCAAAGGAGGCGGGCCAGATCGTAATCGCCGATACAAAGCTGCCCTATGACCGGTCCCTGAAGGCGGAAGACCTGCGGGATTCCTTTCCGATGATCGATTACCTTACCCCCAACGAGGACGAGGCCCGGGACCTGACCGGGACGGAGGACGCTGAAAAAACGGCGGACGCCCTTCTGGCTCTGGGCGTCCGCCATGTGATCGTGAAGCTGGGCGGCCGAGGCGTGTGCATGAAGTCGGGGGGAAAAACCGTCCGGCTTCCGGCGTACGCGGTCGACGCCGTGGACAGCACCGGCGCGGGGGATAACTTTGCCGCCGGCTTTATTTCGGAGCTTCTGATGGGGAAGAGCCCGGAGGAGGCGCTTTCCTTTGCCAATGCCTGCGGCGCGGTGTGCGTCACGGCTTTGGGGGCGGGAACCGCCCTGAAAAACCGGGAACAGGTCCTGAAATTTATGGAGGAGACGCCGCTGAAAACGATGAACGTTTCCGGGCGGGACGGATGATCGCCCCATGCCCTTCGGGTCTGTCCGCGGCGAGCGAAAAACCGCTGCCGCGCCTTTTTTATTCATCGTCGAAGGTAAACCGGTCAAATGTGATATTTGCTTCGCTGTCGGGAATCCTGAAATCGAAATATACCGCCCGCCGGCCGATCAGCCCCGCTTCCAGCGGGACCGTGACCTCAGCGGCGCCAGGCTCGATATTTGCCGCGGCGATTTCTTTTCCCTGATAATCATCTGCCCGGACGATAACGGACGCCCTGACCGGGCTTGAAAACACCATCGTGATTTTTTTCGGGGAATTGGGCCCGAAGCGGAGGTACCGGAACCCCACCGTCACGCCGTCGCCGATTCCCATGACCGGCGCGGAGATATCATCGCGCTTTTCATATACCGGGGAGATAAAAGCCCGATGGCCACCCGGCCTGTACAGGTGACAGGCGTATCCGGCGGAGATCCATTTGCGGGCGTCCAGGCCGTCGACCTGCGGCCCCTGGGAGGTCATTTCCACAGGGCCGCAGGATACGGGCTCCCCCTCCCGATAGACGATCCTTCCCAGGTATATCTTCCCGTCCTTTCCGAGCGCCGCGTCAATGGGCTCCAGCATGGCCTGGCGGGAGTACTCGTTCGTGCCCGTATGCCGGTGATAAAAAACATACCATTGCCCGTTGATCTCCATAACGGAGCCGTGGTTGTTGCCCCAGCGGTAGGACATGACGCCGTTTCCGTTCCCGTCCGGCAGGATTTCCCCGCCGTTGAAGCTGATATCCCCGCCATCCCGGAAGCCGTCCAGGGGCTTGTCGCTCCACTTGTAGGACAGGAAGCCGTTGTTCGGCCCTTCGACTCCCAGAGAGGAAACAGGCTTTCCGGTCCGTTTCGAATAGATATAGACATATTTTCCCATGATCTTCCGGGGGCTGGAGGCCTCGAAAAAGCCGTCGTCCGCGTTGATGTGATCCTTTTCGCCTTTCAGCCACGGGAAATCTGCGTCGCAGTGGCCCATCGGGTGCTCCCGCAGCGTGCCCGGGCGGATGGTGGCCATATCCTCCTCCAGTTCCGCGCAATAGCAGGCGCAGAACCCCCAGTAGGCGTATACGCGCCCGTCGTCGTCCACCAGAACACCGGGATCGAAGCCGAGATCCGTTTTTACCGGATCCGTAAAGGGTCCCCAGGGCGTTTTGGATTTTGCCACCCGGATTACCGATCCCTTTTGCTCCGCCGCGTACAGATAGAAGGTGTCTCCCTTTTGCACGGCGTCCGGCGCGTACAGGATGCTGTTGTCCGCCGCCCGGTAGCAGGTTCCGTGGCAGGTCCAGTTCGTCAGGTCCGTTACCGGCGCGGACCATACCGTGTAATCCCGCCCGCAGTATTCCGTTTTTTCCGTGTCGTGGGAACCGTAGACATAGACGCGGGTCTCGCCCTGATAAGTAAACACCCGGGGCTCGCCGTCCGGTATATGCTCCCATAGGGGCAGGTAGGGGTTTCCGCCTTTTACATATCCCTTGTTTTTCATCGGATGCACCTTCCTTGTTTCTGTTCCCGAATCGTTTTTCGGCTCGGCCGTTTTATACTCATAAAAAAATATCATATTCGGCGCGATAATTCAAGCGTTGAGAGGCTCCGGTCCGCGCCGGACGGAGGCATGGCGGAAACATAAACGAAAAGCCCGCTTTTTTCCATTGTGATTTTTTTGCGGCGGGCATATAATTTATACAGAATCAAAGGCAAACCGGAGATTTGAGAGGTTTTTCGCATGATCGGGACAGGGACCGTTCTGAACGCCGCCGCCATTGTCGCGGGCGGGCTGGCGGGGCATTTTGCGGGGAGGCTGTTTCGGGATGACCAGCAGGACGCTTTGACCAAAGCCTGCGGCGTAAGCGTGATTTTTATCGCCGTCGCCGGTGCGATGCAGGGGATGCTGAAGATCGACGCGGGTTCCATCGTCAGCGGGCGGTCCATGCTGGTGGTCCTCTGCCTGGCCCTGGGCACGGTGATCGGGGAAATAATCGGGATAGAAAAAGGATTCGAGCGGTTCGGGGAATGGCTGAAACAAAAAACGGGCAACAGCGGCGACAGGCAGTTCGTCAGCGCCTTCGTCACCGCGTCCCTCACCGTCTGCATCGGCGCCATGGCCATCGTCGGGGCGATCCAGGACGGGATCCTGGGGGATCCGTCCACCCTCGGCGTAAAGGCCGTGCTGGATTTCATTATCATTCTGGTGATGACCTCCTCCATGGGAAAGGGCTGCGCCTTTTCGGCCATTCCGGTGTTTGTGTTTGAGGGCGCGGTGACCCTTCTGGCGCGGCTGGTATCGCCGGTGATGACCGACCTTGCGATCGCCTATCTTTCGCTGATCGGCTCGGTCCTGATTTTCTGCGTCGGCGTCAACCTGGTGTGGGGGAAAAAGGTGTCGGTCGCCAACATGCTTCCGTCGGTGCTTCTGGCCGTTGCCGCGGCGTATCTGCCCTGGACCTTCTGAACGGACGGTTCCCGCTGTTCCGGGGTCCGTCCTGGTCAAAGCGGCTTCCGCGGTATAAACGAATACGATCCATCAGGAGGGATGACCCATGAACGGAGAGACGGGAATGTTCACTGCAAGGATGATCACGCCCTGCGGCCTGGACTGCAGCCTGTGCGCCAAAGCGCTTGACAGGGAAGCCCCTTGCCTGGGCTGCAAGGGCCCTAAAGTCAATAAGCCTTCCTTCTGTTGATCGATTCGGGCATGAACGTCCGACAGGCAAGGGAAATCGCTCAGACGCTGACGGACCTCCCGACAGAGCTTTTGAACACCCATGCCGGCATACATCTGGATCGGGGTCGGGGCGGCGTTCATTGCTCTGTTATTGGCCGCCGCCGTGTCAAACGGCGGCAGGACGTCGGAAACAAAAGGGAAAGCGACCCGCATCGATCGTCCGCATTATTATGACAGGGACGATCACGTATGTTCCGTATGCGGGGCCGAATTCCGTCAGAATACCATGACCTGCCCCCGCTGCGGCGCGAGGTTTGACGCAGTGAAAACCGACGATCGGAAATTCATCGAGGAAATGACGGACGAAGACGACTGGGACGGGGAGGACGACTGAAAAATGGATTATATTCATGACCTGAGGAAGGTGACGGGCCCCCGGAAGCTCATCCTGAACTGCGCGGGCGCGCTGATCGTCAGGGATGGGAAGATATTGTTTCAGCGCCGGACGGACAACGGCAAATGGGGCCTGATCGGCGGACTCCTTGAGATGAACGAGACCTACGAACAGGCCTGCCTCCGGGAAATACGGGAGGAGACGGGCCTGGAGGTCAGGCTGGAGTATTTCCTCGGCATATTCCATAACCACGATATGGTGTGGAGCAACGGGGACGCCGCCCACGTCATTTCCGCCATGTACGCCGCAAGCGTCGTCAGCGGGGAGCCGAGGATCGACGAGGAATCCTATGAACTGCGTTTTTTTGCTGAGGACGAGCTTCCGGAACTGTTCGCTGAGGATCATATCGCGGCCCTGGACGCCTATTTCAGGGGCGTGAGGTATCCTTTGCCGCGGGAAAACCGGTACAGGGGGGCGGGAAAGTGATCATCGTTCCTGTGGAACGGTCCGATATCCGACGGGCGGCGGAAGTCCATTCCGTGTCCTGGCAGGAATCCCATCGGGACTTCTGCACGGCGGATTTCGTGGCGCTTCACACTCACGAACATCAGGAAAAGTATATTGCGCGGAAAATGGATGAAGGCAGCCGCTTCTGGATGCTGGAGGATCCGGATCCGGCGGGCGTCGTTTCGGTGAAGGACAGCCTGATCGAGGACCTCTATGTCCTTCCGGACAGACAGAACAGGGGATACGGAACGGCGCTGCTGCGTCACGCGGTCAGCCAATGCCGCTTTATGCCGGTCCTGTGGATCCTGGAAAACAACGCCCGCGCCAGGAAGCTGTATGAAAAGGAGGGATTCCGGGAGACCGGGAACCGGAAGGCCGTCACGGGAAAGCTGGACGAGATTGAGCTTGCCCTGGATGTCGTATACGGAACGGCGGGCGAATGAAAGGAATCGCGTATCACAAGGTTGTCATGCTGATCGGGTGAACGAAAAACCCCCGAAACAGCGCGGCGGAATAAATCGATTAATCAATCTGATAACGTGGAGGAAACGACATGAACGACAAATGGGATCTCAGCTATCTGTATGAAGGATTTGACGACGAACGGTTTTTATCCGATCTTGACAGCCTGAAAGGGGACGGGGAAAAGCTTAAGTCTCTTCTTGCGGACGAAACCGTCCCCGAGGTCAAAAAGATGGAAATGCTGGTGGACGAAAGCGAAAAGCTGTCGGCGAAGCTTGACAGGCTTGGGACTTTCATCGGGTGCACCCTGGCTGTGGACGCGACCAACGACAAAGCCAACCGGGCCGACGACCGGATGAATATGATCTATACCGAGCTTCAGCCGGTCTTCTCCGGCATCGAGCGCTTTGTGGCCGGCGTGAAGGACCTGGACAAGGCCATCGCGGAGTCAAAGGTGCTCGGAAAAGTGGGATTCGCGCTTCGGGAGATCCGGGAAAACGCGAAGCACCTGATCCCGGAGGAGATCGAGCCCTGGATATTGGAAATGCAGCTTTCCGGCGGCAGCGCCTTCAGCCAGCTGCGGGACAAGCTGGATTCCACCCTCAGCGTGGATTACCGGGACGAAAAGCTGCCCCTGTCGGCGGTGCGCGGGAAAGCGTACGATCCGGACCCGGTGGTGCGCAGGGACGCGTACAACGCCGAGATCGCGGCCTATGCAAAAATCGAGCTGCCCATGAGCTACTGCCTGAACAGCGTCAAGATGGAGGCGAGGACCCTGGCCAAAGCCCGGGGATACGATTCGGTGCTGGACATGACCCTATCGCAGAGCCGGATGGACCGGCAGACGCTGGACGCGCTGTGGACCGCCGTCAGGGAATACCTGCCTCATTTCCGCCGCTACCTCCGGGCCAAGGGAAGGATGCTGGGTCATCCCGACGGGCTTCCTTTCCGGGATCTGTTCGCGCCGGTGGGGAAAGTAACAAAGCGGTACACCGCGGAGGAAGCCAGGGAGATCCTATTGCGGGAGATGGGCAAGTTTACGCCCAAAATGGCGGAATTCATGGACAATGCCTTTGATCAGCGGTGGATCGACCTGTATCCCCGGGACGGAAAGACCGGCGGGGCCTTCTGCGCCGGCGTCCATTTTGCGGACCGTAGCCTTGTGATGACCAACTTCCAGGGAAGCTTTTCCGACGTGAGCACCCTGGCCCACGAGCTGGGTCACGCCTGGCACAACCGCTGTATGGCGGGACTGCCCTATATGATGATCGACACGCCCATGCCCCTGGCCGAGACCGCCAGCATCTTCAACGAGACCATGCTCAGCTACCAGGCGCTCGCGTCCTGCGGCAGGGAGGAAAGGCTGAACCTTTTGGAGAACGGCCTGATGGAGGCCACCCAGACCGTGGTGGACATCTACAGCCGCTTCCTGTTTGAAAGCGAGGTCATCGACATCCGGGCGGACCACGCGATGACGGTGGAGGAACTGAAGGACGCCATGCTCCGCGCCCAGGAGGCGAGTTACAGCGACGGCCTGAGCAGGGACGAGAGGCATCCCTACATGTGGGCCTGCAAGAGCCATTATTATTCTTCCGGGTATAATTTCTACAACTTCCCCTACGCCTTCGGCCTGCTGTTCGGCAAGGGCGTGTTCGCCCGGTATCTTGAAAAAGGCAGCGCCTTCGCGGAAGATTACTGCGCCCTTCTGCGCGCCTGCGGCAGCGCGAAGGTGGCGGACGTGGCCGCCGGGGTGGGCATCGACGTCAGGGATCCGGATTTCTGGCGGTCCAGCCTGGAAGTGATCAAAAAGGATATCGACGAATTCTGCGCCATGTGACCTTTTAAGGCCGCGCGCAAAAACGGCGGCCCCCGCGATGTGAAGGCATCCTTCGGGGGCCGTTGTTTGCGGTCATGGGATCAGATGCGCAGATCCACCCATTTGCCCTGGCGGAAGCGCCGGCGCATCAGCAGGAACCGGGACAGCTGGTCGGAAAGGATTCCGAGCCAGATGCCGTGCAGGCCCAAATTGAACGCCAGAACCAGGACGCATGTGACCAGGGTACGGATCAGGGTAACCGAAATCAGCGCCCCGATCAGGGTATACCTGACGTCCCCCGCTGCCCGCAGGCAGCCGGTATAGATGATCTGGGATATCTGCAAAAGCACAATCACCATGGTATAGCGGTTGATAAGCAGTCCCATGGAAATGATCCCCTCCTCGCGGAAATAGAGGGAGTAATACCATCTTCCGCCGAACAGGAGAAAAAGGGCCAGTCCCACGGAGATCAGGAACCCGATCCGCTGGCATATGGCGCCGTATTGCCTGGCGTCATCCTTCTTTCCGGCCCCGAGCGACTGGCCGGCGAGGGCCACGGCGGCCACCTGCATCCCGTCCGCGAAGGAAAAGCCCAGCCCCAAAAGATTCATGGCGACGTTGTGGGCCGCGAACTCGCCGGTGCCGAGCCTCGCCGCCAGAAGGGCCGTGGCGAGGAAGCCGACGCGCATGGCAATGTTTTCAAGGGATGTGTTATAGGCCAGACGCCAGATGGACCGGACGCTGTCCATGGTGCACCTGACGCGCAGGCTGATCATCTCCCGGACGCGGATATAGCTGGTGCGCCTGAAAAGGGAAAAAACGGCCATGGCGGCGGACACCACCGTGCCGAGGACCGTGGCGATGGCCGCGCCGCGGATTCCCCAGGCGGGAAAACCCCAGTGCCCTTCGATCAAAAGATAATTGAACAGGATGTTTACCGCGCTGCTGACCAGGTTGGTCGTCATGGACAGACGGGTGTTTCCGCTGCCCCGCTGGGCGGAATTGATCACCATCGTCAGCACGTTGAAGACCATGCCGCCCATGATGATGCGGAAATATTCCACCGCCGCCTCATGGGTATCCGCGTTGCTGCCCGACAGCGTCATGAACTGCGGGGCGAAGACCGTAAAGATCACCGTAACCACGGCGCACAGGGCCAGCGTCAGGATCAGAGCGGTCAAAAAGATCTCATTGGCGTTCTCCCGCCTTTCCTCGCCCTTGCGCCGCGCCACCAAAGCCGAAAGAGCCACGTTGATGCCGAAAAAGAGCGTCAGGCCGATGAATTTCGGCTGCGCGGTGAGGCCGACGGCGGCAACGGCGTAGCTCCCCAGCGCCGAGACCATCATGGTGTCGATCATCCCGGCCAGGGTAACGAAAAAGCTTTCCGCCATGGCCGGCCAGGCGACGGAAAGGGCTTTTTTGGTCATTTCGCGTTGGCTGCCGCTCCGGACAATACGTTTTGATGTCATGGCTGCTTGTTTTCCTTTTTTTGCGGTGTCATGAAACGGGGCATATGACCATCATATGGGAAAGCGGCGGGCCTGTCAATGCCGAATGACGCGGATTCATCCGTTGACGAACGGGCGCGATGGGATTATAGTAAAAGAAAGAAAATCGTGCGTTTTCCGGCGGAACGGCAAAGCGGAGGGATCCCGATGACCGATCAGACACCGGCTCAGCGCCTGGTTTCTTCCATCCATGCCGGATGGAACCTGGGCAACAGCCTTGACGCGATGAAGCGCGGGGCGGCGCCGGAGGAGATCGTTGCCCCCCGGGAGGCCGAAACCGCGTGGCATAACCCGCCCGTCAGCCGCGGACTGATCCGCGCCGTCCGGGACGCGGGCTTTGACGCCGTCCGACTGCCTGTTACCTGGGCGCAGCATCTGGACAGGGACGGAAAAGCGGACCTGGCATGGATGGACCGGGTGGCCGAGGTCGCCGGGTGGATCCTGGACGAAGGGATGGCATGCTTCGTGAATGTCCATCATGACGCCGGGGCCCACGGCTGGCTGCAGGCCGGGGAACGCTGGCACGAAATTTACGGCGGGCGTTTCGACGGCCTTTGGCTGCAGATCGCGGAACGGTTTGCGAATACGGGGGAGAGGCTTGTTTTCGAGGCCTTCAACGAAATGCTGGACGGCCGGGAAAACTGGAGCCAGACCCCGTATGACGGCGCGTACGAGGCCCACAACCGCTGGATAAGGAGATTCGCAGAGACGGTGCGCTCCGCCGGGGGAGAAAACCGGAAGCGGATCCTTTCAGTGCAGACGTATTCCGCGGGGCATACGGCGCGCACCCTGGACGCTTTCCGCCTGCCGGAGGATCCTTCTCCGGGACGGATCATCCTGCAGGTCCACAATTATGACCCGCAGTCCTTCTGCTGGCTGAAGACCGTTGAAGGTCGGGACAACTGGGGCGGCGAGGCGGATGAAAAACAGATCGAAAACCTGACGGACAGCCTGGCAGTGTTTTCAAAAAAGCACGATGCTCCGCTTGTGATCGGGGAGTTCGGTTCCGAGGACAAGGAAAATGAAGAGGCCCGGGAACGCCACGCGGCGTTTTTCACCGCAAGCGCCCGTCACAGAGGCATCCCCTGCTTGTGGTGGGACTGCGGGCGTTTCGCGCTGTTCGACCGGCACAGCGCGCGTGTGATCCACCCGGGAATCGTTCGCGCGCTGACCGGGCGATGACGGGAACGGCCGGGAAGAATACGGAAAAAACCTGGCTGCGGAAAGGAGTGTGTCGTATGGACCGGGTATTGAAGATTTTGTCGGAGAGGAAAAGCGTTCGCGTATTTACAGGCGAAAGGATCCCGGAGGAGACGGCGGAAATGATTCTGGAAGCCTCATCACGCGCGCCCACGGCCGGGAATCAGCAATTGTACACGGTCCTCAGAATCACGGATACCGGAAAGAAACATGCCCTGAGCGTTTCCTGCGATCATCAGCCCTTCATCGAACAGGCGGACCTGGTGCTGGTTTTCTGCGCGGACTGCCTGAAATGGTACAACGCTTTCTCCTACGCGGGATGCTCACCGAGAAAGCCGGAGGCGGGAGATCTGATGCTGGCCGTCAGCGACGCCTGCATTGCCGCCCAGAACGCGGTGATCGCCGCGGAGGCGCTGGGAATCGGGTCCTGCTATATCGGCGACATCATGGAAAACGCCGAGAAACAGAGGGAGATTCTATCCCTTCCCGAATACGTGTTCCCCGCCGCCATGGTGGTTTTCGGCTATCCGACGCAAAGGCAGAAGGAGCGGGAAAGAACGCCGCGGTTCGCACGGAAATACATTGTGCGCGAAAACGCCTACCATGTGCTTTCTGAGGAGGAAACACGGGAAATGTTCCGGGAAAGAGCCGGCGGAGAAGGATTTGAAAAATGGATGCGGGCTTTCTGCGAAAGGAAGTACGAATCCGATTTTTCCCGGGAGATGTCCCGTTCCGTCAGGAAGTACCTGGAGGATTTTGAACCGGCTTTCAAATCGGGAGGCGATGAAGGATGAAAATGCGCAGACTTGGCAAAACAGATCTGATGGTCAGCGAGGTGGGCTTCGGAGGGGAATGGCTTGAGCGGCATCCCAAAGAGCATTCGATGGGGCTGATCCGCCATGCCCACGGCCTTGGCGTCAATATTATCGACTGCTGGATGGCGGACCCCAAATCCAGGGACATCATCGGCGAGGCCATCGCCCCCTGCCGCGGCGAATGGATCGTGCAGGGGCACATCGGCTCCACCTGGCAGGGCGGTCAGTATGTGCGCACACGCGATATGCGCTTTGTGAGGCCTGCCTTCGAGGATCTGATAAGGCGCATCGGGGGCGGGTATATCGACCTGGGCATGATCCACTATGTGGATTCCGCTGAAGACTGGAACGCCTGCATGGATACGGAATTCATCGGCTATGTCCGGTCCCTGAAAGATTCCGGCCTGATCCGGCATATCGGCCTGAGCACCCACAACCCGCGCATCGCGGCGATGGCGGCGGAGTCCGGTTTTATTGAAATGATCCTCTTCAGCGTCAATCCCGCCTTTGACATGAAGCCCGCAAGCGAGGATCTGAACACGATGTTCTCAGGTTACGACGAAGCGCTGAGCGGCATCGATCCGGAGCGGGAGGCGCTGTACCGCCTGTGCGAAACGCGGGACGTGGGCATTACCGTGATGAAGGGCTTTTTCGGCGGGGCCCTGCTGGATGAAAAACGCTCTCCCTTCGGGACGGCCTTCACCCCGGTGCAGCTGATCCATTACGCGCTGACCCGTCCCGCGGTCTGCTCCGTTCTGTGCGGGTACGATACGCCGGAGCAGATCGACGCCGCGGCCGCGTATGAAACCGCCTCCGACGACGAAAAGGATTACGCCTCCGTCATCGCTTCCGCGCCTCTGCACGCGTACCGCGGGCAGTGTACCTACTGCGGACACTGCAGGCCCTGCCCGAAGGATATCGACATCGCCATGGTCAACAAGTTTTACGACCTGGCCGCTTCACGGGAGGAAGTTCCGCAGAGCGTCCGGTCCCATTACCTTGCCCTGGGCTCTAAAGCGGGCGATTGTATCGGCTGCCGCCGATGCGAGCCCCGCTGCCCCTTTGGGGTCCCCATCGCCGAAAGGATGAAAAAAGCCGGGGCGCTTTTCGGCGCCTGAGGCTTTCCGCCGGCGGGGGGACGTGCTGAAACGCGTGATGCGGGGGCGCGTTTCTTCCGGGGCGGAGAAAGCGCGAAGGGAGCGCTTTCATGTTATGATCGGTAAGGGAGGAAGCATATGGATTCGGTGATCATCACAAAATCGATAAAAAGGCGTCAGGAACGTCGCATCTGGTACGCGATATGCTTTGAA
This sequence comes from uncultured Eubacteriales bacterium, assembly GCA_902789365.1. GTDB lineage: Bacteria > Bacillota > Clostridia > Christensenellales > Aristaeellaceae > RUG756. The sequence continues at coordinate 24,365 of CADANQ010000041.1, forward strand.
AAGCTGTTTTGTCTTTTCACTTGCTCCTGCTGCAATAAGATCAATACCGTCAAACTGTCGGCGAGTTTTTCCGTGAAAGCATTTTCCGAGGAGGAAGCGATGCTTAAAATGATGAAGGAAACACAGCCGGAAGTCCTGAAGCAGCTGAAAAAGCCGGGCCCAAAGAAAGGAGATTTTCTCCGATATGCGGGTGGCGTATGCAGATGCGTTTACTGCCATCAACCGGCGGTATGGGTGACCGAGGACTTAAAGGGGAACGAGAGGCAAAACAAGGAAGCGCTCCTGGCCATTCTGACTATTTTCCCCGGAATGCCGCTGGGTCTATTAATAGCCAGGTTATTCACAGATTTCAGCACGTCAGCCGGCACGGCGGTCTTCGTTCTGTTACTGCTTCTGCCTATCCTGATTGCAATAGTAAAAGCTTTGTGGGTAAAGTCCTGCATATGGGAACAGGCCGACATGAAGATTGAAAACGCCATCGGGGATTGTCCGCCGCTGTATGGGGACACTCCGGAGGAAGTTGTCAGCCAGGCGAGGGCTTGTGCGCCGTATGCTGACGCCGATATCTGGAAGGATATGAAGTGGGAGGATCGGGCGAATTGGCAGGACCAGACCGATTTAAACAGGCCGTAGCGCCGCAGGAAAAGGATGAAAATTTACGGTATCATGGTATCTGTTCAGTCCTGCGGACAGAACAGATACCGCGGGGGGTACCCGTACCCCCCGCGAGCCCCCCGGGCGAAGAACGGAGTCCGGGGAAGGGAAAC
>CADANQ010000042.1:0-15438 GCA_902789365.1 uncultured Eubacteriales bacterium
CTATGCCAAGTGTACTACTAATTTCCAACTGGATTCTCTTGTAAGACTAACTTCCACTTCCTTACCCCCACTCTGGAAGTTACTTTTGCACTTCACTCGAAATAGAAAAGATATTCGCCCGAATTGACGTTCCGGAGGATTTCGTGTATTATATTATGTGCTCAAAGTGCCTGCCGGGTTTTGCCGGCATGGAAAAAAGGAGAATGGATCGATGGCAAAACTGGAGGTAGTATCCAATAGAAAGGCGGACAAGCCGAAAAAGCCTTTGTGGAGGGAAATCCTGGAGTGGGTTCTGACCATCGTGGTGGCGGTCGTCCTGGCGCTGGCCATCCGTACCTTCCTGTTTGAGTTCGTCCGGGTGGACGGGCATTCCATGCAGGATACCCTGCAGGACAAGGAAATCATGCTGGTCACCAAGTTCCAGTATTCCAGCAACTGGCTGTGCTTCCCCTGGCAGTCCAACGAGGCCAAGGAAGCCGCTCCCCGCTGGACCATGGGCGGCGGGCCCGAAAGGTTCGACGTGGTTATCTGCCGCTATCCCGGCCGCGGGGACACCAATTTCGTCAAGCGTGTCATCGGCCTGCCCGGCGACACGGTGACGCTGGTCAACGGGAACCTTTTCGTCAACGGCATCGCCTATGAAGAGCCCTATATCACCCAGGCCTACAGGGCCGGATATATCAACAACGGCGAATGGACCGTGGGCGAGGGACAGTATTTCGTCATGGGCGACCACAGGAACAATTCCAACGATTCCCGGGCGGTCGGCACCATCAGCCGGGACATGATCGTCGGCCATGTCGTGCAGGTCGTCTGGCCCCTGAATGTCTGGCGGGGCGTGCCCAACGGCCTGAAGGTCCCCTCCGCGGCCGGGACCGCCGCCGAATGACGGAAAAACAAAATAATAAGTACGCCAAGGCAGGACCTGATCCGCGCATGCCGCGGGGAAGGTCCCGCCTTTTTTCGGGGCGACCGGACCCCGGCTGAACAAGGGGACGGACGGGGGAAACGTCATTCCCTCGGCATTTTCGGTAAGAAACGCAAAAAACAAAAGGGAGGAAACGGAAAATGACTCAAAGACAAATCGCCGCAGGGACACACCGCCGCCGGGCGCATGGCGCCGTCCGGCCGTCCGGGCGCCGCGTACGCCGGAAAGGAGCGGCGCGCCGCGCTGTCGCCGAGGACCGCCTGCGCATGATCGGGGCGCTCCTGGACATGGAGAAGTACCCCGGAGAATACCGGGACGCGGTCCGGCTGCTGTCAGGAAGGTGATGAACGGGCGGCGCGGGTATTTTGCGGCGCGGCGGATCGTGGTATAATACGGTCAGCCCGTTCGCCGCCGCGCCGGACGGACGCGGTATGAACGGGACGGAGGAAAACGGAATGGGAATGATGAAATCGCGTCGCGGACGGGTCCTGTGCCTTTTCGCGGTCTTTTTGGTTTGCTGCTTCCCGGCGCCCTCGTCGGCGTCCCCGGAAAGCTATATCGAAGAGGTCCTTCTGGGGCAATTGGGCGCCGGTCATCTTCCCGTGATCCGGCTCAGCGTCGATCCGGAGGAGTTCGCAAGGGTCAACGAAAGCGAGGACCACAGCTACCGCGCCCGCGGGGGTTCCCTCAGGATCCTGGTCCCGGACGGGTATACCGGCGATTCAGGCGAAAGCGCGCCTGAGGATACCGGAGATTTGGAAATCGATTACATCCGCGGGCGGGGGCACGGCACCTGGGCCGCGGATAAAAAGCCCTACAGGATCAAACTGAAGGACGGCGCCGACCTGCTTGGCATGGGAAAAAACAAGCACTGGGTCCTGCTGGCCAACCGGTATGATCCGAGCCTTTTGAGAAACCGTCTGATCAGCTTTCTCGGCGCCGAATTCGGGCTTCCGTTTACGCCCGAATGCCTTCCGGTGGACCTGGTGGTGAACGGGGAGTATTACGGAAGCTATCTCCTGTGCGAGCAGGTCCGGATCGGGAAAAACAGGGTGGCCGTCGACGAACTGACGGAAAACGACGTAACGTTTCCGGAGATCACGGGGGGATACCTGCTTTTCCTGAACCCCCTTTGGGACGAACCCGCGGAAAACGTGTTCGTCACGGACCGGCTGGTCCGTTTCGGGGTGGATTCCCCGGGATTTACCTCAGAGGACGCCGGACAGCCGGCGCAGAGGGATTATATTGCGGGCTTTGTGCAGGATACGGAGAACGCCGTCTTCAGCCCTGATTTCATGAACGGCGGCCGCCCCTATTCTGAATACATGGATATCGGGTCAGCGGCCCGCTACTGGTGGATCCAGGAGTATTCCGTGAATTTCGACGGGATGAGGACCTCCAGCACATACCTTTACAAGGAACGGGGCGGCAGGCTGCGTTGGGGCCCCCTCTGGGATTTTGACCTGGCCCTGGGGGCAGGGGACGGCGGCACGGAAGGCTTTGAGCACTGCGGCATGCCCTGGCTGGATCATCTGAGGGCCTTCGATGAGGAATACGGGCGGACGCTGACGGAATGCTGGGGAGAGCTGGACGCGCTTCTCGGCCGCGTCCTTGAGGAGGGCGGCGTGCTGGATACCTTCGCTTCCGAGATCCGGGCGTCCTGGGAAGCGGATTCCTTCCGCTGGGGCCGCCCGGAGGGCGGGGCGGCCGGCTTTGACGAAACCGTCGGGGACCTCCGGCGGTGGATGTCCGCGCGCCGGAAATGGATAAGCGAAAACATCGCCCGGGAGCTGACCCACGTTTACGACACGGTCACCCTCATGTCGGACGGACGGGAGATCGGCGCCGTTTCGGTGCCGCGGGGCAAATGGCCGGACCCGGTCCCGATGGGACCGGTCAGGGACGGCCTGGTTTTCATCGGCTGGGAACGGGACGACCGTACCCCGTACGAGGCCGGGGACATGATCGACGGGGACACGCGGCTCCACGCCGTGTATATCCCGGAAGAGGACGCAGTGAAGGCTGAAAAAATCTTTTTCCCGGAATACCATGTGTACCTGGATATCCGTCAAAAAAGGGACAGCTGCGTATATGTCCTGGTCCCGGAGAACGCTGAGGAGCGTACGGTCGCCTGGACGTCCTCGGATCCCGAAACGGCGGAGGTCGACGAGTACGGCGGACTGCTTCTCAAAAAGACCGGCGAGGTAAAAATCACCGGCACCCTGCGGAACGGAAATGAAAATTCCTTTGTGCTCCATATCTATGATTCCCTCGTGACGCCTCTTTGCGAACCGGAGCGGATCGAGGTATCGACGCCCGCCCTTACGCTGAGCCCGGGGGAATACGGCCAGGTGATCGCACAGATCCTTCCCGAGCCGAACGGGGCCGTTCCGGCCTTTTCCTCGGACGACCCATCCGTGGCGGAGATCGATTATTACGGCGTCGTGCGGGCAATAAGCCCCGGGACGGCGACGCTGCGCGTATATGCCGCCGGCAATGAAACGGTGCCGGAAGCGGAGGTGACGGTTACGGTAAAGTAAATCCCGGTATCTGTCATATTTGCCTCTCCGGCAAAAAGCAGCCCCCCGAACGATCCGCCGTTTTTTTGCCGGCGGCCGTTTCGGGGGGCGTTTTTGTTTTTCCCGTCAGTGCTTGCTGTCGCAGTAGATGCAGCGGTAAACGCCTTTTTCCCGGTCCGAAAGGACGAACACATGGTCCAGGGCGGGTTCGACGGAGGTGATGCAGCGGGGATTTTTGCAGTGGATGATGTTGGTGAGCTTCTCCGGCAGGCTCAGGTGCTTTTTTTCCTTGACGGCGCCGTTTTCGATGATGTTGACGGTGATGCCGGGATCGATGTAGCCCAGCACGTCCAGGTCGATGGAGATGTCGTCGTCCACCTTGATGATGTCCTTGCGGCCCATGGCGTTGGATTTGACGTTTTTGATGATGGCCACCGAGCATTCCAGCTCGTCCAGGCGCAGGTACCTGTACAGGTCCATGCTGCGCCCGGCCCGGATGTGGTCCAGCACGATGCCGCGCTTGATGGAATCGATATTCATACGCTATCCTCCTGAATAGAAAGCCAAACGGATAATGCGGGGCGGAAGCCCTCAGGCCTGCTCCAGCAGCTTTGTGATCAGGGCCATGCGGACGTAGCGCCCGTTTTTGACCTGCTTGAAATAGGCGGCGCGGGGGTCGGCGTCCACCTTGACGCTGATCTCGTTGACCCTGGGCAGCGGATGCAGGATGCTGAGGTCATCGCGGGCGAAGCGCAGCTTGTCGGTGTCCAGGATATAGGTGTCCTTCAGGCGGATGTAATCGGCCTCGTTGAAGAAGCGCTCTCTCTGGACCCGGGTCATGTACAGTACGTCCAGGCGGTCCATGACCGATTCCATGCTTTCGGCTTCGGTGTAGGGGATGCCTTCGGCCTTCAGCCGGGAAGTCACGTAATCCGGCACCCTGAGTTCCGGCGGGCTGATGAGGACGAAGTCCACGCCCTTGTAGCGGCTCATGGCCCCGATCAGGCTGTGCACCGTGCGGCCGAACTTGAGGTCGCCGCACATACCGACGGTCAGGCGGTCCAGCCGGCCTTTTTCCCTGCGGATGGTCATCAGGTCCGTGAGCGTCTGGGTGGGATGGTTGTGGCCGCCGTCCCCGGCGTTGATGACGGGTACCTCGCTGATCAGGCTTCCGGCCAGGGGCGCGCCTTCCTTGGGATGGCGCATGGCGATGATGTCGCAGTAGCAGGACACGGTGTGGATGGTGTCGGTGAGGCTTTCCCCCTTGGAGGTGGAGGAGGAGTCCGCCGTGGCGAAGCCCAGGACGCTGCCGCCCATGGAGAGCATGGCGCTTTCAAAGGACAGGCGGGTGCGGGTGGAGGGCTCGAAGAACAGCGTGGCGAGGATGCGGCCCCGCTGGGACTCCCGGTATTTTTCGGGGTGCGAAAGCATCAGGTCCGCCAGGTCCAGGATGGATTCGATCTCCCCGGTGGAAAAATCGGTGATGTTGATCAGATGTCGCATGGCGTTTCCTTTCATGAAAGGGTCGGATTTGACAGCGGGATCAGGCGTTCATCCAGCCCTCGTCCGAGGGGTTGTCCCTGAACCTTTTCAGACGGGCGATGTCCTCCGGGCGGATATAGCCTTCCTCGGCGGCGGCCTCGCACAGGGCGTCGAAATCGCTGAGGGACACGTTCCTGACGTTCGCCTCCGCCAGACGGTCCAGCCCCTTCTTCATACCGTAGGTAAAGATGCTGGCGATGCCGATCACGTCCCCGCCCTCTTCCCTGAGGGCGTCCACCACTTCAAGGACGGAGCCGGCGGTGGAGATCAGGTCCTCCACCACCACCACCTTCTGGCCCTTTTCAAGCTTTCCCTCGATGCGGTTCTGCCGCCCGTGGTCCTTGCTGCCGCTGCGGACGTATCCCATCGGGAGGCCCATCAGGTGGGCGGTGATGGCGGCGTGGGCGATGCCGGCGGTGGAGGTGCCCATCAGCACCTGGCATTCCGGGTATTCCCGGAGGATAAGTTCCTTCAGCCCTTCCTCCACATGGGTGCGGACCTCGGGGGCGGTCAGGGTGAGGCGGTTGTCGCAGTAAATGGGGCTTCTGATGCCGCTGGCCCAGGTGAAGGGGTCGTCGGGCCTGAGAAAGACGGCCCGGATGGAGAGCAGATCCTTTGCGATGGCGTGCCTTGTGTCCATGATGCTGATCCTCCTGATGCGGTTATGATGTACGGGCGCGGAAAATTACCGGCCCAGGAATTCGCTGACGCAGCGCCCGTAGGCGGCGACGGGGTCGGGGGACTGGGTGATGGGGCGGCCCACGACGATATAGTCGCTGCCGTTCTCCCGGGCCCGGGCGGGGGTCATGACCCGCTTCTGGTCGTCGGCGGCGCTGTCGGCGAAGCGGATGCCCGGGGTTACGGTGATAAAGCCGGGACAGGCCGCCTTGACGGCCGCCGCCTCCAGGGGGCTGCAGACCACGCCGGCAAGGCCCGCCCGTTGGGCGTTGCGGGCGTAATGAAGCACCGTTTCCTCCATGCCGGCGCTGATGAGCAGCTCCGAATGCAGGCGTTCCTCGTCGGTGGAGGTAAGCTGGGTGACGGCGATCAGGTCCGTATGTCCGCCGGGACGCTCAAGGCCCTCCAGGGCGGCCTCCATCATCGCTATGGTGCCGGCGGCGTGCAGGTTGGTCATGTCCACGTCCAGCGCGGCCAGCACCTTCATGGCCTTTTTGACGGTGTTCGGGATATCGTGGAGCTTCAGGTCCAGGAAGATTCTGTGCCCGCGGTCCTTGACGCGGCGCACCATGTCCGGGCCCTCGGCGTAAAACAGCTCCATGCCGATCTTCACATAGGGCTTCACCCCGGTGAAGCGGTCCAGGAAAGCCATCACGTCCGCGGCGCTGCTCATATCCAGAGCGATGATTACATCCTTAGCCATACGGTTCCTCCATTTTGTTTTTTTGCTTTTTATTCCACTCTCCGGATATCGGAGAGGCGCTCGATGCCGTATTCCTCCATCGCCCGGGGCAGGTCTTCGATGATCTTTTTGCAGGCGAGGGGATCAATCAGGTTCGCGGCGCCGACCTGGACGGCTTTGGCGCCGGCGTACATCATTTCGATCACGTCCTCCGCGGAGGAAACGCCGCCCATGCCGATGACGGGCACGTCCACCGCGCCGGTCACCTGCCACACCATCCTCAGGGCCACCGGGAAGATGCCTGGCCCGGAATAGCCGCCCACCTTGTTGGCCAGCACCGGCTTTTTCCTTTTCAGGTCGATGCGCATGCCAAGCAGCGTGTTGATCAGGCTCAGCCCGTCGGCGCCCGCGTCCACGCAGGCCCTGGCGATGGAAACGATGTCGGTCACGTTGGGGCTCAGCTTCATGTACACGGGCTTTTCGGCGACATCCTTAACGGCTCGGGTGACGGCCGCCGCCATCTTCGGGTCGGTGCCGAAGGCCATGCCGCCGCCGTGTACGTTGGGACAGGAAATGTTGATTTCAAGGATCCTGACGGCGCTGTCCCGCTGGAGGATTTCCACGGCCTCCACGTAGTCCTTTTCCGAAAAACCGGAGATGTTGGCGATCAGCGGCTTATGGAAAAACGACTTCAGCTCCGGCAATTCATATGCCGCCGCGTGATACGCGCCGGGGTTCTGCAGCCCGACGGAATTGAGCATCCCCGCGGGGCATTCCGCGACGCGGGGCGCCGCGTTTCCGTCCCTGGGAGCGATGGTGGTCCCCTTGAAGGACAGGGCCCCCAGGATGTTCAGGTCATACCACCCAGAGAGCTCCTTCCCGAAGCCGCAGGTGCCGCTGGCCGGGATCACCGGATTGTCCAGCGCGATTCCGCCGAGGGATACCTTCAGGTCCTTCACCAGATCACCTCCCCGCCGGGAAATACCGGCCCGTCGGCGCATACCCGTTTCATGCCGCTCCGGGTGGGTACGGAACAGCCCATGCACGCGCCGAAGCCGCAGGCCATCCGCTCCTCGAAGGAATACTGCCCGGGGCGGGCCGCTTTGTCGAACACGGCCTTCATCATGGTCCGGGGGCCGCAGGAAAAGACAAAGTCGTAATCGCACCCGTCCATCAGCCCGGTGACCAGGCCTTTTGCGCCGAGGCTGCCGTCCAGGGTGGATACGCGGACGTCGCAGCCCAGGGACAGGAATTCCTCCGTCAGGAAGGAATCCGACTTTGAAGAGAAGCCGCACAGCACCGTGGGGCTTTTGCCCAGGGCAAGCAGCTCCCCGCACAGCCCCAGAAGGGGCGGCAGGCCCACGCCGCCGCCCACCAGCAGCGGTTTTTGCCCCGCCGCGGAGGGATCAAAGCCGTTTCCCAGGGGAAGCAGGACGTCCAGAGGGCTGCCGGGCGCAAGGGAGCGCAGGGCTTTGGTGCCCTTTCCCACCTCCCGGATGACCAGGGTCACGGATTTTTCATCCCAGCGGCACAGGCTGATGGGACGCCTCAGATACAGCCCAGGCACGCTGACCTGGGCGAACTGCCCCGGGCGGACCGCGCCGTGGGGGCCCTCCAGCCTGAGACTGAAGACCGTGGGGGAGAGGGAAACGTTCTCGGTGAGGGTGAAAATCATGCGGAAGGCTCCTTTCCCCGGGGTGTGATCACGTTTTCCCCACAGCAGGTCATGTGCCAGCGTCCGCGGACGCGCCAGCCTTCAAAGGGCGTCGCCCGCCCCATGGAGCGGAATCCCGCCGGATCGATCGCATATTCCTCGTTAAGGTCAAAGGCACACATTTCGAACCTTTCGCCCGGCCGGATACCCCCGCCGATGGAAAAGATCCTGCGGGGGGTATAGCATATCCTGTCCAGAAGGTCCTTAAGCGGCATCAGGCCCGTCAGGACGAAATGGGTGTACATCAGGGGGAAAGCGGTCTCGATCCCCACGATGCCCATGGCGCTGCCCTTCAGGCCCCGGGATTTTTCTTCGGCGCTGTGAGGTGCGTGGTCGGTGGCAAGGCAGTCCACCGTGCCGGAAATGAAGGCCTTCACCAGCGCGTCCCGGTCCTCCCGGGAACGGAGGGGCGGGTTCATCTTGAACCGTCCGTCGTCCTTCAGGTCCTCGTCGCACAAAAGGAGGTAATGGGGGGCGGTCTCGCAGGTGACGGGAACGCCTTCGGCTTTGGCCCGGGCGATGGCGGCGGCGCTTTCCTTTGTCGAAATATGGCAGACGTGGTAGCGGCAGCGGGTCTCCTTCGCCAGCTTCAGGTCCCGCACGATGGGGCCCCATTCGCTTTCGGAGGGAATGCCGTCAAAGCCGTGGGCCTTTGCCCACGCGCCGGCATGTACGGGCGCGCCGCGCGGGATCAGGGACAGGTCCTCGCAGTGGGCCGAGATAATTGAGCCCGCGGCATGGCACCGGCGCATGGCCTCCCGCATGGTATCCGCGCTGACAACGCCGGTGCCGTCGTCCGAAAAACCGCAGACCCGCCCCTTCAGCCTTTCCATGTCCACAACCTCGCCCTCGCCCCTGCGGCCCACGGTGATGGAGGCGTAGGGCAGCACGCGGATGACGGCGTCCCGGCGGATGATTTCCTCCTCAAGGGCCAGGTTCTCCGGGCTGTCGGGCACGGGGGACAGGTTCGGCATGGCGCAGACGGCGGTATAGCCCCCGGCGGCGCAGGCCATGGTGCCCGTCAGGATGGTCTCCTTATATGAAAAACCCGGCTCGCGCAGATGCACGTGCACATCCGCGAAGCCGGGAAAAACACTGAGACCGTGAAGATCGAAACACCTGTCCGCCGCCGGGGCGGAAACGGAAGGCCCGACGGCGGCGGTCACCCCGTCCGAAACAAGAATGTCGGCCGGCGCGAACCCGCTGCCGGAGAAGACAAGCCCGTTCTTGAAAAGCGTCTTCACATTGTCCTCCCTGAAACTTGATCCGGGTTATTATACCCAGAGCCGCGGGGAAAAGCAAGCTTTTTTTGCTCCGGAAAAGGGGACGCCTCTTCAGGGGACCCGGTCCTTACGGCGCTTTGGGGGAAAGGGGCCATTCGCTCTCCTCGGCGACATGCGCCGAGCCGGGATCGGAGGGGTCCGTCAGGAAGTATTCTTCACTGATCCCATCCTTCGCGTCCATCCATGTCAGGTCCAGGTCCAGCCAGACGCCGTCAAGGAGCACCCGGTTCCAGGTGTGGCCTTCTCCGGAGCGGTTCCAGCCGTTCTGGTATCGGACTTCAAAGCCCGCCAGGGACGCCGTCAGGAAAAAGGCGTCGGCGTATCCCTGGCAGTTGGCGCGGCCCAGGGTAAGGGCCGTGACGCAGTTTTGTACGTCCCATCCCTCCGGGGCGTCCCGGGGATCCATGAAGGAAAGAACGAAGCAGAGATCCCGGCACAGCGCAAACAGCCTTTCCCGCGGGGGAAGGGCGGGATCGGCTCTTTCGGCAATCGCCGCCGCCGCGTCGAGGGCGGCCTTTTCCGCGCCGGCGAGGGTTTCGCCCTTCCGGTACGCGTTATTAAGCCGCACGCCGTCCCGGTAATAAAAAACCAGGTCCGCCTGCATTTCCCCGTCCCGGGGGAAAACGGCGTAGGACATCATGTAAACCGACGGGAACAGGTAGATCATGTTCCATACGGCGTCGTGCTCGTCCCATTCCCCCGGGGTCCCCTTGTCCTCGTGGACGCGGTGGGGCTGCATAAGGACCTCGGGAGGCAGGGAAAAACAGACCTCTTTGACCAGGGCGTCCTCCGCGGCCCGCCCCAGGAGCCAGGCTTCCCGGAGGGTGGAGCAGCGGACGCTTTCGCCCCCGGCGGAGGTAAACAAAAGCGCCGCAAGCAGGATAAACGCCGCCGTCCGGAGGAAAGCCCTCCGGACAGCGGCGTACCGATTCCCGCGCGTCATGCCTCCAGATCCCTGAAGAGGGGACGGGTGTAGAGGCCCTGGTCGGCCAGGGCGGCCAGGCTTTCGGCAACCGCGTCCCTGTCCTCGCGGTAGGTGACGCCGAACCACTTGTCCGCGGTGGGGAGCACCTCGACCGATACCTTTTTATCCTTCAGGAGCCCGCCGATATAGATGGGCAGGAGGAATTCGTCCTTCTTTGGGTCGCTCATGCCGGAAAGGAAGACGGAAAAGGCCTTGTCCATGTTCTCAAGGAAAGCGGGGGTCAGGCCCCACATGTTCATGGATACCGGGGTGGCGGGATCCAGTTTGACGCCGTCCGCCTCGGGGCCTTCGGGGGTCTTGATGATGTTTTTGGTCTCAACCACGCTTGTAAGGCGTGAGCCCTCGGTGCGGCACAGGCCGCGGGTGACGGAGCCGTTGTCGCTCAGGGTGTTTTCAAGGATAAAGCCCGCCATGCACAGCCTTGAGGGGTCGGAGGCGTCGGCATCCTTCAGGAAAGCGGCCAGGCGCGCGTAGGCTTCCTTGCCGTAATAGTCGTCGGCGTTGATCACGGCGAAGGGACCGGTGATCTTTTCCTTCGCGGCCAGGACCGCATGGCAGGTCCCCCAGGGCTTGGCGCGGCCCTCCGGAACGGCAAAGCCCTCCGGCAGGGCGGTAAGGTCCTGGAACACATAATCGCACCGGACGTTCCGTTTGGCGCAGAGCTTTTCGATGCGGTCGCCGATGATCTCGCGGAATTCCTTTTCGATATCCCTGCGAATGACGAAGACGATCTGGTCGAAGGAGGCCTGAATGGCGTCGTGGATGGAATAATCCATGATGATCTCGCCGTCGGGACCCACTTTTTCCAGCTGCTTGATGCCGCCGCCGAAGCGGGAACCGATCCCGGCGGCCATGATGACCAGAGCAATGCCCATGATACGCGCACTCCTTTCAGTTGACAGAGCGTTTGCGGGCCGCGCGGAATACCGCCGGCTCCGGAAATATTATACCCGGAAAATACAAAAATGAAAAGGCTTTTCTCTTTATTCCTCCCGGAACAGGGCGGTGGAAAGATACCTGTCGCCGGTGTCGGGCAGAAGGACCACGACGGTCTTTCCTTCATTTTCCTTTCGTTTTGCGATCTCCATGGCGGCAAAAAGCGCGGCCCCGGAGGAAATGCCGACCAGCACGCCCTCTTTTCTGCCCATCAGGCGGGCGGCTTCGAAGGCCTCGTCGTCCGTTGCCCGGATGACCTCGTCGTACACGGAGGTGTCAAGGACCCGGGGCACAAAACCCGCGCCGATGCCCTGGAGACCGTGCTTTCCCGCGGGCATGCCGGAAAGCACCGCGGATGAGGCGGGCTCCACGGCGACAACCTTAACGCCGGGATTTACGCTTTTCAGGTACTGCCCGACGCCCGTCAGCGTGCCGCCGGTGCCCACGCCCGCGACGAAGACATCCACCCGGCCTTCGGTGTCCCGCCAGATCTCGGGGCCTGTGGTTTCCCGGTGGACTTTGGGGTTGGCCGGGTTGACGAACTGGCCCGGGATGAAGGCGCCGGGGATCGCGTTTTTCAGCTCCCCGGCCTTTTCGATGGCGCCCTGCATTCCCTTTGATCCGTCGGAAAGGACCAGCTCCGCGCCGTAGGCCGTCATCAGGACGCGGCGCTCCATGCTCATGGTGTCGGGCATCACGATGATCAGGCGGTAGCCCCTGGCGGCGGCCACCGACGCGAGGCCGATGCCGGTGTTGCCGCTGGTGGGCTCGATGATGACGGAACCGGGGGAAAGCAGGCCTTTCTCCTCGGCGTCGTCGATCATGGCCCTGGCGACCCGGTCCTTGACGGAACCCGCGGGATTGAGGTATTCCAGCTTTGCGAGGACGCGGGCCCGAAGGCCCGGCAGGGATTCGATATGGGTCAGTTCAAGCAGCGGGGTGTTCCCGATGATTTGGTCCGCGGAAGTGTATAAAGCCATGCTGTCCTCCGTTTTACCCGCCCGGCGGCGGGGGTTATTGAAATGCCGGAATTATACTACCCCCCTCCGTCCGATATGTCAATCGCATGCTTTTTGCCTTTTTTGTTCACACATATGACTTAATTATGGAGTATAATAGATCCGGAGAGAGAAATATTCCGGCCGCGGGCCGTGAGGGGCCTGGCTGTCTGAGGCTTTCATAGAACGGAAGGAAGGGATCGCGGGATATGGATCGCGGGATCTACGGACCATACGCCGATAAACTGGACGCCGTCCTTGATATCGTCATCGGCGCGGTAAAAGCCTGCGGCGACAGCGCCGCCGGGCCTCACGGCGAAAGACGGTACGAGCATATCGAGGGGCGCGTCAAAACCGGGGAGAGCATGCGGCTGAAGCTTGAGCGCCGGGGCCTTGAGGCCACGGCGGAGAACGCCCTGACGGCGGTATACGACGCCGTGGGGGTCCGGGTGGTGTGCCGCTTTATCGACGACGTATACCTGATGGCGGACCTGATCGCCCGCCATCCCGGCATCCGGGCCGTTGAGCGCAAGGATTATATCGCCCGGGCCAAGGAAAACGGCTACCGCAGCTACCATATGATCGTGGAGGCGGACACCCCCTTCCCCGGCCCGGTGGGGGGCGGGGCGTTTTACGCCGAGGTGCAGCTGAGAACCATCGCAATGGATACCTGGGCGGCGCTGGAGCATGAGATCACCTACAAGCGGGAACTCTCCCGGCGGGACCTGATATGGGAGGAGCTCAAGCGCTGCGCGGACGAGCTGGCGGCCTGCGACGTATCGATGCAGGCCATCAGGGACATGATCCGCGAAAGCGGGGAAAGGACGGACGGATGAGGATTCTGATCGCCGAGGACGAGGACGACATGCTGGACGTTCTGGAGGCATACCTGACCCTTTCGGGGTATGAGACGGTGACGGCAAAAAACGGCGCCGAGGCCCTGGCCAGGGCCCGCGAGGGCGGGCTTGACGCGGCGGTGATGGACATCATGATGCCCGTGATGGACGGGGTGGAGGCGCTGAAAAGGATGCGGGAGGAAGGAATGGACGTCCCGGTGCTCCTTCTGACGGCCAAGGCCGAGGTGCGGGACCGGGTGGCCGGGCTGGACGCCGGCGCCGACGATTACCTGACCAAGCCCTTCGCCATGGAGGAACTGCTGGCCCGGTTGCGCAGCCTGATCCGCCGGGGGACGCCCGGAACCCCGGACACGGTGCGGCTGGAAGAGATGACCCTGGACATCCGGCAGGGAATACTGAAATGCGTCAACTCCATCGCCCTGGTCGGCCGGGAAACCGAACTGCTTGCGCTTCTGATGCGGTCCACGGACCGGGAAATAAGCGAAAAGGAGATCCTTTCCCGGATATGGAGGGACTTTGCCGGCGCCGACGGTGAAACGCTGAAGCTGTATGTCCGCTATATCAACGGCAAACTGTCAAGCGTGGGGGCGCGCTTCAGGGTGGAGCGGCGTCCGGGCGGCATGCGGCTGTGCCGGGAGGCGGAAAAATGATCAGGCGGCTGAGGTACAGGTTCATCCTGGTGGCGACGGCGGCCCTGGTCGTCGCGGTGTCCCTGACGCTGTCGGCGGTGCTGATCCTCTCCTCCCGCAGGATCGACATCCAGTACGGCGCCCTGCTGGAGGCCATCCTGGATAACGGCGGGCGCCTGCCCGGCAGACTTCCGGACGACGAGCGCATCGATGTGGACGAGATCCCGGAGCTGCTTTACGAGCTGCGGTTTTTCTCCGTCACCGCGGACGCGGAGGGGAATTTTTCCGGCCGCGACACCGGGCATATCGCCACGGTGGACGGACGGACGATCGACGAGGCCGTGCGGTCGGCCGTCCGCTCCGGCGGGTCCGGGGGACGGGTGCGGGTGGGCCGGTTCTATTTCAATTACGCTTCCCGGAAAACGGAGGGCGGCAGGCTGTATGTGTTCATCGACGTGACAAGCCGGGCCTGGATCCTGAAGGAGATTACATCCTATATGTGGATCGTCGGGCTGTGCATCGCGGTCATCTTCCTGATGATCATTTTCCTTTATTCCAGAGAGGTTATCGCGCCTTATGTGGAAAGCATGGAAAAACAGCAGCAGTTCATCACCAACGCGTCCCACGAGCTCAAGACCCCCCTGGCGGTCATCAGCGCCAACACCGAAATGACCGAAAAGCTTTCCGGCGAGACCAAGTGGACCCGGAGCACCTTAAAGCAGGTGGAGCGCCTGAACGGCCTGGCGGCGCGGCTGGTGACCCTGGCCCGGATGCGGGAGAAAAAACCCGAGGACCTGATGCCGGTGGATATGAGCCGCGTGGTCTCGGAGGAAGCGGACAATTTTGAGGACGTGGTGACCGTCTCCGGCAAGCGGTTTTCCAAATCCGTGGAAAACGGCGTGACGGTGCGGGGCGACGAAAAATCCCTGCGGGAATTGTGCTCCATCCTGCTGGACAATGCCGCCAAGTACTGCGACGAGGGCGGGTGCGTTTCCATTTCCCTCACCGGCGGGCGGCATCCGGCGCTTACGGTGTCCAACACCTACGCCGGGGAAGGCAAGGTGGACACCAGCCGGTTTTTCGAGCGCTTTTACCGCCGGGACGGCTCCCACAACAGCCAGAAGCAGGGCTACGGCATCGGATTGTCCATCGCCCGGGACATCGCGTTCCATATGGAAGCGAACCTGCGCTGCAGCTTCCGGGACGGCGTGATCAGCTTTGCGGTGACCATGAAACGGGACGGGACGGCCGGGAGCGGGGGGAGAGGGGAGAGATGAGAGTTGAGAGTTGAGATGGAACTGAGAGTGAAGAGTGAAGAGTGAAGAGTGAAGTTTTGGAATGGGTCGAAGAATTCAACGAACAGGGATACTCCGTAAGCTTTCCCTGTTTGGGGACCGGCGGAAGCGGGCGGCAGCCCCGGATGGTGCTCCGCGCCTGAAGCGCGGAGACGGATGAGGCTCCCTGTTCCTCGCCCATCGTCTTCTGCCGTGCTCCCGATAAGCCCGCAATCCGTTCATAAGGCGTAACTGTTCAGTCGTGTGTGAAGGAGAACGAACGTATGGCAGCAGAGGGGAGGTATCGGAGGGAGCTCCCTCCGATTATAATCCGCTTCAGCGGCGTGTACGGTGAAGCGGAACGACACCCCGAACCGTTCCCGCAGGATCGGTGAGGGGTTCGTACCCGGCCG